>JAVBOI010000006.1:0-10243 GCA_031550695.1 Desulfovibrio sp. | reverse complement strand
TTGAAAGAGTCGCTTAACGGCGGGCAAAGCCCGCCTACGCCTCTTTCGCGGCAAGGATTTGAGGACAAATCCTTGCAGAGCAATCCACTCATTTCATTCGTGAATTGCTCTAATCCGGGGTCGTTGGGAAAATGGCAAGATACTCCCTGACTTCCGTTGCCGTGAGCATGGTCAGCGCATCGGCGGCCAGGGTTTTGCAGCGCTCCAGGCTTTGCCGGCGTATCAGGCTTTTGACGGCCGGGATGAAAGCGGGGTTGACGCTCAACTCGTCCACGCCAAGGCCCATAAGTATGGGAACCGCCCGGGCATCGCCGGCAAGCCCCCCGCATACGCACACCCGTTTTTCCAGCTTGCGCGCGCCCTCCACCGTGGCGGCGACAAGGCGCAGCACGGCCGGGTGCAGGCCGTCCGCCATGCTTCCCAGTGCGGGGTGGCCGCGATCCATGGCCAGGGTATACTGGGCCAGATCGTTGGTGCCGATGGAGAAAAAATCCGCTTCGCAGGCCAGGTTTTCCGCCAGCAGCGCCGCGGCCGGCACTTCCACCATGATGCCGACAGCCACGGGCGCGGTGACGCCAAGGGCGGCTTTTTGCTCCGCCACAATGCCTTTGGCCTGGCGCAGTTCTTCCGCCGAGGCCACCATGGGGAACATGATGTGCAGGCGGGTGAGGTGGGCGGCGCTGAGCATGGCCCGCACCTGGGTGACAAACAGCCCGGTGTCCAGCCTGTTCAGCCGGATGCCCCGCATGCCCAGAAAGGGGTTGCTTTCCGCCGGCAGCGGCAGGCAGGCCAGGGGTTTGTCCCCGCCGGCGTCAAGGGTGCGCGCCACAAGAGTCCGCTCCGGCCCGAGGGTTCGGGCGATGGCTTGATAGACCTCGGCCTGTTCCTGTTCCGAGGGCGCGTCGGCACGTTGCAGAAAAAGAAACTCCGACCGCAGCAGCCCCACGCCCTCCCCTCCCAGGCGCACGCATTCGTTCGCTTCCTGTATCCCGCCGATATTCGCCGTTACCGCAATGCGGCGGCCGTCGACCGTGACGGCCGGGCCGGCTGCGGCGGCCAGTTCCCGCTCGCGCGTCGCCGCGCGTTGCTCCTTGAACGACTGGACGCGGTCCAGATCGTCTTTGCCCGGCTCAAGCCGCAGCAGGCCGTTTTCTCCGTCAAGAAGCGCGGGCGTGCCGTCTGGAACGGCCAGAACGCGGGCCTCCACCCCGGCGACAGCCGGAATGCCCATGGCGCGGGCCAGAAGCGAGGCGTGCGACGCGGCGCTGCCGCCAGTGGAGCACAGGCCCCGCACGCGGGCGGCATCCAGTTCCGCTATTTCCGAAGGGGTGAATTCTTCCGCAACGGCAATGGCGTTTGACGGCAGGTCCATGGTTTGGCGACGGGGCTGCCCGGTCAGCCGGGCGAGCACGCGCCGGCCGACATCGCGGACGTCGTCGGCCCGCCCCGCGAGCAGGGCGTTATCCAGGCCGCCCAGAATTTCCGCCCAGGCGCTGAAGGCCGCCTGCCAGGCAAAGGCCGCGCTTTGGCCCGCGTCCATGCCCTGCCGCGCGGCGTGCAGCAGTTCGGGATCGTCCAACAGTTCCGCGTGGGCCGCGAAAATGGCCGCTTTGTCACCATCGGCCCTTTGCCGCAACTGTGTTTGCAGAGTCCCGAGTTCGGCGCGGGCGGCGCGCAGGGCGGCTGAAAAGGCGCGCTCCTCGTTGTCTCTGCCTGTTCCTTGTTCCGCCGCCGCGCCAACGCTTCTGCGCACCTGGAAGATAGCGCCGCACTCCAGGCCGGGCGAGGCCGGGGCGCCGAAAAAAGTACGGCCGTCGCCGGCGGCCGGGCGCGTTGCCGGCCCTTCTTGCGGCGCTTTTGGGCGCGCCTGAACCGTTTCGCCAAGGCCGGATTCCATAAGAGGAGCAAGGGCGGCCACGGCTTCTTCGGCGTCCGGGCCAAAAGCGCGCAACACGACGCGATCCTGATGCCTGACGTCAAGAGCCATGATGCCCGTGAGGCTTTTGGCATTGGCGCCCCGTCCGCCCGCGTCGCCCTCCTTGAAGAGGGAGATTTCGGACGCGAACCGCCTGGCGTGGTGGGCAAGCACGGCGGCAGGGCGCGCGTGCAGGCCGCATGCGTTGTGAATGAGAATGGGCGACGATTGCGCGTTGCCGCCAGGGGCGGTTTGCGAGGCGGTTTCCGGCAATTGCCTGACAAGTAGTTCCAACACCGGGCTGATGCCGGCTTCCACCGTGCCGGTCGCGGGCAGGCAGCGTTCCACCATTTCCCCGCCGGCGATAAGCATCATGCTTATCGCGCTCGGCACGGCGCGCGCAAGGTAGGGCAAATCAAACTCGATCAGCGCGTCGCCCGTTCTTACCGCGTCCCCAGGGGCGATTTTGGCGGCAAAGCCCTGCCCGCCAAGGGCGACCGTGTTTATGCCTATATGCAGGAACACCTGCAGGCCGTCGGCGGTGGTCAGCGTGAGCGCGTGCGAGGCCGCGTGCAGTTGCGTGACAATGCCGTCGCACGGGGCGAGCAGAATAGTGCCTGACGGCATGATGGCAATGCCGTCCCCGACCATTTTTTGGGCGAAAACCGGGTCCGGAACCTGCTCCAAGGGGAGTACGTCGCCGGAAAGAGGCGCCAGGAGAACCCGCTTCTGATACGTGTCGGCCATGCATACCTTCCTGAAAAAACTGCCTGAAAAAACTGATTGGGGAACACTACCGATAGGGGAAAATCATACGGCGCGCAACCGGCCCCGCGGCCCTGGCCCATGACCCAACACCACGAAGAGGGGAAGCCGCAAGCTTCCCCTCTTTTCGATCGAAGGCTACAGATTCTCCGCCATGCGTTTGTGGAGAACGCGTATTGTGCGCCGGGCTTCCGGCCGCCGGTTCCATGCATCCCCGCGCAGCCCCGAGTAATCGTTGCGGGCGTCGCCCAGCACTGCCGCGTGCCCCTTTGGCGGGCGGGACTCCGCATGAAAAAGGCGGGGAAGCCTCGCCTTTTTCAGAACTTGAACGCCAACCGCGAACTCCTGGTTGCGCTCTCTCTCGCGCTGTGCACCCGGAATTAATTTTCTTCAGGTAAATTCAAATCAGGAAAAAGATCCGTCGCCAGTTTGAGATCAAAAACAAAATTTTTAAAACCACATATGTATCGCCCCTCTGTCCACGGTGCCCACCATGGCAAAGGTCTTTGGGGAAAAGAGCGCCAGGTTGGCGCGGGCCCCGGGAACAATGCCGCCCGCCAGCGCCTTTTGTCCCAGAATGGCGGCCGGGTAGGCCGAGGCCATGCGCAAGGTTTCCGCAAGGGGAATGCCCACGGAAACCACGCAGTTGCGCACCGCCTCAATCATGGTCAGCATCGATCCGCCAAGCGTGCCGTCGGCGTTCACGCACATGCCGTCCCGCACATGCACGGTCTGGCCGCAGAACGTGAACTCCTTCATATCCGTGCCCACGGGCGCGGTGCCGTCGGTGACCAGAAAGCATTGGTTTCGCTTCAGCCGTTTGACAAGAGCGACCGAGGCGAAATGCGAATGCACCCCGTCCGCGATGATGCCGCAGGCGACATCCGGCGAATCCAGAATCGCCCCCACCGCGCCGGGCTCGCGGCTCCGCCAGGGGGACATGGCGTTGAAAAGATGCGTGGCCGCCCGCGCGCCCGCCAGCATGCCGCGTTTCGCCTCCGCGTAGGTGGCGTTTGTATGCCCGATGGAGACAACAACCCCGGCATCGGCCAGGGCGCGGATATCGCGCAAATCCACGCATTCCGGGGCCAGGGTGAGCATAAGGGGGGTGGTCCCGGCGTAGGCGCACAGGGTGTCGCGCATGGCCGGGGTAAGGACTCTGATATGCGCCTCGTTGTGAATGCCCTTGCGCGCCCCGCTGATATACGGCCCTTCCAGGTGCAGGCCCAGCACCGGGGCCGGGCCCCGCTTGGTCCGGTACTCGCTCACAAGGCGCATGGCCGCCAGCATGTCGGCTTCCGTGGTGCTGACAAGGGTGGGCAGAAACGAGGTGCAGCCGCTTTTCAGGTTGGCGGCGTGCATTGCGTCCAGGGCTTCGGCCGTTATGGAATCGGTGAAGGTCACGCCGCCGCCGCCGTTGAGCTGCAAATCCACAAAGCCGGGCGCAATGACCGCGCCGTCGACGGAAATTGTTTCCACCTCCGCCGGAACTTCCGAGGCCGGCACAAGGGCGCGTATCGTTTCCCCATGGACAATCACGGCGTGATCGGCCAGAAAACGCCCGCCGTCAAACACCGGACCGCCGGTTATGGCGTAGGTTCGCGACCCGGGGTCACGCATGGCGGCCTCGTTGATGGTCTTTTTGTTCCTTCCAGGCCTGCACGACGCTCCGGATATCGGACGACACCGTATCGGCCACGGGCCCCAGAACAATCTGCAAGGACCCTGCATCGGGGCGGACAATGCCGTGCGCGCCCAGTTCCCTGAGCCGCGCTTCGTCAATGTCCCTGTTGTTTTTGACTTTCAGGCGAAGCCGCGTGGCGCAGGCATCCACGGACACAAGATTATCAGGGCCGCCAAGCGCCAATACCATGGCCTTGGCCTTTTTGTCCCCGGCAAGTTCCGCGAAGGGATCGGCGGGAGTTTCCGGTGTCGCGGTTGTCGCGCTTTTCCCTTCTTCATCAAGGAGTTTTCGCAGTTGCATCGCCATTGTGTCGGCGCTGGGGCCAAGAACAACCTGGAGCGATTGCGCGTCCGGCCGCGTAAAGCCGAACGCCCCAAGCGCCCTGAGGCGTTTGCCGTCAATTGCCGTGGCGTTGTTTTTCACCCGCAGGCGCAGGCGGGTGGCGCAGGCGTCCACGGACACGAGATTGGCCGCTCCGCCAAGGGCGCGCAGCATGTGGGCCGCTTTTCCGTCATCCTTCGCCAAAAGGCCCGGCCCCGGAAAGTCCGGAAAGGACGGTTGCGGCGCCGGCGGGGAATCGCTTTTGCCGCCCGGCGCCGCGCTCTCGCGCCCCAGGGTGCCAAGGTTGAATTTGCGGATGCAGACGCTGAACAGGATGTAGTACACGGCGAAATAGGCGGCCCCGACCGGCAGCAGAAGCAGCGGGCGCGTCGATTTGCTGAAATTGATCACATAGTCGATGAGCCCGGCGGAAAAGCCGAAGCCCAGTTTGACCCCGAGCATATCCATGATCACCATGGAGCATCCCGTCAGTACGGCGTGAATGGCGTACAGCGGCGGGGCCAGAAACATGAAGGCGAACTCCACCGGCTCGGTAATGCCCGTAAGAAAGGCCGTGAGGGCCATGGACATGAGCAGGCCGCCCACCGCCCGCCTGTTGGCGGCCAGGGCGTGGCGGTACATGGCCAGGCAGGCCGCGGGCAGCCCGAACATCATGACCGGAAAAAATCCGGCCATGAACGCGCCGGCCGTCGGGTCGCCACGGGAGAACCGATTGAGATCGCCCGTAATCACCAGGGTCACGCCGTCCTGCACCAGGGTAAAGCCGCCGTGCAAAAACCAGACGACGTTGTTCACAATGTGGTGCAGGCCCGTGATAATGAGCAGGCGGTTCAGGACCCCGTAAAAGAACAGCCCGATTTCGCCCGATGCGGACAACAGTTTGCTGAAACTGTCCAGCCCGGCGGACAGGAACAGCCAGGTTTCGCCAAACAGCCAGGCCCAGCCGAGGCAGACAAAGCCGGTGACAATGGGCACAAAGCGCCGCCCCCCAAAAAACGCCAGGTAATCAGGAAGCTTGACCGTATAAAAACGGTTGTACAATACCCCGGCGGTCAGCCCTGAAACAATGCCCACGGGGATGCTCATGCGCGAGGCCTCTTTGGCCAGAAAAGCGGCTTTTGCCGCGCCGTCGGCGGCGATGTCGGGCGGAACGCCCAAGAGCGCGCCCGCGCCCTTGATGATGACAAAATACCCCACAACCCCGGCCAGGCCGGCAGCGCCGTTATTTTCCCTGGCAAAGCCCACGGCAATGCCGGTGGCGAACAGAATGCCCAGGTTGTCGAAAATGGCCGCGCCCGCGCTGGCCATGAAGGCGAGGTTCAACAGATCGTCCTGCCCGAAACGCAACAGCAGCGCCGCCGCCGGCAGCACCGCGATAGGCAGCATCAGGGCGCGGCCGAGCTGCTGTATGCCGGAAAAGTCGAATTTTTTCATATGCCCCCGCAATACGCGTGGTCTGAGCCGAGGTCAGGCTTCAATGACAGGATAACCGACCGGCAAAGCATAGCTTCCAACGCCGCATAAGTACAGCGGCCGCCCCTACCGCTTGCCCAGCTTGGCCAGCATATCCTGGAACGGCCGGTGGCCTTCCTCTTTGTCGGGCCGCTCCTGACGTGCTTCGCTCCGCCCTTTGTTTTGGGGTTGCGGCCTTTTTTCGCGCGCGGGTCTGCCCGCGCCGGCCTCCGGATTTCGCCCCTGCTCCCGCGTCCGCTGCCGTGGCGCGGCCGCTCCCGGCGCGTTCGCTCCCGACGCGGTCGCTTCCGGATTCTTGCGCATGGACAGGGAAATGCGTTTGCGGGCCGCGTCCACCTCCAGCACGGTAACGCTCACCTGCTGCTGTACGGTCACCACCGCGTGCGGATCGCTCACAAAGCTGTCCGCCAACTGGCTGATGTGCACCAGCCCGTCCTGGTGCACGCCTATGTCCACAAAAGCCCCGAAATTGGTCACGTTGGTGACGATGCCCGGCAGGCGCATGCCCGGCGTGAGGTCTTCAAGGCGCGTTACGCCCTCGGCAAAGGCAAAGGCCTCAAAGGCCTCGCGCGGGTCGCGGCCCGGCTTTTCCAACTCGGCCAGGATGTCGCGCAGCGTGGGCAGGCCAACGTTTTCCGTCACATAGGCCTCGGCCTTGATCCGCTTTCTTATGGCCGAATTGCTCAGCAGGTCCGGCACCGCGCAGCCCAGATCCTTGGCCATGGCTTCCACAATGCGGTACGATTCCGGATGCACGGCCGAGGCGTCCAGGGGATTCGCCCCGCCATGGATGCGCAAAAACCCGGCCGCCTGCTCAAAGGCTTTGAGGCCGAGGCGCGGCACTTTCTGTAAATCCTTGCGCCGGGCAAAGGGGCCGTTGGCCTCGCGCCAGGCTACAACGGCCTTGGCCAGGGCCGGGCCAAGGCCGGAAACGCGCGTAAGCAGCTCCACGCTGGCCGTGTTCACTTCCACGCCCACCGCGTTCACGCAGCTTTCCACCACATCGTCCAGGCTCTTTTTGAGGGCCGTCTGGTCCACGTCGTGCTGGTACTGGCCCACGCCAATGGCTTTGGGGTCTATTTTCACCAACTCGGCCAGGGGGTCCATAAGCCTGCGGCCGATGGAAACCGCCCCGCGCACGGTAAGGTCCAGGTCCGGAAACTCCCGCCGGGCCGTTTCCGAGGCCGAATACACGCTGGCCCCGCTTTCGCTCACCACCAGCACGGGTAGAGAAAGATGCAGCGAGCGAACCAGGCTTTCCGTCTCGCGCCCGGCCGTGCCGTTGCCGATGGCCACGGCCTCGGCCTTGTGGGCGGCCGCGAGCTTGCGGATTTTTTCCCCGGCGCTTTTTTGCTGATCCTCGCTCATGATATGGATGAGATCGTGGTGCACAAGCGCGCCCTGGGCGTCCAGGCACACGATTTTGCAGCCGGTGCGAAAACCGGGGTCAATGGCCAGCACGCGCTTTTGCCCCAGGGGCGAGGCGAGCAGAAGCTGGCGCAGGTTTTTGGCGAACACGCTGATGGCTTCGCTTTCGGCTTTCTGGCGTAATACCCCGCGCAGTTCCGTTTCCAGGGAGGGCGCGAGCAGGCGCTTGTAGCCGTCGTCAACGGCCTCGCGTACCTGCCGCCCGGCCGGGGAGGCGTTTTTCACGAACATGCCCCGCAAGCGCTCAAGAGCCGGTTCCGCTTCCGGCAGAAAGCGCAGGGTCAGGACACCCTCGGCTTCGCCGCGCAGCATGGCCAGCAGGCGATGCCCGGCGGCTTTGGAAGCATTCTCCCGCCAGTCGAAATAGTCGCGGAACTTCGCGCCTTCCGCCTCCTTGCCCTTGACCACGCCGGAAGCGGCCACGGCCTTGCGGGCGAACAATTCGCGCATGGCGGCGCGGGCGGCCGCGTCCTCGCTGACCGTTTCCGCGATGATGTCGCGGGCGCCGGCCAGGGCCGCGTCAACGGATTCCACGCCTTTTTCCGCATCCACAAAGGATTTCGCCGCTTCTCCGGGCAAAAGCGAGGCGCCTTGCGCCAAGAGGGCCAGGGCCAGGGGCTCAAGGCCTTTTTCCCTGGCCATGGTCGCGCGGGTGCGGCGTTTGGGGCGAAAGGGCAGGTACACGTCTTCCAGCACGGTCATGGTGGCGGCGGCCAGCACCTTGGCGCGCAGTTCGTCGGTAAGCAGTTCCCGCTCCGTCAGCGAGGCGAGAACGACCTCGCGCCGCGCTTCCAGTTCGCGCAGTTGCGTAAGCCTGTCCCGCACAGCGGTAACGGCCACTTCATCCAGAGAGCCGTGCGCCTCTTTGCGGTAGCGGGCGATAAAGGGGATGGTCGCCCCCTCGTCCAGAAGATCCGCCACGGCTTTGGCCTGGCCCGAGGCTATGCTCAACTCTTTTGCGATCCGCTCGAAAAACTGCATGCGAGAATCCTTTTGCGCAATGCGTCGCTCATAGGGTCAATACCCTTGTCGATGAGTTTACGGGCCTCCGTAGCGGCTTCTCGCGCTTCTTTCAGCGAAAGCGGGGGGTATGTGCCGAGGGTGAGCAGTTTTTCCCGGCCCTGGAAACTGTACTTCAAGCGCCAGCTTTTTACGCCTTTTGGAGGTATGAACAAAAACAGGCCGTTGCCGTCAAAGAGCTTTTGCGGCTTGCCCTTGGGCTTTGCGCCGCGTATGGCGGTATCTGTAAGGGACATGGGGGTATCACCTCCGTTGAGGCAAATTACACCCCCGAATATACCCCCAAAGCAAGAGGGCGCCCCCGGATGAAAACAGCCGGATTTGGACAGTCGCTTTCTGAATTATCCTTGTTTTTCAAGGCATTCAGGACTGTTTCAAATCCGGCTGTATCATATTCTGGAGCGGGAAACGGGATTTGAACCCGCAACCTCAACCTTGGGAAGGTTGCACTCTACCGTTGAGTTATTCCCGCGAAGAACAGGAAAGTCCTATACGGCAAAGGAGCTGACACGTCAAGCGATTGCAGCTTGTGTGCTCAGATACGCCGGTTCAGGCGCTCTCATTTTTCTTGCGCTTTTCTTGAAAGTTGATACAAAGAAATCAAGGAAAACAAAGAAAACAAGGAGAGCATACAGTGGAGATGGCAAAAGTTTCATCCAAGGGGCAAATCAATATCCCCGTTGCCATTCGTGACAAGCTGAACCTGAAAGAAGGCGATAAGGTTGTTTTTATCGTAGACGGTGAAAGCGTCCGGATGCTCAACGCATCTTCCCTAACTTTCGACAAGGAGGGAGGCGCACCCGTCAAAAAGGCGTAAGCATGGCAAGACCGCGCAAGCAGAAATACGACCCCGGCCAGTTGACGCTGTTCGACATCATGGCGGGCCACATAGAGACTATCCGGGCTGAGAATATTCAGGCCGATCTGCAAGAGGAAAAAGACCGGGCCGGGCAGCCCGCCGAAATCGCGCCGGAAAAGCCCGCGCAAGGCGGCGTGCAACCGGACTCATCGCTTCCCTATGTGCGCCTTGGGGTAAACGGCAAAGGCGCGACGGTTTACGCCATGAAAGAGGGAGGCCGCATGGTCAGCCGTAATCCGGCTATCATGCAGGCGATGGACGGGGATAAGGATACGGCGGTTGCCCTCTACACCAGAGGCAAGCACGACTACCTGACCGTGGAAGGTAATCCCCCCGAAAAAAAGTAGCGTTTTGAAGTAGAATTTCCGAGAATAGCGAACACGGAGATTTTGCATGAAAACGTCCCGATTTTCCGACAGCCAGATTCTGGCGATTTTGAAGCAGGCCGAGAATGGGGTTCCGGTGACCGAGCTTTGCCGTGAACACGGCATGAGCAGCGCCGCATTTTACAAATGGCGGGCGAAATTCGGCGGCATGGATGCATCGCTGATGGCTCGTATGAAAGAGCTGGAGAGGGAAAACGCTCAGCTTAAGCGCATGTATGCGGACGCTCAGCTCCGCGCCGATGTTGTGCAGAGGGCTCTTGAAAAAAAGTGGTAAGGCCGTCTCAGCGTGCTGAGATGGCCAAAGAAGCCGTGAAGGATGAAGAATTGACTGTCCGCCAGGCCTGCGTTGCATTCAGCGTCAGCGAATGTTG
>JAVBOI010000076.1:0-21101 GCA_031550695.1 Desulfovibrio sp. | reverse complement strand
CCCCGCCCCCCCCCCCCCCCGCCCCGCCCGCCCCCCCCCCCCACCCCCCCCCCCCCCCCCCCCCCCCCCCCCCCCCCCCCCCCCCCCCCCCCCCCCCCCCCCCCCCCCCCCCCCCCCCCCCCCCCCCCCCCCCGCCGGAGGCATTCTCTTCCTCTCCCTCCCCCTACGCCTGGATGAACTTGGACCAGAAGCGGCGTTGGGTTATAAGTTCCACCACGTCGATCAGGGCCAGATGGGAGTAAGCCTGGGGAAAGTTGCCCAGTTGCCGGCGGGTGGTGAAGTCCAGGTCTTCGCTTAAAAGGCCCACGTGGTTGCGGCAGGCGATCAGGTCGTCGAACAGGGCCATGGCTTCGTCGCGCCGTCCGGTCACGTAGAGGGCGCGCACCAGCCAGAATGAGCAGATGGTAAAGGCCGAGCCGGGCTGGCCGAAGTCGTCGTTGTTTCTGTAGCGGTACATCAGGCCGTTGTGGAGCAGTTCCTCCTTGATGCGGTCCACGGTTTTGTAAAAGCGCGGGTCAATGGCCTCGATAAAGCCGTACTGTTCCATGAGCAGCAGCGAGGCGTCCACGTCCGTGCCGCCGTAAACCTGGGTGAAGCTCTGGAGGTCTTCGTTCCAGCCTTTGGCGAGAATATCCTCGCGTATGGCCTGGGCTTTGGCCCGGACGCGCATTTCGTATTCCGAGCGGCCGAGGTAGGAGGCGATCTGGGCCGCCCGGTCCAGGGCCACCCAGCACATGACCTTGGAAAACACAAAGTGGTCCTCGCGGCCGCGAAATTCCCAAATGCCCTGGTCCGGCTTGTCCCAGGTGGCCGCGATGGTCTTGACCACCTTTTTCACGATTTCCCACATCTCTTCCAGATCATCCAGGGTGCCGGAAAAGCAGAAGTAGTAGGTTTTGATCACGTCCAGCAAGTAGCCCAGGGCGTCGTTCTGCTTCTGGGTATAGGCGGCGTTGCCTATGCGCACGGGTCTGGCGCCGCCGTAGCCGTCCAGGTGGTCCAGGGTTTCTTCCGTCAAAATGTGCTCGCCCCGGATGCCGTACATGATCTGGAAGTTTTCGTGCTTGGAACGCACAATGTGCTTGATGAAGCGTAAAAAGCGCCTGGCCGCGTGCGGGTGCCCCATGCGCAGCAGGGTGTTGATGGACATGGAGGCGTCGCGCAGCCAGCAGTAGCGGTAATCCCAGTTGCGCTCGCCGCCGGCTATTTCCGGCACGCTGGTGGTAAGGGCGGCCAGAATGGCCCCGGTGCGTTCCACGGTCATCAGCTTCAGCACCAGCAGGCTGCGCGAGGTGATGTCCGCGTATTTTTCGAACTTGACCGAGCGGTTGACCCAGTTCATCCAGTATATTTTGGTGCGCTCCAACTCCAGGTTCACCCGCTCGATGTCGATGGGAATGAGTTTCTGGTAGTAAGAAAGCAGCAGGAATTCCTCTTTTTCCAGACGAAACTCGCGCCCCTGAAGGATGCCGTCCATGTCCAGGCTGGAATAGAGGTAGACGTTGTCGTTGGTGTTTTTTTCCGAGGCCGTGCGTGCATAGCCGTTCAGGTGTTCGTGAACCGGGGCCTCGCGGGCGTAGTTCAGCATGGGGGCGTATTCCACGCGCAGGCGCGGCGTGCCGCTGACCGGGCGGATCAGCCGGTAGATTTCCGGCGGCATGTAGTATTCCGAATTGGAAATACGATAGCGCGGCATGAAGTCCAGCACTTCAAAAGCGCAGGAAGGCGAAGTATAGCGGGTTCTCAGGATGTTGGTGTTGGGCAGGTAGTCTTGCGAGCAGAGGTGTTCTTCGGCCGGGACAAAGCGAAAGCGGCCGCCCTTTTTAGCGTCCAGCAGCCCGCCGAAAATGGAGGGGCTGTCGAAATCGGGAAAGCACAGCCATTCGATGCTGCCGCACCTGGACACCAGGGCCGCTGTCTTGCAGTTGCCGATAACGCCAAAATCCAAATGATCATGCATGGTTCTCTCCGGGGGCTCCTTGCCGGCGCTTTTCACGCTTTGCTTCATTTTTCGCGGGGTTGCGCTTTCACACTGCGGCGGGTATAGTGTCACAATAGCAAACTGGTCCTGTCAGCAGTACCGGCAGGGTAAACAGCCGGGAGCCTTGTTCATGAAGTGCATACTCATTTCCAATCGCCTTCCCATCACGGCATCCATCAAGAACGACAGGTTGCGGGTAACCCGCAGCGGCGGCGGCCTGGCCACGGGCCTGGATTCGCTGGAAACGAACGCGGAAAAGCACTGGATCGGCTGGGCGGGGGTGCACGCGGACGAAGACGAATCGCGCAGAAAGCTGACCGCCCGGCTGAAAAAGCGGCGGCTTCATCCCGTTTTCTTAAGCCAGGAGCAGATCCAGGATTATTACGAAGGGTACAGCAACAGCACCCTGTGGCCGCTCTGCCATTGCTTTTTCAGCTATGTGGCCTGTAATGAAAAATACTGGAAAGCTTATAAGGAAGTCAACGAACTCTTTTGCGAAGAAACGCTGAAGATCATGGAGCCGGAGGATTCCCTCTGGATCCATGACTACCACCTGATGCTGCTGCCCGGCATGATCCGGGAACGCATGCCCAGGGCGGCCATCGGCTATTTTCACCACATCCCCTTTCCCACCTACGAGATGTTCCGCTACCTGCCCCAGCGGGCGGAGCTTCTGCGCGGCCTGCTCGGGGCGGATCTGGTGGGCTTTCACACCCACGACTACATGCGCCACTTCATCAGCGCCCTGTACCGGGTGCTCAACCTGGAATGCCGGCTGGACGAGGTACAGTTGGGCGACCGCGTGGCCAGAATCGACGCCTTTCCCATGGGCATCAATTACGACCTGTACCGCGAGGCCGTCACCATGCCCGGCTCCCGCTCCCTCATCCACGATCTGCAACGCATCGCCGGCACCAACAAGATCATTCTGTCCGTGGACCGGCTGGATTACAGCAAAGGCATCCTGCTCCGGCTGGAGGGCTTCGCCTCTTTTCTGGAAAACAACCCGGAATACCGGGGCAAGGTGCGCATGATCATGGTGGTGGTGCCCTCGCGCGACAGCGTGGACAAATACGCGGACCTGAAAACCAACGTGGACCGGGCCGTGGGCGCCATCAACGGACGGTACGCGAACGTGGGCTGGATTCCGGTGCACTATTTCTATCGCTCTTTTTCCCTGCCGGAACTGTCGGCCATGTACAACATCGCGGACATCGCCCTGGTCACGCCCCTGCGCGACGGCATGAACCTGGTGGCCAAGGAATACCTGGCCGCCAAGCGCGAGCGCCCCGGCGTGCTGATCTTGAGCGAAATGGCCGGCGCGGCCGTGGAGCTTTCCGATGCCCTGGTGATCAACCCCATGGACGCCAAACAGATTGAGCAGGCCATTCTGACCGCCCTGACCATGCCCGAGGAAAAACAGCTCGCGGCCCTGCGGAAAATGCAGAAACTTGTTTCCCGCCACACGGTCAAACGCTGGGCCAACGATTACTTCAAGGAACTGGAAAGCGTCAAGCAGCGCAACGACGATCTGGCCGCCAAGCACCTGGAAAAAGAAAACCTGCAACAAATCCTCATGGACTACGGCAACGCCAAACAGCGCCTTCTGGCCCTGGACTACGACGGCACCCTGGCCCCTTTCGCCAAAGATCCCGCCGAGGCCAGGCCCTCGCCCGCCCTGCGGGAAATTCTCATTGTGCTGGCCAACGACAGGCGTAACACCGTGCTCGTGTGCAGCGGCCGTGACCGGCGGACCCTGGAAAGCTGGCTCGGCGGCCTGGGCGTGGAGCTGGCGGCCGAGCACGGCGCCTTTTTCATGGAAAACGGCGTCTGGCGCAGCAGTGTGCCCGGCCCGGTCTGGACCGAAGAAATTCTCGACATCCTTGAGCACATCCAGGACAAAACGCCCGGCTCAACCATAGAAACCAAGGAAACCGCCCTGGTCTGGCACTACCGCAAGGTCGACCCCTGGCTGGCCGAACTGCGCATATCGCAGCTCATCAACACCCTGATGGTGCCCTGCGCCCGCCTGGGCCTGCAAATCATGAAAGGCAACAAGATCGTTGAGATAAAGCCGGCCGACTACAACAAGGGCGCGGAAATGCGGCGGCGGCTGGCCCTTTGCGATCACGACTTTTTGATGGCCATGGGCGACGACACCACGGACGAAGACATGTTCAAAGCCCTGCCGGCCGAAGCCTTCACCATCAAGGTCGGACAGGTCTCGGACTCGGCCCGCTACATGATCCCTTCGCAAAACCGCGTGCTGCCCTTTTTATCCACCCTGGCCACCCGGTCCTTATCGGGGTGAGAGAGTGAAGGATGCCTCCGGCGGCCAGAGAGGGCGCTGCCCTCTCTGGACTCTCCCGCCAAGGGCTCTGCCCTTGGAACCCGCCAAAGGGGGTGACCCCCTTTGGAATCCCCATACGGGTAGGCGTGGCGTGGTGGCGGATTGAGATGGGAGCGCCTGAACGGGGCTCCCGGCGGTTGGAAATAGCAACGCGCCCGGCTTTTTGGCCGGGCGCGTTGCTATTTTAGAGCATTTCACGAATGAAATGAGTGAATTGCTCTGCAAGGATTTGTCCTCAAATCCTTGCCGCGAAAGAGGCGTAGGCGGGCCTTGCCCGCCGTCAAGCGACTCTTTCAAGCGTTAATTGCTCTAGATTTATGGCAAATCGTGGAACAGTGAACTTGTCCCCGAATGCGAGGGTCAAGGGGGCCGCTGCCCCCTTGCGGGGCGTGGGGCAGAGCCCCACTTCGACTTAAGTTGGCTTCATCCCTAAGATTTTTTAGAGCAACTTTTCAAAAGCTTCCAGCAGCAGAAAACTGACGGCGCCCACGGCGGCCGAGGCCGGTATGGTAAGCACCCAGGCGATGATCAGGTGGCCGGCTATGCCCCAGCGCACGGCTGACAGGCGTTTGGTGGAGCCCACGCCGAAAATGCAGGCCGTGATGGTGTGCGTGGTGCTGATGGGCGCGCCAAAGGCCGAGGCGCAGCCAATGACCATGGCGGCCGAGGTTTCGGCCGCAAAGCCGTGCACCGGTTCGAGCTTGAAAATTTTGTGGCCCATGGTCTTCACTATCTTCCAGCCGCCCACGGCCGTTCCGGCGGCCATGGCCAGGGCGCAGGCCAGCTTTACCCACAGGGGCACGTGAACCACGTCAATCTTGCCGAAAATGAGCAGGGCCAGGGTGATCACGCCCATGGTCTTCTGGGCGTCGTTCAGCCCGTGGCTCAAGGCCATGATGCCGGCGGAGGCCATTTGCGACTTTCGGAAAAAGCGGTTCACAAAGCGCCTGTCCACCCGGAAAAAGGCGATGCTGATGCCGACCATCATCAAAAAGCCCACGGCAAAGCCGGCCAGAGGCGAAATGAGCAGGGGCGCGACCACCTTTTTGACAATGGACAGAAGATTGAGCGCGCTGGGGCCGGCATCGGCAAAGGCCGCGCCCATGAGTCCGCCGATCAGGGCGTGGGAAGACGACGAGGGGATGCCGAAATACCAGGTGATGCTGTTCCAGGCTATGGCGCCGATTAAGGCGGCCAGCACCAGGATGTGGCTTCCCATGACGAGTTCCGGCCGCACGATGCCGGTGCCCAGGGTGTGGGCGACCTCCGTACCGAGAAGCGCGCCGATCAGGTTCAGAGCGGCGGCAAGGCTTACGGCCACGCGCGGGGTGAGCACCTTGGTGGAAACCACGGTGGCGATGGCGTTGGCGCAGTCGTGGGCGCCGTTGGTAAAGTCGAAGATAAGGGCGGCGAGGATAATCAGAACGAGAAGAAGCGGGACGTCAAACATTTTTCAGAACCGCTTCTTCAATGGTCTCCGCCAATTGCGTGACCTGGTTAACGACCGCTTCTATCCGGTCGTAGGCGCGGGTCCATTTGAGCAGGTCGAGTACGATGTCCACGGTGGGCTTGTCCAGGTCGTACAGCTCCCGTATGCCCATGCTGAGCAGCATTTCGCATTCGCCGCACAAAAACTGGAATTCCTTGGTATTGTGGCTGTCGCGCTTTTGCGACAGGCCTTCGAGCATGGAGCCGGTCAGCAGCACCATGTTCTTTATGGTGCGCGCGAGCTGCACCATGGGAAAACGCACGTGCTTGAGTTCCAGCAGGTAGAACCGGTTGGACAGGTTGTGCACCAGGTCTATGGTCGCCTCCTGCGTCTTGTTGATGTGCAGGATGTCTTCCCGGTCGATGGGGGTGATGAATGTTTGCGAAAGATGTCTGGTAATGGCCAGATAGACGTGGTCCGCCTGGTCCTCCAGGGCGGTTATTTCCTGGCGCAGCTTGTCCGCGTCCGGCTTGCCCTCGAATATTTTAGCAACATTGGCGGCCGCTTTGCACAGAAGCGCGTTCTGTTCCAGAAGGAGCTCGAAAAAAGGGGCCCCTTTGGGCAAAAAAGCGGTAATCATGTCTGCTCACTCCCGTTTCGGCGCGTGGCGCGCCGGGTCTGTTCTTTTCGTCGGTCCGCCCGAAAAGCGAAATTTCTTATACCTGATGAAAAGCCGATAGCCAATACGGGCCGGGCCGTTTTTGCCGGCTGGACGTTATTTTTTGGCAAAGCGTTGGTGCGCGGGCGATAGGAGGCGGCCGGACGGCGAACCGGGGCCGCGAGCAATGCTCGCGGCCCCGGTTTTGATAGGCGGAATGTGTTGGGCGGCGTCAGAAAGCCGACTGTTCGGGCTGCCCGGGTTGATTCTGCTCCTCGGGCGTGCGCTCGCTGCGGGCCGGCGGCACCGGATCGCGGGGCGGGAACAGGGCGTCGTGGGCCTGTCTGTCCAGTTTCTGCATGCCGGTGGCCGGTCCGGGGGGGCCGGCGGTCCAGGTCTGGATAACCTTGCCCATGTCGCCGGCAATGGCCTGGGTGATGGCGTGGATGGGGTCGGAAGGCGTGCGTGTTTTGGTGGCGAACAGGAAGTAGTCGTTGGTGCGCTCGGCCGGGATCATGCCGGACTGGGCCAGGGACCAGACAAGCTGGCCGGAGCGGGTGTCGTGGGCTTCCACCTGGACGGCAACCTGCGAGGCGCCGGCCGTGCCGCCGGCGTAGATGTAGGTGACAAAGCCGCCCACCACCATGTCCACGCCGCGCATGCGGCCAAGCTGCACGGCCCGGTCGCGGCGGTAGGGGGTGTCGTCGCCGGAAAATTCCATGGCCGGGAACAACCGCATGGTCAACCAGGTCTGCCAGACGGTTCTGGCCACCGTATAGCCGACGATGTTGGGGTTATCCATGGGCTGGGTGACCCGGAAGGGCAGGAACAGCACCTTGAGGGAAGCGCCCTCGTGGGAAATGGGCTGAACGTGCACCTCGGGCGGATTGCGCTGCACCCACTGGTCCCGGTAGATGGTGGTCTGGCCGGCGGGGTCAAAGCGCACGTGCTCGTCAAAGCCGCGCCCGGTGGCGCCGCACCCGGACAGAAAAAAAGCGAGCAGCAGGCAGGCGAAAGGTCTCATACGGCCCTCGTATCGTGCCGGCGGCCTTTGCGCCTGTCGGGATTATGACGGGAGCGGATAAGGCGGCTCGGGCAAAAAGTGTTGCCTCCCAATCGGTTCGGGGCGGCGTGTTTTTCCGCGAGCCCAAAGCGGCCGGAGAGAGGAGTTCTGAACAGGGTTATAGCAAAAATGGTGCCGGATGAGATTGACGGTAACCCCGCAGCAATACCTATACTCCTAGAGCAATTAACGCTTGAAAGAGTCGCTTAACGGCGGGCAATGCCCGCCTACGCCTCTTTCGCGGCAAGGATTTGAGGACAAATTCTTGCAGAGCAATTCACTCATTTCATTCGTGAAATGCTCTAATGCGCGGGTCAAGGGGGCCCGGGGACACAGGCTCTGTGCGCGGCCCCCTTGCGGGGTGCAAGGGTCGAGGACGCAGGCTCTGCGCGGAGCCCCGCTTCGACCGGGCTGGCTTCATCAATATATTTTTGCGGACTCTTTGCGGCAGGCGGCGATGAGGGTGAGGGAATCCGGGCTCAGGGGATTGCCGGCGCGGTCGCCGTACCAGTCCGGCGCGTCAAAGCCGATGCCGGCCAGCATGCCGGCCAGAGTGTTCCGGCGCAGGGGAAAGCGAACGGCGTCGTTGCTGAAGACCCGGCCGCGGTCCTTAAGGCGCAGGCTGGTCAGGCAGTGCAGGCCGTCAAAGGCCTTGCGGTAGGCGCGGGTGAGGGTGGCGTTTTTCGTGTCAATGTCCGGCAGGGCGCACACGCAGTTGTCGAGCACGCGGTCGTAGTTTATGAGCCGGATAACCAGCCGGCCGCCCTCGGCCAGCATGGTGTGGGCCTTTTCCAGGGCAAGGCCGATATCCTCGACGGACAGGAGGGCCAGACTGTCGTCAAGCCAGGCCATGCCGTCAAAGATCAGGCCGGCGAATTGTTTGTCCAGGTCCAGCAGATGCAGGGTTTCGTAGCGGATTCCGGCTGCGCCGGCCTTTTCCCGCGCTTTGGCGACCATGGCCGCGTCCGGGTCTATGCCGATGACGCGCCGGCCGGGCGCGGCCAGATGGACGGTTGCGCTGCCGGCGCCGCAGCCGATATGCAGCAGCAGCCGGGCGCCTTCGAACAGGGCGGCGATACCGCGCATTTCCGCCGGATCAACGGCGAACAATTCGTCATAATGCCGGTAGAGTTCCCAGTAAAAATCCATATTGCATCTCCGCGGAGCTGATGCGCGATCAGGCGAGGACATATTGGTCATCCATGTCCTGGGGACGCCAGCGCCGCAGCCAGTTTTCAAATTCCGCGGCCGGGACGGGCGAGGACAGAAGAAACCCCTGGGCCACGTGGTAGCGTTGCTGTTTCAGCAGGGCGTACTGCTCGACGTTCTCAATGCCTTCGGCGATTACGGTCAGGCCCAGGCTTTCCCCTATGCAGAGCACAGCCTGACTGAGGCGCTGGCTGAGTTCGTCTGTGTGCAGATTGTAGACGAAAAACTGATCCAGCTTGATTTCGGAAATGGGCAGTTCGCGCAGGTAGCTCAAGCTGGAATAGCCGGTGCCGAAGTCGTCCAGCGCCAGCCGAAAGCCCATTCCGTGCGCTTTTCTGAGCAGGGCCATGGTGGCGGGGTCGTTGTCGAGCAGCACGTTTTCGGTCAGTTCCAGAATGATGTCGTTGGGAACGAGACTGTGCTCGTCCAGGCGTTGGAGAAATTTTTCCATCAGGCCGGCGTCGCGGAAATTTGACGGCGACAGGTTGACGGAAATCTGGGGCACGGGCAGGGCCTGCCTGCGCCAGAGGCCGAGCTGCCGGCACGATTCTTCCAGCACCCAGTGGCTCATCTGCGCGATCAGGCCCGATTCCTCCGCCAGGGGGATAAAGCGGACGGGCGGGATGTCGCCGGCCTCGTCGTCGCGCCAGCGGCAAAGGGCTTCCACCCCGTACAGCCGGCCCGTGCGCATATCGACCTGGGGCTGGTAATACAGTTGCAGCTTGCGCCGGCTGATGGCGTTGTGCAGCTTGGTTTCAAGAGAGAGGGTGTTCGAACTCGCGGGCCGGAGTTTCTGGTCGTAAAAGCGTATTTGCCCCGGCCCTTTTCGCTTGCCCGAGGTCATGGCCATGGCGGCGTTGTTTAGCAACGATTCAGCCAGGTTGCCGTTTTCCGGATACAGGCTTACGCCTATGCAGGCGCTGAGCACCACCTCCGTTCTGCCCGCCTCCAGTGGTTGGGCCACGTTGCTCTGGATGTGCCGGGCCAGTTCCATGGCGCTCTCGGCGTCACAGCCGGCCTTGAACAGGACGAATTCGTCGGCGGAAACGCGCCCGGCCAAATCCCCCTGTTCGGTCATTTCCTGAATGCGCCGGCCCAGGTTTTTCAGCACTTCGTTGCCGGCGGCGTAACCGCAGGAACGATTAATACGCCTGAAGCGATCGATGTTGACGCAGAAGACCGCGAAGCGAGCTTCAGGGTGAATGGCCGCGTTTTCGGCAATGCGATTGTCGGCGGCGGCCAGCAGCAGATTGCGGCTGGCCAGCCCGGTGAGGGAATCGTAAAAGGTCAGGTGCCGCATGGCCGCTCTGGCGTTTTCCCGCTCAAGGGCAATGGCGCAGATGCGCGACATGACGTCGAGGGTGCGCAGTTGGAAGCCGTCCGTCCGGCAGTCGTCGGGATAGTAAAACGAGGTCACGCCGATGGCGTCGCCGTTGCCGGCCTTTACGGGTTTGGCCAGGCAGCCGCGCACGCCGGCCCTGGCGAAGGCATCCTTGATCGCCTGCGGGTACTGGCCGGCGGCAATGTCGCGCTCGACGACGGTGCTGCCGAAATAGACGGCCCGGCTTGAGGGCGAATAGTTGGGACTCACGGGTATGTCCTGAAGCGCCGCCCCGGCCGGCGGCAGGCTGGGCGCGGCCACGGCGTACAGGCGGTTATGCTTGTCCACGCCCATGACCAGTACGTAAATTCCGGGAATAATACGCTCTATTTCCAGACAGGCCATGCCCAGCACTTCGTCCGTGGGCACATCGCGGGCCATGCCTTCCAGGGCCTTGCGTTGCAGCACCTCGTACAGTTTCGTATCCGTGATGTCAGTGATCACGGTCACGATGTATTCCTGCCTGCCGTCGTCGTTGCGGACCGAGGTGGACACCCAGGATACCCACAGACGCTGACCGCTTTTGCCGTAAGCTATTTCCTCGATGGAAAGCGATTCTTTCGGTCCCAGCCCTTCGCGCAGCCTTCTGGCCACGCTCGTTTCCTCCGGGCCGAAAATGCAGGCGGCCGAGCGGCCGGCCAGATCCTTTTCCGTATAGCCGAACATCTTGCTGAAGCCCGCGTTGGCGTAGACGGTTCTACCGATGCTGTCCGCTATGATCACCCCGCTGCTCGTCTTGTCCGCCACCAGGGAGAGTTTCTGGAAGCGTTGCCGCTGCCGGCGTTCGAATTCGGTGGCAAAAGTCACGTCAGAGGCCATCTGCAACACTTTTTTCAGTTTGCCCTCGGGCGTGAACAGCGGGGTGAACAGGGTGTTCAACCAGACGGATTCGCCGTTGGCCGCCTTCCACTCCATTTTCTGGTAATGGGTGCGCCCGCCGCATATATCGCGCCACAGCTCGCGCAGCGGGCCGTTTTGCGGATCGAGCGTGGAAAACACGTCCATAAGACGTTTGCCGAGTAAATCCACGCGGGAAAAGCCAAGGGAGCTGATAAAATTTTCGTTCAGGGAGAGAAAATCCCCCCGCGGCGAGTATTCCGCCAGAATAAGCGAGCGGTTGACCGCCTCCAGCAGGCAGATTTTTTCGTCAACGGCCTGCATGCGCTCGGTAACGTCAAGGCAGAACTTGATGATGCGGCCCCGGGCGTCCGATTCTGAAAACACCGTGTAGTAGGCGGCCTCGATCCAGAATTCCGAACCGTCCTTGCGCTGCCGGGGAAACAGGCCGGACGAACAGCCGATCAGCCGGATTTTTTCCCAGCAGTCCGTGTAGGCCCGGGAGAGCAGATGCCCGCCGGCGCAAAGCAGCTTGTGGTTGTTGCCCACCAGTTCCTGAAGCTGGTAGCCGCACATGGACAGGTAATTGGCGTTGGCGCTGAGAATGGTGCCGTCAAGGGCGAATTCCACCATGGCCAGGGAATGATCCAGGGCGCGCAGCAATTCCTTGCGGCCGACTTTTGAGGTGTGGGTGATGGTCTGCATGATTCTTCCTGGTCTCCGCTGCCATTGCCGCCCACGCTCTGGCGCGTTTTTCGAAAGGAGTTCCGGGGCATGGTGAAATGCCTTATATAGGCAAGTAGATAATAGTAGTATTGTTTATCTATTTTTGCAAAATAATTTTCAACATTCGTTGCGTCTTTTTCGTAATTTTTTCCGCTCTCCCGTTGCTGAGGCGGGCGCGGGCCGGCCGGTCGGGGAAAAGTCTTTTTGAAGTTATCCAAGAGTGGTATTGCCTCCGGCGGCCCAAGGGGGCCTGGGGCACAGGCTCTGTGTGACCCCCTTTGGAAACCCCGTACGGGAGGACACTGTGTGGTGGTGGATTGATGGGAGCGCCTGAACGCGGCTCTCGTCGGCAATGTTGCCTCAACGTTACGCTGAGCTTTTCCCTGATGCGCTGAAGCGAACATACTCACGTCAGCCCAACAAACAAAATGGGGTTTCCAAAGGGATTCAATCCCTTTGGCCGCACAGGGCCTGTGTCCGCGACCGGAGGCAATAATTCTTTTGGGAAACTTCAAAATGAATTTGTTCTAGAGCCTTTCAATTTTGAAATTATTCACTTGAATCTGCTTAGAAAAATGTGGTTTCCAAAGGGGTTCAACCCCTTTGGCCGCCGGAGGCAATACTACTCTTGGACAATTTCAAAATTGATTTGCTCTAAACATCAAAAAGGAGGCCGGAGCCTCCTTTTTCAATGTCCTGAACTGGCGGGATTATTTCTTTTTCTTTATGGCCGCTTGCAGGGCCAGGCCCAGGGCGCCCATGGACGGGGCCGGGGCGGGCTTGGGCGCGTGGCGTTTCCAGTCCTTTTCCTCGGCTTCCGCCGCGCCTTCCTCGCCGGCCGGAGCCAGGGAGATGCGCCGGCCTTTGGTGTCAATGTCCCTTATGCGCACGGCCACGGCTTCGCCCGGTCCCAGGCGCTCAAGGCTTTTGCGCGAAGGCGAGGCCTGGATCACGGAGGTGGGCAAAAGGCCGGTGATGCCGGGGGCCAGGGTGATGAACAGCCCGAAAGGCGCGCGTTTTTCCACCGTGCCCGTAAGCTCGGCGTCCGCAACCAGCGCGTCGCCCACGCTGTCCCAGGGGTCGCCGCCCACGTCGCGCAGGCTTAAGGAAATGCGCTTTTTGGCCGTGTCCACTTCCTTGACCTTCACCTGGACCATATCGCCGGGCACGACAATCTCGTCGGCCTTCATCACGCGCTTTTCATAGGAAAGCTCGGACAGGTGCACCAGGCCCTCGATGCCGGGCAGAATTTCCACAAACGCGCCAAAGGGAGCGTTGCGCACAACCTTGCCGGACAGCACGTCGCCGGGGGCCACGCGGGTTTCCACGTCCTTCCAGGGGTCGTCCGTCACCTGCTTGAGGGAAAGCGAGATGCGCACGCCCTTTTCTTCCCGGTTGATGCCCAGAATCTTGACGCGCACGCGGTCGCCCACGCTGACGGCTTCGTCGGCCTGGCCCACGCGGGTCCAGGAAAGTTCGGACAAATGGGCCAGCCCTTCCACACCGGGGGAAAGTTCCGCAAAGGCGCCAAAGGGGGCCAGGCGGGTGATGGTGGCCTCGCGCACGTCGCCCACGTTGATTTCCGCCAGCAGGGCCTCGCGGTTTTCCTGCTGTTCCCGCTCAAGAATGGACCGCCGCGACACCACAATGTTGCGTCCGCCTTTTTCCAGCCGGGTGATGAGAAAGGGGTAGGTTTTCCCCACCACGGCCTCCGGATCGTCCAGAGGGCGCAGGTCAATCTGGCTTAAGGGGCAAAAAGCGCGGCGTTTCATGATGTCCACGGCGTAGCCGCCTTTCACCTGCCCCGTGACCTTGCCCTCCACGGGCAGGCCGGCCGCTTTGGCGTCTTCCAGGGCGGAGATGCTGCCGGCCCCGCGCAGGATGCGAGAAAGTTTGACTTCCTGCGGGCTTACCGTGACCACGTACAGGTCAAGCATGTCGCCCACCTGGTGGGGCAGTTCTCCGTTTTCCTCCAGTTCCTCGCGGTCGACTATGCCGTCCACCTTGGAGCCGGTGCTGACGAAAACAGTGTCGGCCGTTATGGCCACAATGCGCACGCTTACCCGCTGGCCGGGCGTGAGGCGGGCCTGGGGGGCTTCCTCGCGTTCATGCTGGGCGAGCATTTCCGCAAAAGAGCCTTCATCCAGGTTTTCCTCGGGGGCCGGGGCCGCGGCGGGCGTGGCTTCGGCAGACTCGACTTCAACGGACGCGGCGCTTTCCGTCACGGGCGCGGCATCGTCAACGGGCGCGGTTTCCGGGGCAACGGCCTCGCCTTCCTGCTCATTCCGGATGTGGTCCTCTGAACTCATGGGAACTCCTCAAAAAAGTACTGCGGGCGGAAAAGGGCGAAGGTCGCGTTTTCCGCTTGTCAGGCCGGGGTTTCCCGGCTTTTTCCCGACACGGAAAACCGACGTGCCGCCATACGGGCGGACGCGGTTTTTTTGCCTTCGGGCGTAGGATTCATACCAGCCGGAGCCTTTTGAGGCAAGGGAAAAGACGCATTTCCGGGCCTGACGGGAGAAAAATGCGCTTCTTGAACTGAAAATCGAAACGGGATAGGGTGGCAAATACCCGCGCGGTGTTTTCCGCCGGCGGCTGAAGCCACATTCCCACGGCGCCCCCCATGCTGAAATCACGCCTTTTTCTTGTCGCGCTCTGCCTGTTGCCGGCAATCGCCTGGCCCGCGATTGCCCGCGCCGCCGGCGTTTCAGCCGTTGCGGCGGCCGTTGTTTCGCCGCCGTCGTTTGTCGCCTCGTCGGCGCCAACGGGCGTTTTATCGGCAACAGCGGCCGGGCCGGAGTCCGGCGCTTCGCTGCACGCGGCCATGCGCGTGCGCGAGCGGCGCAATGCCCCGCCCGCCGGTTATTCCGCCCCGCCTTCCGGCCATCCCGCCCGGCAGGGCCGCGCTGTCCCGCCGTCTTCTTACGGTCCCGGTTATGGCTCCGGGGGTTTTCCCGGCGACCCTTCGGGCCGGGGCTTCGTACCGCTGCCCGGGCAGGGCCTTTACCCTTCCCCCGCTCCCCGCGCCGCTTCCCCCGGCAGAAGCATTCTCGACGGCCGGGCCATTCCCGGTCCGTACAGCCAGCCCGAGTCTTCTCTGTCCGGCCGGCGGCCGCGCCTCAACGTTCCTCCCGGCGCTTCCTCCGGCTCTTTCCCGGGCGGCGCGGCCGGTGCGAAAACAGGCGCCGCGCCTGTTGCAACGCCGCGCTTTGATCGCACACTCCACGCCTGCCTGTACCGCGACAACCGCTGGCTGCTGCCCGAACAGCCGGAATATCCCGTGGGTCAGGCGCTTGCTTCTCTCGCCCCCACCTTTGTCACCGGGGCGATGCGCGTGACCGCGAACACCACCCCGGACCGCCAGACCGTGATCAACTGGGCCGGTTTGCGCCGGGCCGTGCGCGGGCGCGCTAACGACACGGCCTTTGACATCGTGCTGGATCTGCGCCAGTACGACCGCCCCAACGCGCTCGCGGCCCACATGGCCGCGGTGGCGACCCTGCTTGATGCCGAGGCCTGGACCCTGCTGGGCTGCGCCGAAGCCGCCCGCCGCCGGCCCGAACTGCTGCGCGCCGCCATTGACGAGGCCCATCGCCAGGGCCGGGCCGTGGGCGCCCTGACCGAAGACGGCCGCCCGCCCGCCGCCGGGCTGGAGTATCTGCTCGTTCCCTACGAGCACGGCGGCCGGTTGCCCGCCCGGCGCGCCGCCGGTTCCGGAAAAGCGGGCCCGCCCGTCATCGTGGTGACCGGCTCCGCCCAAGGGCCGCCGGGCAGCGGGTTCGCCAGGGAAATAACCCCGGCCCAGAGGCGGATCATGGTGATGCGAGCAGCCAAAGCCCAGAAAAACGGGCTGTTCCTCGCCTACCCCGTGTTCGGCCCCATGGCCGGGCCGGATCAGGCCTACAACGCCCTGCGCGACGAGTTCATGTTCGACACCGTGCGGCGGGGGCTGGAGAACGGGCCGAAATAACTTCTTTTTGAAGTTGTCCAGAGTCGTAGTGCCTCCGGCGGCCAAAGGGGGTGACCCCCTTTGGAAACCCCATTTTTCTTGCCTGATACCAGTCCCCAAGCTCCCTTTCTCCTCTTCACTTTTTCCTGAAACTCCAGAGCTTGTAGCCGAAGTAGTTGCCGAGGGTGATGCCCGGGATGGTGGCGAGCCAGGCGAGAAGGCGTCCCCAGCCGAAATGGCGGGTGAGCGCTTCCAGAATGACCAGGCCCAGGAGCAGGCCGAGCACGTTGACGATCACGAAGCGCAGGGCCGGCGTTGCGCCGCCCGTCTTGTGGCGGAACACCCAGCGTTTGTTCACGGCGTAGCTGAACGTGCAGGCCACGGCCCAGGAGAGGATGCGCGACAGGGACAGGGGCAGGAAGGAACTGGCCGCGAAATAGACCAGAAAGTCCACCAGGGTGTTGGCCATCCCCACGCAGCAAAAGGAAAGGAACTGGACCGGATCGAACACCGAGCGCGGGGGCAGGATGTTCCGCAGCGGCCCGGTTTCGAGCCAAGTTATGAATTTTACGCGCCGGTCCTTTTCCATAACATCACTCAAAAGAGATCGTGAGCACAAAGCAGGGTTTCCAAAGGGGGTTACCCCCTTTGGCCGCCGGAGGCAATACGACTCTTGGACAACTTCACAATGAATTTGCTCCGGACCGGGGCCGCTCCAGACAGTCGGGGCGCAGGGCGTAGAATTCGGCCAGCAGGTAGAGGGAGCCGCAGACGAGCAGGGGATTGTCCGGGCGTTGGCCGGCAAAGGCTTCGGGCAGACGCTCGGCCATGTGGGCGCTGGCCAGTTTCAGGGCCTGGCTCAGGGAGGCGGCCGGCATGGCGTTAAGGCCGATGAGGGCGGCCAGGTCCTCGGGCGGCATGGCGCGCGGGTTGTTTGCGATGGGCGGCACGAATACCGGGCCCGTGGCCAGGGCGCGCAGGTGCGGCAGCATGGTCTGGGTGTCCTTGTCCGCCAGACAGGCAAAAATGACGGCCGCCGGGGCCACATTGCGGCGGGCCAGAGCGTGACCCAGGGCGGCCAGCCCGTGGCTGTTGTGGGCGCCGTCAAGGAGCAGGGGAGGCCAGCCCAAGGCGCAGGGGGAGTGAGGGGCGCGGGTTGCCTCTGTGGCTTGGGTTTCGCCTGTGGTTTCCGGTTGCGCGGGGAGAGGACCCCTCAGGGGGGGAATGCGTTGAAAACGTCCGGGCAGCCAGGCCGAGGCCAGGGCGCGGCCTTCGAGGTCGGCGAGTTCGGTCCGGCGCAGGGCGGCGTTCAGGCGCTGATACGCTTCGGGCGACAGCGGGCCGTTGTCCCGGATGTACCGCCAGGCGGCCAGGGCCAGGCGGGCGTTGTCGCGCTGGTGATCGCCTTCCAGGCCCAGGGGATAGCGGGTTTGGTCCGGCGGGGCGAGGGCGGGCGGAATATCGAGCAGAGGAGAGCAACGCTCCGCGCTGACGCGGGCCAGTTCGGCCATGGCCTCGGGCCGCTGGGCGGCCGTGAAGGAGGGAACGCCGGGACGGACGGCCCCGGCCTTGTCCGCCGCGATATCCTTGAGAAAAGGGCCGAGCACGAACTGGTGATCCAGATCAATGGGGGTGAAGGCCAGCAGATCCGCCTCCAGGGCGGTGGTGGCGTCGTAGCTGCCGCCGAGGCCGGTTTCCATGACCGCGATGTCCGCTTCGGCAAAGGCCATGATTGCCAGGCAGGTGACGAACTCGAAATAGGACAGGTCGTGGCCGCCGTGTCGCATCAGGGTGTTGGCCAGCTCCAGCCAGCGGTCTTCCGGCAGCATGGCCCCGTCAAGCCGCACCCGTTCGCGCGGGGAAAGAAAGTGGGGCGAGGTGTGCAGGCCCACGCGCAGGCCGTGCTCCCTTGCCAGGGCGGCCAGCATGGCGGAGGTGGAGCCTTTGCCGTTGGTGCCCACAACCTGGACCAGGCAGCAGGGCGGCCGGCGCAAGCCCAGGCGGTCCAGGACGGCTTGCATGCGGTCAAGCCCCGGCCGCATGCGGAACAGGCCGAGGTTGTCCAGATGGGCGGCCAGGGCCGCGAAATCGGCAAAGGTGTTCGTGCTGTCTTTGCTCACGGAACCAGCGGGGCCAGGCGCAGGCCGGCGTCCAGGGGCAGGCCGGCCATGAGGTTGGCGTTGGCCAGGGCCTGGCCGGAAGCGCCCCGGCACAGGTTGTCGATGGCGGACAGGATGATCAGCCGGTTGGTGCGCGGGTCGTGCACCAGGGCGATGTCGCAGAACATGGTGCCGCGAACCGAGCGCAGTTCCGGCAGGCTGCCGGCCGGGAGCACGCGCACGAAAGGATGGGGCGCGTAGACCCGGCTGTAAACCTCGTGCGCTTCGGCCAGGGTGGCGCCGGGCTTGTTCAGCTTGGTGTAGATGGTGGCCAGTATGCCCCGGTTGATGGGCAGGAGGTGGGTGTTGAAGGAAACCGTCAGCCCCCGGCCGGCAACGGCGGACAGTTCCTGCTCTATTTCCGGGGTGTGGCGGTGTTTACCCAGGTTGTAGGCCCGAAAGGTGTCGTGCACCTCGCAGAACAGGCTGCCCAGGTTGGCGCCGCGCCCGGCCCCGGTGGTGCCGGATTTGGCGTCGATGACAATGTCGTCCCGTTCGATCAGTCCCTCTTTCAGGGCCGGGTACAGGCCGAGAATGCTGGCCGTGGGATAGCAGCCGGGGTTGGCTACCAGCCGCGCCCCGGCCACGTCCCTGGCGTAAAGTTCCGGCAGGCCGTACACGGCTTTGCCCAGGGCCTCGGGCTCGGTGTGCTCCACCTTGTACCACTGTTCGTACACGGCCTTGTCGCGCAGGCGGTAGTCGGCGGAAAGGTCCACCACCTTGCAGCCCTTGCGCAGCAGATCCGCGCCCATGGTCATGGCCGCGCCGTGGGGAATGGCCAGGAAAACGACGTCGCAGGCGGCGGCCAGGTCGTCGGCGTCGGGCTCGGCAATGACGATGGAACCCGTGCGTAAGCCCCGCAAAAAGGGATAGATGTCCGCCAGGGGAACGCCGGCCTCCTTGCGGGAGGTGACGCGCACAAGCTCCATGCAGGGGTGGTTTTCGAGCAGCCGCACCAGTTCCATGCCCGTGTACCCGGTAACGCCCACCAGGCCGGCGCGCACCGTGGACGAGACGGCCGGCGTGTGGCAGCCGCAAGCGGCACGTTGAGATTCAGGCAGCGATTCCGGGGTCATGGCAATTCCTTTACAGGGAAACGTTGATTTTTTCCGTTTGGCGTCGTTGTTCGCCCTTTTTCAGGAGGGGCAGGCCAGAAGAGGCCAGCCCCTCCTGAAAAAAGACTCGCGCCTAGAGCAATTAACGCTTGAAAGAGTCGCTTAACGGCGGGCAAGGCCCGCCAACGCCACTTTCGCGGCAAGGATTTGAGGACAAATCCTTGCAGAGCAATTCACTCATTTCATTCGTGAAATGCTCTAGCCAAACGAAAAAACTCAACGTTTCTCAAGGTTACGTTGTGACACAAGGCCGAAAGAGAAAAGCGTCCATGGTTTTTGTTTTCCGGCAGTCTTGCTTGAAACAATCAGCGTTTCCCCACGTATTTCATACGTAATTCGTAAAGCAATCCTTCCAGAAGTCGGGTTTCGTCAGGGTCCAGGCCGTTGGCGATCTTGTCCTGAAGCATGGTCAGGATGTCGATGCTGTGTTTGGCCAGGGCGATGTCCTCGGCCGTCGTGTTGGTGGACGGATCAGGCACTTCGCCCAGGTGCACCAGGGCCGAAGACGCCAGGGAAAGCACAAAGGTGGAAAAGGTCGGCTTGGGCATGACCGGAGCGCCGGTTTTGGCCTGTTCCGCTCCGGGCGCGCCTTGTGTGGAACCCTGTGCGGGGCCGGCAGGCTTTTCCCGTTCCGGGGGGCTGCTTTGTCCGTCTTTTGTCGTGTGGCTCATACGCGTTCTCCCGGCGTTACAGGGGAGGCCCTTGCTCAAAGGCCTGCCAGTAGGCTTCAAGAGCCTGTTCCAGGTAGTTGCGGCAGCCGATGTGCCCGCCGCAGGCCGTAAAGGAGGCCACCAGGGCGTGCAGGCCCACGGCCAGATCCCCGTAGTCCAGCCAGCCCATGTGGCCGATGCGGATCATGCGGTCTTTCAGGGCGTCAAAGCCGCCGGCCATGATCACGTTGTATTTTTTCGCGGCATGGTCCAGCAGGGCCGAGGCGCTTACGCCCTCGGGCAGCAGCAGGCTGGTCACGCCCCAGGCGAAATGATCCTGGGCGAACAGGCGCAGGCCGACGGCTTCCACCCCCTTGCGCGCCATCATGGCCATGGCCCACTGCTTGCGGTAGACGGCCTGAATGCCGGTTTCCCTGAACATGCGCAGGCTTTCGGCCAGACCGACCAGCAGGCTGATGGCCGGGGTGTAGCAGGTTTGCCCGATCTTGTTGGCCTCGCGCTCTTTTTTCAACTGAAAATAGTAGTTGTTGGATTCCACGTCCGTGGTTTTGCCCCAGGCCCGTTCGGACAGGGCGATCAGGGCCAGGCCCGGCGGCAGCATCAGGCCTTTTTGCGAACCGGTGAGCAGGCAGTCCACGCCCCAGGCGTCCATGGGGCAGGGGGTGATGGATACGGCGGAAATGCCGTCCACCACCAGCAGGGCCGGCCGCGTGCGGGTAACGGCGGCGATTGCCTCCACGGGATGCTGCACCCCGGTGGAGGTTTCGGAATGCTGCACCAGCACGCCCCGGATGTCCGCGTCCGCGTCCAGGGCGGCGGCCACGGCGGCCGGCGAGGCGCCGAGGCCCGGCTCCACCTTCATGGGCACGGGCGTAAGGCCGCAGGAGCGGCTGATGGCGGTCCAGCGCTCGGCGAACCGGCCGCCTTCCACCACCAGGACTTTCTCGCCCGGGGAAAACAGGTTGGCTACGGCCGCCACCATGGCCCCGGTGCCCGAGCAGGTAAGGGGCAGCACCGGCTGTTCGGTGCCGAAAAGCTCGCGCAAACCGGTTTGTATTTCGGCCAGAAGGGCCTTGAAGGGCGGTTTGCGGTGGTGGATGATGTCCGCGGCCATGGCCAGACGCACCCGTTCCGGCAGGGGAGTGGGGCCGGGGGTGAACATGCGGGGCTTGTTCAGCATGAGATCGTCCTGTCGGCGTTAAAGGGAAAAGATCGCGCCGTGCCGATCGACTGCCGGCGGCGCGCACGTTTCATGGGAAGGATACAACCACATGCGGGCGCGGGCAAGAGGGAAAAGCGGCAAAGCGCGTGAGTTGCAGGTGCCCTCCCACGCGACAACGAGCCGGGCGCCCCGGGAGCGGCCCGGGGGCCCGGGGGGGGGGTACCCAAGGGGTGGCCCCCCCGACGGCGGGGGGGGGGGCGGGGCCCCCCGGCGCCGCGGGGGCCCGCGCGGCGCGCGCCGCCCGCGCCGGCGCCCCCCCCCGCCCCCCCCCCCCCCCCCCCCCCCCCCCCCCCGCCCCCCCCCCCCCCCCCCCCCCCGCCGGAGGCAATACGACCTCTTGGACAAATCAAA
>JAVBOI010000025.1:0-5335 GCA_031550695.1 Desulfovibrio sp. | reverse complement strand
AATTTTTTCGGGTGGCAAGGCGCAAGGCAAAAGTTGGGCGAAGCTGTATCGACATACCGCGAGGTCAACTTTTGCCTTGCAACGCCGCCACACGGGAAAAGGCGGCTGTGCAGCAGGCGTAGTAATGAGGGCTGAGCCTAGCTCCAGTCGTCACCGGCGCCCATACCGGGGTTCAGGCCGCCGCCGCCTCTGTCGGTCGGATCGCGGTAGTTGTAGGGGTTAAGAATGTCCATGCCCCGAAAAGCCGGTTGCTCCGGGTAATCCTGCTTGGGTATGAACACGTAGATGGTGTTGCCCTGGCCGTCGGTATTCTTGATGTAGCCGCGTTTCAGGTAGGCGGCTTCATTAAAGTCCGCCGCCGGTATCTGATGCCGTTTGCCGCTTTCCTCCAGGGTGACCATGGGGCCGCTCGCGGCCTGGCGATCAGCGCAGGCCGCGAGACTCAGCATCAGTCCGGCCAGGACCGAGAGGGTGAGTATACGAAAGGCGTTCATATAAGTTTCCTCCCATGCCGGGATGGTTTTCGGCGAATCGTCCGCGTACCGCCAAGGCCGGCGGGGCTGCGGGCCGGGCGGTTCGTCATCGTTTCCAGTTGCCGCCGGTCAGGCCGACGGCGCCCATGCCGCCGCGGCCCTGGCCGCCGCCTCGATCGCCGTACCAGGCGCGGCCCTTGCCGATATTCTGGCCAAAGGCTTCTTCCGGCGGCCGGTCGGTGTCGGGCACGAAGACATAAATGGTATTGCCCTGGCCGTCGGTATTTTTCATATAGCCGCGCTTCAGGTACGCGGCTTCGTCAAAGCCCGAGGCCGGCACCTGGCGGATTTTTCCGTCTTTATGCAAGATGACCGTGGGGCCGCTTGCGGCCTGGCGATCCGCGCAGGCGGAACACAGCAGCAGGCCGGACAGGGCGGCAAGGGCAATACGCCGGGATGTGTTCGTGAAAATTTTTTTCATTGCGGGAACCTTTTGCGGCGGAAAGCCTACATGGGCTTGCCGGTATGCGGGAAGCGTCCGCGCGAGCCTCTCTTCGTCAGTTATAGCTGCCGCCGCCGCTGATACCCACGGCTCCCATGCCGCCGCGTCCCTGGCCGCCGCCCCGGTCGCCGTACCAGAGAATGCCGTCGCCGGTATTGCCGCCCATGGAGGGCTCATAGGGACGGTCCGTGTCAGCGGTGAACACGTAAATAGTGTTGCCCCGGCCATCGGTATTTTTCAGGTAGCCGCGTTTCAGGTATGAGGTTTCGTTAAAGCCGGCCGCCGACACCTGGCGGATCTTGCCGTTTTCTTCCAGCGTGACCGTGGGGCCGGCGGCTTGACGGCCCGCGCAGGCGGACAGCGCCAGCGCGCTCAGCGCCAGGAGGGAGAGAAGACGGATAGCGTTCATGAAAAGTCTCCTTGGATGTTCAGCTCCGAAGCGCTTTTGCTGAAAAAGGGTACTTCAGAGTCGTATTTGAGATATAACGCCAACTCAACGCGATAGCAATATGACGCGAAAAAACAGCGGAAACATTTTGTTCGTTGCGTAAGCTTCATTCGCGCTCTCCGCCGGATTTCGCAGTGTGTGCCGGTTTCGCTCCCGGTATTTGGGGGTGAGCGCCGCCGCATCCTTTTCTGCTGATAACGGCCATGGACGCGCCCCTCTGCCTGCCCGGACCGCGAGCTCCGTTCGGCTGGTGACGCGGCCCGGCCGGCAACTCCCGTAATTCGATTTTACAAGCGGCGGTATGCATGCTATTGGGAGGCAGACTTTTGGGCGATACGCCAGGAGAGAGACGGGATAATGGAAAAAGCGCCAGCCATGCGGCCTGACAGCCGCGTTTACGTTGCCGGACACCGGGGTCTGGTGGGCGGCGCCATCGTGCGCGAGTTGACGGCCCGGGGGATTGCGGACGTGATTGCCCGGACCAGCGCCGAGTTGGATTTGCGCGACCAGGGGGCGGTGAATGCCTTTTTTGCCGCCGAGCGGCCTGAGTACGTGTTCCTGGCCGCGGCCAGGGTGGGGGGCATTCACGCCAATGCCATCTACCCGGCCGAGTTTATCCGCGACAATCTGCTCATCCAGGCCAACATCATTGATTCCGCATATCGCAACGGCTGCAAAAAATTGCTCTTTCTGGGCTCCTCCTGCATTTATCCCAAGCTCTGTCCCCAGCCCATCAAAGAGGAATACCTGCTGACCGGGCCGCTGGAGCCGACCAACGAATGGTACGCCATCGCCAAGATCGCGGGCATCAAGATGTGCCAGGCCTACCGGCGGCAGTACGGCTTTGACGCCATATCGGCCATGCCGACGAATTTGTACGGTCCGGGCGACAACTTCCATCCGGAGAACAGCCACGTGCTGCCGGCGCTGATCCGGCGCTTCCATTTGGCCAAAGAGGCGGGCGCGCCGCAAGTGGCCATTTGGGGCACGGGCACGCCCAGGCGGGAGTTTCTGTACGTGGATGATCTGGCCGAGGCGCTGGTTTTTCTGATGCGGGAGTACTCGGAGGAAGAACATATCAATGTGGGCTGCGGCCAGGACGTGACCATAGTGGAACTGGCGAGGATAGTGGCGGAAGTTGTGGGATATGAAGGCAAAATTGTGACGGATTTGGCAAGGCCCGACGGCACGCCGCAAAAGCTTCTGGACGTGAGCCGGATTAACGCGCTGGGCTGGACGGCGAAGACGGATTTGCGGGACGGGGTGGAAAAGACCCACGCGTGGTTCAGAAAACAGGGTGTCGCATGAGCGGTCAGTCTTCCGTTTTGCAGGCTCTGCGCACGTTGCTGCCCTTGGTGCCCCGGCGGGAGAAATGGCGCTTTTGGGGACTGCTGGCGCTGGCGGTGATTTCGGCGCTTAGCGAACTGGTGTTGACCGGCCTTGTGGCCTTGCTGGCGGCGATTTTCGGCTCGCCCGAGGCTGTGCTGCAGAACAGTCCGGTGCGGGAACTCAGAGAATTCACAGGGCTGGATTTCGGCGACGACTCGCGTTTGCTGGCTTTCTTCGCGCTGTGTGGGATTTTTCTGTTCATTGTCGGTAGAAACATCCTCAATATTGTGCAGCAGCGGCATATGACGGCCTTTTCCGAAACCGTGGGCGCCGCGGCCAGAATTCATCTGTTTCGTTTTTTCCAGCGCGCGCCGTTTCTCTGGATACTGCATAATGGCGTGGCGGAATTGGGTTTCGGATTGTCATGCGCCGCCGCTTTGGCCGGCACCTTGAGTGTTTCTCTCAATATTTTCAGTAGTATCCTGATGATAATTACCTTGTTCGGCGGTCTGGTAGCGGTATCTCCTCTGCCGTCTTTAATGTTTTTGGCCGTGCTTGGAGTAGGGGGTACTATTATCGTCAAGGCCACGCGGCGCTTTTTGGACTACTGTTCCCAAGCCGTGTATGCCGTGGATTATCAAACAAATAAGGTGGCCCATCTGGCCTTGCATGGCCTGAAAGAAATGCGCATGTACCGCCGGGAGGATACCCTGTTCAGTGCTTTTTCCAGACAGTTGGCCGACGGGGTTCGAGCCAAGACCCGCCAGGGCATGGTGGTCCGTTTGCCGGTGAGCTTTCTGGAGACTCTGGGCTTCGCCACTCTGGTAGGCGTGATGCTGTTTCTGGTTTTTGTGCAGGACGCCGGTATGGCCCGTATTGCCGGCATTATGGGCTTTATGGCTGCGGCGGCCTGGCGCGTTCTGCCCGTGGCCAACCGTCTGGTGGACGCCCTGGCCGCCCTGCGTGGAGGTCTGCCGTATCTCTATAAAGCCGCCGAACTGCTCCGGCTGGAAAAAGAGATGACGCCGCAACTGTTGCCCTTGGGCGGTTCCGCGCCAGCGCCGCTGCCCTTTGAGCGCGATATCCGGCTGGAGCATATGACTTTTCGCTATCCCAAGGCCACAATAGCGGCGGTGGACGATGTTTCCTTCACCATTCAGGCCGGGCAGATGGTGGGCTTGGTGGGTCTGTCCGGCGCGGGCAAGAGTACCCTGGTCAACCTGATGAGCGGGCTTATTCCGCCGGAATCGGGCCGCCTGCTGGTGGACGGGGTGGAAATCACCAAGGACAACGCAAGGGCCTGGCTGGGACGTATCGGCTACGTGGCCCAGGCCCCGTATATTTTGGACGCCTCTCTGGCCGAGAACGTGGCCCTGTCCCGCTGGGGAGAGGAAATCGATCGAGAGCGCGTGTTGGCTTGCTGCCGCATGGCCGCTTTGGACTTTGTGGACGACCTGGAACGGGGTATGGACACTGTTCTGGGTGATCGGGGCACCCGCCTGTCCGGTGGGCAGGCCCAGCGGGTGGCTATCGCCCGGGCGCTATACAGCGAGCCTGATTTGATTATTTTTGATGAAGCCACCAGTTCTCTGGACATGAAAAACGAAAAAGCCATCCACGAAACGATCTTGTCCTTGAGAGACAAAGTGACCATGGTGGTCATCGCCCACCGCCTGACTACGGTGGAAGGGTGTGACGTCATCGCCTGGATGGATAAGGGCGGCATGCTCAAGATTGGGACGGCGAAAGAGGTGCTGCCTGAGTATCTGGAGGCGTTGAAGAACGCGCAAAAACAGACAGTCCCGGCTCCGGCGCCGGCACAGTAGGGCTTATGTTTAACGGTAAATCCATTCTGATTACAGGCGGCACAGGCTCCTTTGGCAAGAAATGCACAGAGATTTTGCTGCGCGACTATACGCCCAGGCGTCTGATCATATTTTCCCGCGACGAGCTCAAGCAGTTCGAGATGGCTCAGGTGTTTTCGCCGGAAACATACGCGTGCATGCGCTACTTCATCGGAGACGTGCGCGATAAAGAGCGCCTGTACCGGGCCTTCCGCGGGGTGGATTACATAATCCACGCCGCAGCCTTGAAGCAGGTGCCGGCGGCCGAGTACAACCCCACAGAATGCATCCACACCAACGTGGGCGGCGCGGAAAACATCATCAACGTGGCGGCTGACCTGGGCGTGAAAAAGGTGGTGGCCCTGTCCACGGACAAGGCCGTGAGCCCGGTGAACCTGTACGGAGCCACTAAGCTGTGCTCGGACAAGCTTTTTGTGGCGGCCAACGCCTTTACCGCCTGCGATACCGTGTACAGTGTAGTGCGTTACGGCAATGTTATGGGCAGCCGGGGCAGTGTCATTCCCTTCTTCATCAAAAAGCGCGACGAAGGAGGCCCCATCCCCATCACCGACCAACGCATGACCCGCTTCTGGATCACGTTGGAACAGGGTGTGAATATGGTGCTACAAGCCTTTGAACTGGCCGGAGGCGGCGAAATTTTCGTTCCCAAAATTCCCAGCATGAAAATCACAGATCTGGCTGAAGCCATCGCACCGGGTATGAAAACCATGGAGGTGGG
>JAVBOI010000072.1:0-44871 GCA_031550695.1 Desulfovibrio sp. | reverse complement strand
ACGTTGTTCACCCTCCGAGTAATCGAGAAGCCGGAGGTTTTCTGCCAAGAGCGCTGTGAGGACGCTGAAAATTGTAGCGTAGGGTCCACACAGGCAGGTAAGCCGTTCTTTTCCATGAGCGGGTGTGCGTTTGGGCGTATGCCCACTCTTTCAATGCCTTTCTGATAAATCGTTCCGCCTTGCCATTGGTCTGTGGTCTGTAAGGCCGGGTGCGCTTGTGCTTTATTCCGAGTTCCCGTTTTTCTGTGACCCACACCGTCGATTTTACCAAGACGCTTGATGTTCAAGTGCAGCATTTGCCCCGGCTTTTCCCACTGATACCGCTGTACCGGCTCTTTCTCCTCCAGGGAGCGCAAACGGAATAACCCAAACTTGCGTAGCGCCCGGAACACGCTGCTGCGGCAGAAGCCAAGGCGTAAAGCAATTTCGTCGCCCGTCAGGTGTTCTTTGCGCAACGCGATGATCCCGCTGATATCCTCTTCGCTCAATTTGTTGCGACACCGCCTGGGGCGTGAACTTCTGTCCGCCAGCGACGCTGTGCCGCCGGTATTATAGCGACTACTCGCCCACTTCCGTGCGGTGCGCAGACTCACGCCGAAGCCGGCCGCAACTCGGGCGGCTGTCTCATACCGCATCCGCCTCACCATTTCCTCTCGACCTCTGGCCGTGAGTTTGGCATTCTTATGACTGTTCACCCTGTCCTCGTTTCGGTTTGCTGTTGTCTCGCAACTCCAGCTTTACCGATTTGAGGCAGGGTGAACAACCTATTGAAACATTACACCTAGGGGGAAACGCCGATTTTTTCCGTCTGGCGGCGTTGCGGCGTCATTTTTAAAGGGGGGCAGGACTGAAGAGTCCTGCCCCTCTTTAAAAATGGCTTGCGCCTTGCCGGACGAAAAAACTTGGCACAGCCCCTAATGAAAACCCCACGCCGAAGCGTGGGGTTTTTGCATGCGAATGAAAGGCGCATCCGGGTGTACCCGGAAGGCCGGGTTACCAAAGCGAATGGTGTCTGTTAGGTCCAGGCGCCCACGGCTTTGAGCACGAAGGGAAGAGCCGTGCCGATAACAAACGCGGCAACCATGACAATAACGCCCATTGTGGCTTCCTTATTCATAACAACCTCCATAAATGAATCGTAACGGGATGAGCGGAGTGCTCCCGTGCGGGAGCGAAACGCCGCCAAGCAACCAGGACTGCAAAGAGTCTCCATAAACGTTCAATTGGAATTCGCACCGTTACGACGGAGCTTTCTCACAGGAAAGCCGAATACCGCCGGCCTACAAAGACCGCAAAGGTCTTGACGGTAAAATTTCAATTGAAGAGTCGGGCGTTACGCGCAAAGAGGAGGGGACCTGGGGGATGGGATGCCGCGCCAGAACTGGCGCATGGTGGGAAGCTCGAAAGCGGCGACAGGCCTGAAAACCGGCCGCGCCAGCCTCAACACTGGAATGCAGGGAACGTCCTCGCTGTCAGAAACGGGCCGCCCCTGCATTTTGTTCTCAAAACTGTTTGGTACGCAGAACGCTAAAGACGATGATACGTCATAATAGAATATCGAATGCTGTGCATCATAGAGAATATTTACGGACGGAAAGGAAGAAGTCTGGCCTAATATCATCAGTGCGATACATAGAGCCATCAAAAAATATCTGAGTGGATTACGGCAGGCGTCCATACTATTCCCGCCTTTACGAGTATTCTTTTTCCATATCTGTATTTGGATAAATGAGCAAGCGGAAATCCCATTCTCTCCGCGCCCGCCATCCCCGTCGCACTCCGTGTTGTCATTGCGAGGAGCGAAGCGACGTGGAAATCCATGCGATTTTCTCTTCATCATTAATCAGAAATAATCAATTAAATTAAATTAATGTGGCCACAGTGAGCTCATTGTCAAAATAAAGTTTAGAAAAATATCAGAAAAAAAGTAAAGAAAGCCTAAAGTTTTTATAGATATTGAAAAAGAAATAGGTTAGCGTGCATTTGTCCAAGCGGGAATGTCGCTTGGGAAAAGTGCTTTCCGATATTCGGCGTCCGCGGTCGGACGCGCATGGCAAAGTGTTTTTCAGCGTAAGACAAGCTGTCCGATTCGCCCCAGTCGGATTTTTTACGGCTCACGCCGCGACAAATCCATCAGGCGCCCCGGAAAACCGTGATGAGGAGCTTATGCTTAAAAATATTCATGTGACCGATCTCAAGCCCGGCATGCGGATCGTCAACCCCGGCATCGACGGGCGCATGCGCCCCTACCTCTACGCCAGCGAACGCTTCATCGACTCCGAAAACACCGTCCGCCAGATCCTGGCCCAGGGCTACAGAGAGGTCTACGTGGACCTGGCCCTGTCCGACAGCCGCGTGGCCGCGCGCTACAGCCGCGAAACCGAACGCCTGCTGCATTCCTCAGCCCCTCTGGCCCCGGCCGTCGCCCCCGGACCCAAAAGCGCCCGCCGCCGCGTCGCCTTGAAGGAAGAACTCCGCCACGCCGCCCGCCTGTACGACAAGGCCGTGCTCTGCGCCCGCCGGCTCATGACCTCGGCCAGCCTGGGGGCCTTACGCGCCGACCTGGCCGCGGAAATCACGGACGAACTCATCGACAGCCTGCAGCGCAACCCGGACGCCTTGCTCTGCCTCGCCTCCATGGGGCAACAGGCTCCCTACGCCTACGCCCACGGTGTCAACGTGGCCGTTCTGATGGCCGCCTTCGCCCTGGAATCCGGCTTTGATCGCGACTCCGTCATGGCCCACGGCCTGGCCGGCCTGTTCCACGACTTCGGCAAGGCCATGCTCCCCCTGCCCATGCTCAACGCCCGCCGCAAGCTCAGTCTCACCGAACACAAGCTGATCCGCCTGCACCCCATGCTGGCCCACGAATTTCTTTCCACCAGCCCCGGCGTGGGCGAAGAAGTCGTCCGGGCCGCCCTGGAACACCACGAGCGTTACGACGGCTCCGGCTACCCCAGAGGCCTCTCCGGCGGCGAAATATCCGAAATCGGCCAACTGGCCGGCATGGCGGACACCTACGACGCCCTGTCCAGTCTCCGCCCCTTCCAACGCCCCGTGGACCCGCACAAAACCCTGGGCCTCATGTACCGCATGCGTAACAAGGCCTTTGAGCCGTTGCTGCTGGAAAAATTCGTGCGCCTGCTCGGCGTGTACCCCGTGGGCAGCGTGGTGGAACTTGAAGACGGCTACCGGGGCGTGGTTTCCGCCGCCAACCCGGCCAACCCGGCCAAGCCTTCCGTTATCCTGGTGCTCGACCCCCAGGGCAAAGCCATGCGCATGCACGAGTTCGACCTGGCCAAAGACATGGTGGCCGGCATCGCCCGCTGCATCCCGGCCGAGCTGTCCGGCATCGATCCTCGCCTGACCCTGGGGCTGTGAAGATTTTGAGGACGAAGCCAACCAGCGAAAGTGGGGCTTTGCCCCACGCCCCACAAGGGGGCGCGGCCCCCTTGACCCGCGTATTGTTAAATTTTTCTTTATTCGGCTTTTGACGGTCTTTCCTCGCGGTTGAGCCGCCGCCCTATCTCTGCTAGAATTCTTTTTGTCATCATTACTTACCCGCCGCCCGTGACGGGTTTTTCGATTTTGCCGTCCCGCTTCCCATCCCGACACGCCCCGGCAGGAGGATCTTGCCCATGAAATACGCCGCCCTGTGCTGCATCGCCAAGGACGAGGACGTCTTCCTCAAGGAATGGCTGGCCTGCCATTCCCTGATCGGGTTCGAGCACTTCATCATTTACGACAACCAGAGCAGCCGGCCCATCGCGGACTTGCTTGAAGGTTTCGCCGGGCCCGATCGCCTGACGATTTTACGCGGCGAGCGCGAACTCGCGCAGCAGGAAGCCTACAACCACTGCCTGGCCGAGTTCGGCGGCCGTTTCAAATGGATCGCCTTTCTCGATCTTGACGAATTCATCCGCATTTCCGCCGGGCGCGGCCTGTTCGGCGACGTGCGCGAATTTCTGGCCGCCTACGAGCCTTACGCCGGCCTGGGCCTGAACTGGCGCATGTTTTCCTCCGCCGGGCACGAAAAGCGGCCGGACGGGCCGGTTATCGAAAACTACACCCGCTGGTACCTGGATGCCCCGCATATCAAATCAATTGTCCAGCCGGGCAAAACCGCCGCCTGCGCCGGGCCGCATTCCTTTACCCCGCGTCCCGGGCTTCACTCCGTGAACGCGGATCACTTTCCCATCCCGCCCGGCTTTCCCGCCTGCCTGCCCGCCATGCGCGAGGCCTGCGTCAACCATTACTTTTTCAAGTCCAGGGAATGTTTTCAGGCCAAGATAGACCGGGGCAACCCCTGCAACATCGAGCGCCGCATGGAGGAATTCGACCGGCACCTGGACTTGCCCGCCAAGGAAGACGCCGCCCTGGCCGCTTTTGCCGTGCCGGTGCGCCAGGCCCTGGCCGTTGACCGCCTGCCCCTGCCGGAAGCGCCGTCTTTCGCCTTTGCCTGCGGGGCGGACAGAATGCCGGAGGCCATGGATTACCTGGCCGGCGCGCGCGAGCACCTGAAAAAGGACAACCTGCGCCAGGCCAACCTCTGCTTAAGCTACGCCGCCATGGGCAACGACGCCCGCCAGGCCGGCGGCGGCTTTGATCCGCTGCTGGCCCTGGAAATCTGGACCCTGCGCGCCGCTGTGGCCCGCAAGCGCGAACGCTACGATCTGGCCGAGCATTACCTGCGCCAGGCCTTCATTCACGGGGCCAGCGTGCAGGCCCACACCGAGCTTGCCAACGTGCTGCTCAACACCGGCCGGGCCGAGGAATCGAAACATCTGGTGGATATGGTACGGAATTTTAAAACCCTGTGATGCAAGCCGGGATCAAAGGAATGCCTCCGGCGGCCGGGGAAATCGGGGACACAGGCTCTGTGTGATTTCCCCCGGACCCCCTCGATAGGGCGGCCAGGCTGGTTGCGAATTGGTACGAGGTGAACGTTGTGACGGACAAGCCGGAAAACGATTTGACGGCCAAGTCACCCCAAAATACGCGGGTCAAGGGGGCCGTCGCCCCCTTGCGGGGTGCAGGGGCGGAGCCCCGCTCCCGTGGGCTGGCTTCATCCTTACCGCCTTTTAAAGACGTTGCCGCCGGCCTTGGCAAACGGGACGCGCCGCGCCTGTCCCGGCCGGAAAACTGGTCCGGCCCGGATGCGGAAGCCCAAGCCGCGCGCGCCTCCGGGGAGTTTTTCCGAGGCGTTTACGCCATTGTGGCCGACATTCCCAGGGGCACGGTCATGACCTACGGTCAGATCGCCATGCTGCTGGACAATGTCTGCTCGGCCCGGTATGTGGGCTTTGCCATGAGCGCGGCCCCGCCCGGACTGCCCTGCCACCGGGTGGTGAACCGGGCCGGCGAAATGGCGCCCCACGGCATATTCGGCGGCCAGGACGAACAGCGCGAGCTGCTGCGGTCCGAAGGCGTTACGTTCAAGAAAAACGGCCGGGTGGACATGGCAATCAGCCTGTTCCGGCCTTGAAAGAGCGATAGTACCCAAAAAATTCTTTCCGCAATAATAACCGCATTGGAAGGTCACCGACACATGAGCAACGAACCGGACAAGATTATCTATTCCATGATCCGCGTGTCCAAAAAGCACGGCCAGAAGGAAGTGCTCAAGGATATTTCTCTGTCCTATTTTTACGGCGCCAAAATCGGCGTGCTCGGCCTTAACGGCTCGGGCAAAAGCTCGCTGCTGAAGATCCTGGCCGGCGTGGACCAGAGCTTTGACGGCAAAACCGTGCTCGCGCCCGGTCATACCATCGGCTATCTGGAGCAGGAGCCGCTGGTGGACGAAACACGCACCGTGCGCGAAGTGGTGGAAGAGGGCGCGGCCGAACTTGTGGCCATCCGCGACGAATACGAGGCCATCAACGCCAAGTTCGCCGAGCCCATGGAGCCGGACGAGATGGACGCCCTGATCGCCCGCCAGGGCGAGGTGCAGGAGCTGATGGACAACAAGAACGTCTGGGATCTCGATTCCCGCCTGGACATGGCCATGGACGCCCTGCGCTGCCCGCCGGCCGACACACCGGTAAGCGTGATTTCCGGCGGCGAGCGCCGGCGCGTGGCCCTGTGCCGCCTGCTGCTGCAAAACCCGGACATCCTGCTGCTGGACGAACCCACCAACCACCTGGACGCCGAGTCCGTGGCCTGGCTGGAGCGCTTTCTGCAAAGCTTTCCCGGCACGGTCATTGCCGTCACCCACGACCGTTACTTCCTGGACAACGTGGCCGGATGGATTCTCGAACTGGATCGCGGCCGGGGCATTCCCTGGAAGGGCAATTACTCCTCCTGGCTTGAGCAGAAACAGAAACGCCTGGCCACCGAGGAAAAATCCGAGGCCGAGCGCCAGAAAACCCTTCAGCGCGAACTGGAATGGATACGCATGGCCCCCAAGGGCCGCCACGCCAAAAGCAAGGCCCGCATCAACGCCTACGAGGCCATGCTCTCGCACGAATCCGAGCGCCGCGCGCCGGATCTGGAAATCTACATCCCGCCCGGACCGCGCCTGGGCAAACTGGTGGTGGAAGCGGAAAACGTGTCCAAAGGCATGGGCGACAAGCTGCTTGTGGACGGCATGAACTTTATCCTGCCGCCCGGCGCCATTGTCGGCATCATCGGCCCCAACGGCGCGGGCAAGACCACCCTGTTCAGGATGATCGCCGGCCGGGAAACGCCGGATTCCGGCACCTTGCGCGTGGGCGACACGGTCAAGCTGGCCTGGGTGGACCAGAGCCGCGAGGCCTTGACCCCCGGCAAAAGCGTGTACGACATCATCAGCGAAGGCTACGACACCATCAAGCTCGGCAACCGCGACATCAACGCGCGCGCCTATTGCTCGCGCTTCAACATCATGGGCCAGGACCAGCAGAAAAAGGTGGAGGTGCTCTCCGGCGGCGAACGCAACCGCGTGCACCTGGCCCTGATGCTCAAGTCCGGCGCCAACGTGCTGCTGCTCGACGAACCGACCAACGATCTTGATGTCAACACCATGCGCGCCCTGGAAGACGCCCTGGAAAACTTCGCCGGCACCGTGCTGGTCATCAGCCACGACCGCTGGTTCCTGGACCGCATCGCCACGCACATCCTGGCCTTTGAAGGCGACTCAACCGCCACTTTCTTTGACGGCAACTACACCGAATACGAGGAAGACCGCAAAAAACGCCTCGGCAAAGAAGCCGACCAGCCGCATAGAGTAAAGTTCAGGAAATTAACGAGGTAAGGGAAAACTCCAGAGCGGAAGGGAAGAGCGGGAACAGGGCTTTTAGAGCAATTAACGCTTGAAAGAGTCGCTTAACGGCGGGCAAGGCTCGCCTACTCCTCTTTCGCGGCAAGGATTTGAGGACAAATCCTTGCAGAGCAATTCACTCATTTCATTCGTGAAATGCTCTAAAGAAAGCTTTGTTCCCGCTCCCCCAAAAAAGTAACGGCCGGGACACCACGCCCCGGCCGTTACGCTCATACCACGCGCCCAGCGCAAACGAACTACGCCAGCGATTTCAGCAGCGTGTCGCGAATGGACGTGATGCTGCCTTCGCCGTTCAGTTCAATGTATTTGGTTTTGCCTTCCTTGGCCAGGTTCTTGTAGAAATAGGCGGCGGCCAGGGTGCCGGTGTTGGTGTCGTAATAAATATCGTGACGCTTGCCTATGGCGCCCTCGTCCTGGTCGTCGGAGCGGGCGGACAGTGCGCCGCCGCACACGCGGCAAACGTCGCCGTTGGGCTTGATGGCGTCGATGAAGATGTTGTTCGGGTGGTTGTTGTCGTTCTTGCAGAGGCGGCGGCCCATGATGCGGTTCTTGGCCACTTCGCGCGGGAGCAGGATTTCGATCACGTAATCAAGCTTCATGCCGGCGCTTTGCAGGGCTTCCCACAGTTTCTGGGCCTGCACCATGTTGCGGGGAAAGCCGTCCAGCAGCCAGCCGTTCGCGCCTTTGGTCTTCAGGGTTTCAAGCACCATGGGGATGGTGATGTCGTCCGGCACCAGGTCGCCGCGATCGATGTATTCCTTGGCTTTTTTGCCAAGTTCCGTGCCGCCGCCGATGTGTTCGCGGAAAATGGCGCCGGATTCGATGTGGGCCAGGTTGTACTTGTCTTTGACAAGCGCGCCCTGGGTACCCTTGCCGCTCCCGTTGGGGCCGAAGATAAGAATGTTCACGCTGAGCCTCCTCGTTAAAATGTTCACAAGTCCATAGCCCGAGCGGCCGGCCCTGTCAATAAACGAGGCGAAAATGAAGCGGGACAAGGGCAAATAAGACTTTGCGCATCGTGTTTTCCGCCGCGCGCGGCGTTCCGGCCCCGGATATTTCATGAGCGGCCCTGGAAACACTCTTTCAGGGCCGCTCATGTCTTTTTTTGGAAAAACCGTTGCTTCTTTTATATAATACCCTGATTGAGATTGAGTTTGGAATGCGGCTTGCAACGCATGGACGGTGCGGGACAGCACCTGCCAAAATAGTAGGCAAAAGCAAAAGGCAAGGTAAGTGCCCCGGATGGCGCGCGCCAATTTTCACAAAGCAACCTGGCGGGTATTGTTATGAAACGCGTTATGTTCCCTCTGCTTGTCGCCCTGGCATGTCTTTGCCTTCCCGGCACGGCTCATGCCGGGGAAGAAGAATTGGCCCCCGGCTTCAACGCCTGCATGGACAAGGCCGTCAGCACCGCAGACATGGTGGCGTGCATGAATACCGGTATTGAGCATTGGGATACAATTCTGGCGAAAAACTACGCCGAGGCGGAGAAAGGCTGCCTTGACCCGGACAAGGCCCGTTGCGACGAGTACCGCTCGCTTCTTCGCGCATCCATGAAATCCTGGAAGGCTTACCGCAGCGATACGGCGAGCTACCTGGGGCAGGTGTCGGGCGGCACCATTGATCGGCTGAATGCGGCTATGTTCTACCTTCGAGTGACCAAACAGTATGCCCAGGCCATCGCTGTTGAGGATGTGGAGTAGGTAAGGCCCATCAGCCCCGTGTTGCGGCAATCCGCCCCTTTTCCAGGCGCAGCTCGTGGGTGAACAGGGGGTTTTTGTCCTGCTCGTGGTGGGTTACGTGCACGATGGTCACGCCCTTGCCGGCCAGCGCGCTCAGGCCGCGCAGAAAGAAGGCCCGGCTTTGGGCGTCCAGGCCGGAGCAGGGCTCGTCCAGCAAGAGCAGCGGCGGCGAGGCGGCCAGGGCGCGGGCCAGCAGCACCCGCCGGGCCGTGCCGCCGGACAGGGAGTGAAAACTCCTGTCGCGCACGGCGGACAGGCCCATCACGTCCAGCCAGTCGCGGGCCAGGTCGCGCTCGCGGGCGTCCGGCTCGGCGTAAAGCCCGATGCTGCCGCGCGGGCCGGAAATGACCACGTCCTCGGCGCTCAGGTCGTAATCGTAGGCGTATTGCAGGCGGTCGGACACGTAGCCCACCTGGGCGCGCAAATCCTCCAGGGAAGGACGGGGACCGCCCCGCCAGCGCAGGGTTCCGCCGTACGCGGCGAATTCCTCGCCATGAAGCAGGCGGAGCAGGGTGGACTTGCCCGAGCCGTTGTCGCCGGAAAGAATCCACTGCTCGCCCGGCCGGATGGTCCAGGTAATATCGAACAGAATCTGCACCCGGTCGGTGAACACGTCCACATGCGCCAGCTCCACCAGGGGAACGCCGTCCGGCGAAAGAACGGCGGGGGCGGCTGGATCGGCGGCTGCCGATAAACCCGCGATAACGACAGTATCCCCAAGTGCGCGGGTCAAGGGGGTCGCTACCCCCTTGCGGGGTGTGGGGCAGGGCCCCACTTCGACATTGTTGGCTTCGACCTCATTGTCTTTCTCGGACAGGAGCGAGACAGGCAGGGCAACGCGCTCGACAGCGCCGTTCCGCAGCAGCAGTCCTTCGGTGATGAAGGGCGGGATGTCCTCGTCCCGGTGGGCGCTGACCACAAGGGTTCCGCCCTGTTCGGCGGCCAGGGCTATGCAGCGGGTGACGCGCTCGCGCGAGGCGGCGTCCAGGCCGTCAAAGGGTTCGTCCAGCAGCAGCAGGTCCGGCCTGCTCATCAGGGCGCGCAAAAGCAGCACAAGGCGCAACTGCCCCTGGGACATGGCCGGGGCGGTCATGCCCATGAGCGGCCCGGCCCCGGCGGCCTCGGCCAGTTCGGCCGCGCGTTCGTAGTGGCGGCCGGACATTTCGCCGTAGATCATGGCCGCGTTGTCCAGGCCGGAGAGCACGATTTCCTCGCCGGTCACCTTCCAGCCCTGGCGGGCGTAGTTGCGTTGCTGGCCGGGCGATACCAGGCGGGCGTGCTTAAGGGCGCTTACGGCAAAGGGTTCCTCTTTGCCTTCGAAATTCCAGTAAATACCGCCGGCGGCGCGGCCCTTTACGCCTTCAAGCAGGGTTTCGGCCGGGCCTTCAAGCAGGGGGTCGGCCGGGCCTTCGCGCAGGGCTTCGGCCTCCTGGCCGGGGCGCAGGTCGCCCTGGAGCAGGCGGAGCAGGGTGGATTTGCCCGCGCCGTTGGGGCCGAGCAGGGCGAGGCGTTCGCCCCGGCGCAGGCGCAAGGACAGATCGGCAAAAACCGTGTTGCCGCCAAAGCGCATGGTCACCCGGTCCAGGCGGACCAGGCAGTCGGTATTCGCTGGAGTATCGTCCGGTTGGGCGTGTTCCATGTCGTTATTTCATGGCCTCGGCAAAGGGGAGTTGGCGGGGCCGGCCCTGTTCGATCACGGTACTGCGGGTGTAGCCGTATTCGTGGGCGTAGCGGGCCAGCGCGGGAAAGGCGAAGGCCGGGGTGTTGACGCAGTGGGCGTCCGAGCCGAAGCTGACGGGCAGGCGCAGTTGCCGGGCCAGATCCATGACGCGCCGGCAGGGGTAGATTTCCTTGCAGGGCTTTCGCAGGCCGGCGGAGGAGATTTCCATGGCCATGGCGTTGTCCTTCATGGCTGTCAGGGCATCGCGGATCAGGGGTTCGGCCTCGCCGTCGGCCAGCCAGGCCTGGAACGTTTCCACGCTGAAGAGTTTCACCAGATCCGGGTGGGCGGCTATGTGGAACAGGCCGCTCTGGCACATGGCGGCAAGGTCGCGGTAATATTGGGCGTAAGCGGCAAAGCGCTCGCCCCTGGTCATCAGAACCCAGTCGTCGGCGCTGAAGTCAAAGCCCCAGTTTTTCTGAAAGTGCAGGCCGCCGATAACGTAGTCAAAGTCGTAAGCCTCGATAAGGGTTTTGGCGTAGGCTTCCTGTCCGGGCAGGTAGTCGACCTCCATGCCCAGAAGCACGCGGATGTTTTCGGCCGAGGCCGCGGCCGCGGTGCGGCGCACTTCCTCGACGTATTGGGGAAACTCGCGAACGAGTTTGGCCTGGTAGTCCGTGGGGTAGGCGTAGCCGGCCGGGCGGGGAGAGTGTTCGGAAAAACCGATAATGGCAAGCCCTTTGGCGCGGGCGGCCTGGAACATGGCGTCGGTTTCGGCCTGGCCGTGGGAGTGCAGGGTGTGCATGTGCAGGTCGGCCGATATCGGGCAGGAGCCGTCGGAAAAGGGGCCGGCGGAGGAGTTTCTGAGCATCTGGGTCTTCCGCTTGCTGTCGTGGTGTGGGCGGGCGGCCGGCGGTTACGGGCCGGCGCGGCGTTTTCGCGGGCCAGGACCGCGAACCGCCGGAGGAAACGTTATTTGGGGTTGTCGAGCACGTGCTTGATTGAGGCTGTGACCACGTCCTCGATGGTCATTTTTTTCACCGGGTCCCGCAGCACAATGGTGCCCTGCTGGGCGTAGCGGGCGGGCAGGTTGTTCAGGGCCAGGGCGTAGGCATCCTGAAGCGCTTCCGGCGAAACGTTCGTCAGGCCCAGGCGTTCGACTTCTTCCATCAGGCAGCGGATAACGCGTTGTTCGTTGCGGTTGCGGACATGGTAGAGATCAACCCCGGCCACAATGTATTTTTCGCGGGCAGCAGACATGAGTTCCTCCGGATGATCGCGCTCTGGAATTACTCACTATAGCGGCAGCCGTGTTGATTAGCAAGGGCGAAGGAAACGCCGATTTTTCCGTCTGGCGGCGTTGCTCGTCTTTTTTAAAGCGGGGCAGGACGAAAGAGCTGACTCGCCACTTCCTTGGCTCGCCCTTCGGGCGCGTCCGCTTCGCTTCCGCGTCTCTTTCCGCTATCCTGCGGAAAGGTCAGCCCCGCTTTAAAAAAGACTCGCGCCTTGCCTGACGAAAAAACTCGGCGTTTCCCAGGTTGCGGTATAATGCAGGGCAGGAAGAGAAAAAAACAACCCGTATGGGGTTTCCAAAGGGGATCATCCCCTTTGGCCGCCGGAGGCAATCATTCTCTCGGGCAACTTCAAAATTGTCTTATCCAACCGGCCCGTCGCAAAACTCGGCCGGCCGGCTTACTTGAGCGGAGTTTCCCAGCCCTTGAACTCGAACGATTTGCAGTCCGGGCTGAGCCGGAGAATGGCCGTGCCCGTTTTTCCGGCCTGTTCGCTCGTAACGTATTCCTGCTCCATGACGGCGGTGAACGAGCCGTCAGCGCGCGCTGCGAGCAGTTCCGAAAGATAGATGCGGGACTTGGGTTCCTCCACGCCGCCGGGGTAGCCTTCCTCGAGCAGGGGGCCGGATGCCGGCATGGTTTCGGCGTTAAGGGCCAGCATGAACATGTTCCGCTGGACAAAGGCCTTGCCGTCCCAGGCCAGCACGATGAAAGACGGGAAGGGCTGCGAGGAATAGGCGGCCTGGGAAAGCGTGGAGCGGTACAGGATTTCGGCCTTGCCGTCGCCGTTTATGTCGCCCAGGATCGTGGGCCAGCTTGTTTCGGCGGCGCGGTAACAGGCGAACTCAACCGGCTGTTCGGCCGCCTTGTTGGCATCGCCCTCGGTGCTCCAGAGCAGCGTTTTTTCCGCGTTGTCCCACACTTCCATTTCGGCAAAGCCGCCGTTGGCGTTCGGCTTTTTCACCATGCGCACGACCGCGTCCGGGTGCTCCTTGTCCAGGGTCACGACAAAGCGCACCGGCAGATCGGCCTCGCACTGCGTAATGTCGTTGAAGGCGGGGTTCTTCAGGAAGGCTTCCATGGGCATGGCCTTGTCCGCCGCCACCCAGAACGTGTTCTGATCGGAATCCTCAAGGCGCAGCCAGCCGTTTTTTTCCTCAAGTACTTTGTATTCCTGGTTCCAGGCATTGGCGCGGTCGGCCTCGCGCGCGCCTTCGACCATTTCGGGGTCTTTCTTTTTCCGCGCCGCTTCAATGCTTTTGTAGGTGGGAACTTCCTCTCTCGGCGCAAGCACCACCCGCGTGCCGGGCGATACGGCGGCAAGGGCGAAGCAGGGTACGGCCAGCAGGCACGCGACGACGAGAACGCACAAACGGTTCATGGCGGAACTCCTGTAGAGAACGAATGAATTGGGGCCGCGTGGTCGCGGCCTTGAAAGCATTGCACTAAGCATGCCACAATCCCTTGTGCTTACGGGGTCTTGCCCGGCGGGGGGCGGCCATTGAGGCGGCATGCGGGGTGCCAGAAAAATTGGCGGCCCTGGCGGCACCGCCCGGCCTTTCCATGAAACAAGCCGGGCGGTTGTGGGCGCCCGGCCTTTTTGATAGAACGCTCGCATACAAAACAAATTCAGGGAGGGGGATTACGTCGTCCTGTTCTTCCCCCGCCTTCCCCCTCAGGATGGACGCCCGCGAGCCGCGCCGCCATGAGAATACTGCTTGCCGATCCCACGCCGGTTCTGGAACAGGCCTTTGTCGCCGCCGGCCACGAGGTGCGCGTTCTGCGCCCGGGGCCCGGCGTGTTCCATCTGCCGGGCGTGCTGCGGAGCATGGATTTTTCGCCGGACCTGTTCCTGCAACAGGAAAACCTGGGCACGCGCGTCTATTTCGGCGGCCTGGAAAGCCTGGACTGCCCCACGCTGTTCTGGGCCATAGACAGCCACCTGAACATGTTCTGGCAGCAGTGGTACGCCCTGCTGTTCGATGCCGTGCTCACCCCCCACCTTTCCTTGTTCGAGGCCCTGCCGGAAGTTCGGCGGCCAAAGAGGCTGCACCGTTTTTCCTGGCCGGGCCAGCGCCGGGAGTGGATTCCGCATGATCAGCGCGGCCGCGCCATGAGCCTGTGCGCCCGCCTGGACCGGCACCGGCCCGTGCGCGTCTGGCTGGCGGATCTGCTCCGGCCGCGCGGATTGCACGTCACAGAAGGCCTGGACATGGTGGGCATGATGCGGCTGTACGACGATTCGCGCGTGGTGCCCAACGAGTGCATTGCCAACGAGGTCAATTTCCGGCTGCTGGAAGGGGCCTCGTCCGGCTGCCTGGTGCTCAGCCCGGACGTGGGCGAGGACCAGAACGCGCTTCTTGCGCCGGACAAAGAATTTCTGATCTACCGTGACGGCCTGGAACTGCTCGATCAGACGGCCTGGGCGCAAAAACGGCCCGAAGCGGCCGAAGCCATGGGCCGGGCGGCCATGCGGCGCGTACAGGCCGAACACCTGCCGGAGCACCGGGCCGCGACCGTGCTGGAACTGGCTGTGGGCCTGACCCGCAATCGCCTGACGGGCCGGGCCGCCGGCCTGGTTTTCTGGATGACCCTGGCCCTGCAGATTCGCGACCGCAGAATGGATCTGGACCCCCACAACCACGCCCGCGAGGGGCTGCGCCTGGTGCGCGACCTGCCGCCCTGGCCGGAACTGCCCAAGCCCCTGCGGCCCCTGGTTTCCCACGCCTTGGCCCAAATTTTGGGCCTGTTCGCGGAAAACCCCGGCGCGCTGGCTGAGGTGAACCTCCCGCCCGGCAGCGGCGTGCCCTGGCCGGTGGACGAAGCCCTTGTTTTCTGCCGCGACCTGCTGGCCGATTCCGAACGGGCCGGCGCGTCCTTTGTCGTTTCTGGCGTCGTCCCCGGCGCCGTTTCTTCCGCCGCCCCGGCGGCCGGCGCTTCCCCTGCCGCTGCGGCGGAAAGCGCCTTTGGCGACGTGCCGCACCCGGCCCGCACGCTTGAACTGGCCTCGGCCGCCTCGGCCTTCGCCCTGCGGCAGGGTTTGTTCAGCATGGCCCTGGCTTTCTGGATGGGGTACGCCGGCCGGGAGGACAAAAGCCTGCCCCGCGACGCCGCAACCCTGTGCCTGCGCTGGGCCTCGGCCTGGGAGCGGCGGGGCGTTGTTCTCGCCAGCGGGTTCGGTTTTGTGGCCGAAAAAGGCTTTCTGCCCGAAAGCGCCCTGCACTGGCTGATGTTCGCCCAGATTCTGGCCCCCGGCGAAAATCGCGCCCTGGCCCGGCGCAGCGCCGAATTGCTCGCCGGTCGGCGCGGCTTGCTGGCCCTGCGCATCGGCTACCTGGCCGACTACTGCCTGGCCGAGCCGGACAACTGGCGGGCGCAACTGGAATACGGCCTGGCCTGCCTGCAAGCCTGCCGGGTGGAAGCCGGATTGTTCGAAGTGGAAGAAGCGCGCCAAAAAGCCGCGAAGGAGGGGAAGGACCGTCTGTTTGAAGTCATGAGGAAACGCTGATTTTTTCCGTTTGGCAAGGCGCAAGGCATTTTCAAAGGGGGGCTGGCTTCTTCTTATCTTCCCCCTCTTAAAAAAAGAAGCCGGTAGCACCGAGGAAACGCCGCCAAACGGAAAAAATCGGCGTTTCCTCAGGCGCCGCCTAAATACGCGGCTTGCACTTCCGGATTGGCCAGCAGGGCTTTGGCGTCGTCTTCCATCACCACTTTGCCCACTTCCATCACATAGCCGCGCGCGGCGATTTTCAGGGCGGCTCTGGCGTTCTGCTCCACCAGGATGATGGTGACGCCGGTGGCGTTGATTTCCTCGATGGAACTGAAGATGGACCGCACCAGAATGGGCGCCAGGCCCAGGGAAGGCTCGTCCAGCAGCAGCACCTTGGGGTTGCCCATAAGCGCCCGGCCAATGGCCAGCATTTGCTGCTCGCCGCCGGACAGGGTGCCGGCAAGTTGATCCGCCCGCTCGCGCAGGCGCGGGAAAAGATTGTATATCCAGTCCAGGGTGCGGCCGGTCAGGGCTTTGTCCGTGCAGGTGAAGGCCCCCAGTTCCAGGTTTTCCAGCACGGTCATGGTGCCGAACATGCGCCGGCCTTCCGGGCAGTGGGTTATGCCGAGCCGCACCACCTCATGGGTTGGCCGGGTGTGCAGGGGCTGTCCTTCGAAGAAAACAGCGCCTGAGGCCGGCTTCATCAGCCCGCTGATGGCCGCCAGGGTGGTGGTTTTGCCGGCCCCGTTGGCGCCGAGAACGGTCACGATCTCGCCCTTGTTCACACGCACGGAAATGCCGTGCAGGGCTTCCACGCTGCCGTAGCGGACCCGCAGATCCCGCAGTTCAAGATAGGCGTCGGATGTGGTGCTCATAGTATTTTTCCCTTCCCCCCGATTCTCTCTCATCCGTTCGCGTCCAGCCCGCCGAAGCGGCGGGAGCGGGTCTGGTAGCGGGCCACGGCCTCGCGCAGGTCAACGGGGCCGAAGTCGGGCCAGAGGCGGTCGCAGAAATAGAACTCGCTGTATGCGGTCTGAAAGAGCAGAAAATTGCTGACGCGCACTTCGCCGCTGGTGCGGATGACCAGATCCGGGTCGGGCTGGCCGGCGGTGTAGAGAAAATCGGCCAGGCGATCCGGGGTGAGGTCGGCGGGTTTTCCGCCCGATTCCATGAACAGGCGGCAGGCGCGGGCTATTTCCTCGCGGCCGGAGTAGTTGAGGGCCAGGTTCAGGATCATCTTGCCGTTTTTGGCCGTGCGGGAACAGGCGTGGGCCAGGGTTTTGCGGGCCATGAAGGGCAGATCGGCCATTTCGCCAAGAATGGCCAGGCGCACGCCGCGTTTTTCCAGATCCGGCAGCTCTTTGGTGATAAAGTCCACCAGCAGGTCGAAGAGAAATTTTACTTCCTCGGCCGGGCGGTTCCAGTTTTCGCGCGAAAAGGTGTAGAGGGTAAGGTGGCCCACGCCCAGGGCCAGGCATTCCTCGACAATGGCGCGGGCGGCTTCGGTGCCGGCGCGGTGGCCTTCGCTGCGCGACAGGCCGCGCGCCTTGGCCCAGCGGCCGTTGCCGTCCATGATGATGGCGATGTGCCGGGGCATGGCCGCACGATCCGGTTCCGGAGGGGCGTCTGTTGTCGGCTGCTGCGCGAGGGTGTCGGGCGAGGGGGTTTTGGAATGCACGGGAACCTCGGAAAAGGGAGATGAAAAAAAGGAACGGCTTTGTCGAATTTCGGCGTCGGCGCTTCGTATTTTCGGGCACAGTAGCCCTTAGCGCGGGGCTGGTCAAGATAAGGGATAGATGTCTGGCAGTCGCCAGAGCGCCAGGACTATTCTTAAAATCACCCCCCAAGTACGCGGGTCAAGGGGGGCGCACCCCCTTGCGGGCGTGGGCTCGGGGACACAGGCTCTGTGCAGAGCCCCACTTCGACTCATCTGGCTTCATCCTTCTTCCAGTCTTTTTTTCTTGCCAACGGGCGCTAACAAGGGTATGCATTTCTGTTTCCATAATAAACACACCTCAAGGTATCGGCCCGGGGTGCCCTTTAGCGGCTGTTCGCAAGGGGTTGAAGGGTCTGGCCGGGGTGGAGGCGGAAGAAAGGCCGCGGAAATAGGCGTTTCTTCGAAAACCCAGGAGTTATCCATGGCTTACGTCAGCATGAAGCAAATGCTGGAAACCGGCGTGCACTTTGGTCACCAGACCCGCCGCTGGAATCCCAAAATGAAGCCCTACATTTTCGGGGCGCGCAACGGCATCCACATCATCGACCTGCAGCAGACCGTCAAGCTGTACCGCACGGCCCACGACAAAGTGGCCGACACGGTGGCGCGCGGCGGCAAGGTCGTGTTTATCGGCACCAAGCGTCAGGCCCAGGAGGCCATTGCCGCCGAAGCCACCCGCGCCGGACAGTTCTATGTTGCCAACCGCTGGATGGGCGGCACCATGACCAACTTTTCCACCATCCAGAAAAGCATTGACCGCATGAAGAAGCTGGAAGCCATGTTTGCCGACGGCAGCGTGAACCGCTACCAGAAGAAAGAAATCCTCACCCTTCAGCGCGAACTGGACAAGCTCATGCTGGTGCTTGGCGGCATCAAGGACATGGAGCACTTGCCCCAACTGGCCTTTATCATCGACCCGCATCGCGAGGAAATCGCGGTCAAGGAATGCCGCACGCTGGGCATTCCGATTGTGGCCGTGACCGACACCAACTGCGATCCGGACGTCATCGACTATATCATTCCCGGCAACGACGACGCCATTCGCGCCATCAAGCTTTTTGTCGCCCACATGGCCGACGCCTGCCTTGAAGGCGAAGCCATGCGCAAGGACGGCGGCAAGGACAAGAACCCCGAAGCCGCGCTGCAGAAGGCCGCCGAGGCCGCCGCGCCTGAGGCCGCCGCCGCCGCGGAATAGTTCCGAACAGCTTGAAAGGAGTATCATAAATGGCGAATATTACCGCTGCCATGGTTAAGGAGCTGCGCGAGCGCACCGCCGCCGGCATGATGGATTGCAAAAAGGCCCTGGAAGAATCCGACGGCGACATGGAAAACGCCATTGACTGGCTGCGCCAGAAGGGGCTTTCCAAGGCGGCCAAAAAGGCCGGCCGGGCCACCTCCGAAGGGGCCATCGCCCAGAAGATCGCGCCGGACAACAGCATTGCCGCCTTTGCCGAAGTGATGTGCGAAACCGACTTCGTGTCGCGCGGGGACAAGTTCCAGGCCTTTGCCGCCGATGTGGCCGCCAAGGTGTTTGACAACAATCCGGCCGACGCGGCTGCCCTGGACGCGCTTTTGGGCAACGCCCTGGCCGACCAGATCGCCACCCTGGGCGAGAATATGTCCGTGGGCCGGTTTGTGCGCTATCAGGTTCAGGCGCCCGGCCTGGTGGGCACCTATGTGCACTCCAACGGCAAAATCGGCGTGATGGTGGAACTGGGCTGCACCAAGCCGGAAACCGCCGCCAACCCCGCCCTTCTGGAACTGGCCCGCAACCTGGCCATGCAGGTTACCGCCGCCAACTCCCTGGCCCTGGACGCCGCCAGCCTTGACCCGGCCGCGGTTGAGCGCGAGCGCGCCGTGTACCGCCAGAAGACCCTGGACGAGGGCAAGCCGGCCAATATCGTGGATAAAATAGTTGATGGCCGCATCCAAAAGTTTTATCAGGAAGTATGCCTGATGGAACAGCCCTATATCCGCGATGACAAGGTCACCATCAAGGCCCTGGTGAAAGAACAGGGCAAAGCCCTTGGCGACGAGATCGTCGTGCGGCGCTTCGTGCGGCTGCAATTGGGCGAAGCCGGACAGTAACGAACCCGGGGCTCTTCGGAGCCCCTTTTTTTCGGCGGCGAAACGAGTATGGAGTCCGATTCCTGTCCGACAGCGGGCAAAACGCCCCTCCGGCCCGGCCTTACCGGCGTGGTGCTTACCTTTAACGGCGAGCGCCTGCTCGATCGCTGCCTTGAATCGCTGGCCTTTTGCGACGAAATTCTGGCCGTGGATTCCGGCAGCGCGGACTTAAGCCCGGATATCGCCGCCCGGCGCGGGGCAAAGGTCGTGTACAACCCCTGGCAGGGCTTTGACGTCCAGTTCCGCCACGCCCAGACCCTGGTGGAAACGCGCTGGTTCTTCATTCTCGACCAGGACGAAATCTGCCCGCCCGCGCTCGGCGATCTCATCCGCGCCGCCATACACCAGGCCGACCAGTACGCCGATACGCCGCAAAACGCGGCCGTGGCTTTTTCCGTGGGCCGCAAATCGTGGTACTTTGACCGCTTCATGAAACACGGCGGCTGGTACCCGGACCACATTCTGCGCGTGTTCCGCGCCGGTTTCGTGGAGTTCTACCAGGACGCCCACATCCATTACCGCCCCCTGGGCCGCAGCGAACACCTGGGCGGGCCGGGCGCCGAGCTTATCCACTACCCCTACACCGGCTTCGCCCACCAGTTGACCAAGCTCAACAGCTACGCCGACCAGGGCGCGCGGGAAATGCGCTCCCGCGGGAAGCGCGGCGGGGTGGCGCGCGGCATCGGGCACGGGCTGGCCCGCTTTTTTCGCATCTACATCCAGAAACGTGGCTTTCTTGACGGCCGGGCCGGCTTTCTGGCCGCCTGCCACGGCTCGTTCTACGCCTTTTTGAAATACGTGCGCGTCCTTGAGGCCACCTGGGGCGCGCCCTTTGACCGAAAGTAACGACGCGGCGGGCGGAAAGTCTCTTTCCCCGCCGCGCTTAGCATCAGGAGAGTTGCCATGGCCGAGTTGCGCTACAAAAGAGTATTGATTAAGCTGAGCGGAGAAGCCCTGGCCGGGGAGAACAAGTTTGGCATTGACCCGGGCACGGTTTCAAAGATAAGCCAGGAAGTCGGCGAAATTCTGGACCTTGGCGTGGAAGTTGCCCTGGTTATCGGCGGGGGCAACATCTTTCGGGGCATATCCTCCTCGGCCAAAGGCATGGACCGGGCCTCGGCCGACTACATGGGCATGCTGGCCACGGTCATGAACGCGGTGGCCGTGCAGGATTCCCTGGAAAAAGTGGGCCACGCCACCCGCGTGCTCTCGGCCATCACCATGCAGGAAGTGTGCGAGCCCTATGTCCGCCGCCGGGCCGAACGCCACCTGGAAAAAGGCCGGGTGGTCATCTGCGCCGCCGGCACCGGCAACCCCTATTTCACCACGGATACCGCCGCCGCCCTGCGCTGCATGGAGCTGAAGTGCGAGGCCCTGATCAAGGCCACCAAAGTGGACGGCATCTACGACAAAGACCCCATGAAGTTTGACGACGCCGTGCGCTACACCACGGTGGGCTACGCCGAAACCCTGGAGAAAAAGCTCGGCGTTATGGACTACACCGCCATTACCCTGGCCATGGAAAACCGCGTGCCCATAGTGGTGTGCAGCATGTTCGGCGGCAACATCAAACGCCTGGTCATGGGCGAAAACGTCGGCACCACGGTTTGCGACTAGCGGCCGGGTCGAAAGAGGTTTTTGAAGTGGCCCAAGAGGAATGATTGCCTCCGGCGGCCAAAGGGGCACAGCCCCTTTGGAAACCCTTTTAGGGGTGGTCTATTTGTTTCGGGCGCGCCGGGGTTTTTTCGGCGGACACGCTTTCGGCTGCCAAAGGCACAATAACGTAACGAACTGAAGCTATCCCCTAATGCGCGGGTCAAGGGGGCCGCTGCCCCCTTGTGGGGCGTGGGGCAACGCCCCACTTCGACCAAGCTGGCTTCATCCCTAACCGGCCTTTTCCCTCAGGAGATTCTCATGGAAGCTGTGAAAAAAGACGCTGAAGAACGAATGGAAAAAGCCCTGGCCGCCCTTGAGCGCGATTGCAGCAAGCTCCGCACCGGGCGCGCCTCCACCTCACTGGTGGACGGCCTGAAAGTGGACTACTACGGCACCCCCACCCCCATCGGGCAACTGGCCTCCGTGGCCACGCCCGACAGCCGCACCATCACCATCCAGCCCTGGGATCGCGGCTCGTTCGCCCTGGTGGAAAAAGCCATTCTCAAGTCCGACCTCGGCCTTACCCCCATCAACGACGGCAAAATCATCCGTATCGGCATCCCGCCCCTGACCGAGGAACGCCGCAAAGACCTGACCAAAGTTTCGCGCAAATACGGCGAGGAAGCCAAGGTGGCCATCCGCAACATCCGCCGCGACGCCAACGACTCTCTGAAAAAGCTGGAAAAAGACAAGGCGCACAGCGAGGACGAAATCAAAAAAGCCCAGGACGCCGTCCAGAAACTGACTGACGCTTACGTGGCCAAGGTGGACCAGAAATGCCAGGCCAAGGAAAAGGAAATTATGGAGTTGTAAGAGCTGGGGGGAAGGGAGAGGAAACTTTCGAGAAAGCCCGCTCGATCCGAGCGAAGCGGGGACGAGCTACCACGAAGAAAATCTCCCTTCCCCCAGACCCCCATCCCTCTCCTTCAAAACTTTTTAGTTTGGGGTATGGGGGAGGAGAGCGGGGCGGATGTTCCGCTCTGATGCGGCCCCCTATAACGGGGCCTTTTTATTTCCCGAATCAACCGCCATGGTTACGTTCCCACAGTAAAGCGCTGCCTGTGGTGCCGGGGATTTTCTATTTCATCCAGCATGGCCACCGCGTAATCCGCCACGCTCATGTAGCTGCGCCCGGAGGCCAGGTCTATGACCAGATTGTCCTTGCCGGTGCGGTATTTGCCGGTGCGCGGCCCTTTCTCAAGAAAGTTGGGCGGCGAGACGAACACCCAGTCAAAGTCTTTCTCGGCCTGAAGCAGGTCTTTTATGACCGCCGTGGAGCGCGCCCCGCCCTCGTATTCCGGGGGGAACAAGTAGCTGTTCATCAGCGGCACGCCTGGGGCCACCTCGGCGGTTCCCGCGCCGCCCACCGCCGCCAACCGTTTGATGCCGGCCTGTTTCACGGCCCTGATGATGCTTTTGGTCCCCTGCGTTTGCCGGGCGATGCGTTCTTCCACGGAATCCGAGCGCGGCGGGGCAAAGGCATGCACCGCCACGTCATAGCCGGCCAGGGCTTGCGCGAGCGCCTCGCTGTCGTTCACGTCAATTTCGCGCACGGTAAGAGAGGCGGACGGGGGGAGTTTTTGCGGGCTGCGGGTCATGGCCAGCACCTGGTGGTGCCCGCGTGAAAGGGCTTCTTGCAGTATGGGCGTTCCCACAAAGCCGGTAGCGCCGATGATCGCTATTTTCATGGGTATCTCGCAGGGTTTTCTTGAAGAACTCTATGCAGTAAAAACGAACGGTTCTTTTTCGTCAAGCACTCGGGTTTATGGCCGGTATGAATTTTTACGCGGCACTCTCCCTTTTCGACCGTGGTTGAGCGGTAAACGGGGCGCGTCCATACCGTGGAACAGACCGCAACTATGCAGCGCTGTGAGCGTTCTGTATTCTGAAGCGGCCGGTCCGCGAAAAGAAAGGGAAACTCCCGCCCCGCCGGTTCGGCGGGGCGGGAGTTTTTTTATGGCACGTCGGACAGTGTCGACGACGCGGCCCGGGGCCGCAGTACCGGCTCTACACGGAAAACGGCGCAACGGTCGGGGGTTCCTGGCTCTCGGGCGGGTGAACGGTCAGGACCGGGATTTTCGCGTTTTTGACCACCTTGTCCGCCACCGAGCCAAAGACGAGCAGATCGACGCCCTTGCGGCCGTGGGTGCCCATGACGATCATGTCGGCCTTGTTTTCCCGCGCGACCTTGATGATTTCTTCAGCCGGGTTGCCGGACAGAACTTTGGTCTCGACCTTTACGCCCGCGAAAAGATCGGCGGTCACTTTTCCCATGTGTTTTACCGCGCTGGCGGAAACTTCTTCCGTAAACAACTCAAGGGATTGGGGCGGAACATCCAGCACCGCATACTGGTTTACCGACGGCGCCACGTAAACCACGAGAATTTCGGCCCCGAAGGCCCGGGCCATCGCCACGGCGTATTCCGCCACACGGGCGCTGAAATCCGAAAGGTCCAGGGGGCAGACAATCTTTTTAATGGACAGCATGGGGGACACCTCTCCTTGTCTTCCTGCCGGAAGCATTAGGGTTTGGAACGCGCCTCACAAAAATCCGAGTCTCTTGTACCATAGATCATTTTCAGACTGTTGTCCCTTTTTCGTGTCGCATTTTCGAGGGAATTTTTTTCCGAATTCTTTTCAGCGCGTTTTGTAACGCAATACACCTGTTTTCGACTTTGATGAAGCCGGAAAACGGGGCGCGGTTTTTAGTAGTCAATCGACGGGAGCCGCGTTCAGGAACGGCTGTGGAGCCACCGTCACGTAACGCTAACCCGCATGGGGTTTCCAAAGGGGGGTCACACAGAGCCTGTGCCCCCGGCCCCTTTGGCGGGAGAGTCCAGAGAGGGCAGCGCCCTCTCTGGCCGCCGGAGGCATTCTTAGCTTCTACTCAAGCGCTTCCTCCAGCACCTTTGCGGCCGGTTTTTTCTTGGCCGGCTTGGGCGGGGCGCTTTCGAAGTGGAAGATCAGCCCGGTGCCGGGCTTGGCGGGCGCGGCTTCCGGTTTCGGATCATCCGGCTTGGCGGCTTTGGCCCGGCCGGGCTTGGCGATCTTGGTCGGCGCGTCCTTGTCGAGGCTTGGCGCTGGCTGGGCCGGTCCGGCGTCCACCAGCACTGATCCGCCTTTGGCCAGCTTGCCGAACAGGAGTTCGCCGGCCAGGCGGTCTTCGATCTGCTCGCGCATGATCCGGGCCAGGGGCCGGGCGCCGAACACGCTGTCGTAGCCGGCTTTGGCCAGATGTTCCCTGGCCGCGTCGGTAAGCACCAGGCGCACGTCGCGCTCGACCAGACTGTCGCTCAGTTCGGCCGCGAACTTGTCCACAATGCGGGTCATGACGCCGGGCGACAGGGCTTTGAAGGGCACCATGGCATCGAGCCGGTTGCGGAATTCCGGGGTGAACAGGCGCTCCAGGGCTTTTTTGGCCTTGTCCGCGGCAATGCCGTCGCTGGTGGCCGCGGCGAAACCGATGTTGCGCGACGACATCTCAAAAGTGCCGGCGTTGGTGGTCATGATCACGACCACGTTGCGGAAATCCGCCTTGCGGCCGCTGGAGTCGGTCAGGGTGGCGTAGTCCATGACCTGGAGCAGCACATTGAACACGTCCGGGTGGGCCTTTTCCATTTCGTCCAGCAACAGGACGGCGTGCGGGGTTTTGCGCACCGCCTCGATGAGCATGCCGCCCTGGTCAAAACCCACGTAGCCGGGGGGCGCGCCGATCAGGCGGGCCACGGCGTGTTTTTCCATGTATTCGGACATGTCGTAGCGCAGAAAGGGCACGCCCATGGTGGCGGCCAGTTGGCGGGCCAGTTCGGTTTTGCCCACGCCCGTGGGGCCGTAGAACAAAAAGGCGCCCTGCGGCCGTCCGGCGCGTTTGAAGCCGGCCCGGGAGCGCAGCACGGCCCGCGTGACCATGTCGATGGCTTCCGGCTGGCCGAAGACCACGTTTTTCAGGTCGCGCTCAAGGTGCTTCAAGGAAACCTTGTCCGAGGCCGTGGCTTTGACCGAGGGGATGCGGGCCATGTTCTGCACCACCTGTTCCACGTCGGCCACGCCCACGGTAACGGCGGACGTCTTGCCCTTTTTGCCCCGGTCCACGGCGGCGGTTTTGGGCTCGGGCGCGCCGAGCGAGGCCAGATGGCGGCGCAGGCGGCGTCTGGCCCCGGCTTCGTCAATCAGGTCAATGGCCTTATCCGGCAGGCGGGCGTCCGGCAGGTAGCGGGCGGACAGCGAAACCGCCGCTTCCAGGGCGGCCGGGGTGTAGCGCACGTTGTGGTGCGTTTCGTACCGTTCTTTCAGGCCTTTGAGAATATCCAGGCATTCCTCGTGGCTGGGCTCGCCCACGTCGATTTTCTGGAAGCGGCGGGAAAAGGCGCGGTCTTTTTCAAAGTGGTTGCGCATTTCCTCGTGGGTGGTGGAGCCGATGCAGCGCAGCTTGCCGGAGCCGAGCGCCGGCTTGAGGATGTTCGAGGCGTCCAGCGAGCCGCCGCTGACCGCGCCCGCGCCCACCAGGGTGTGGATTTCGTCCACGAACAGGATGGCTTTGGGAATGCGGGCCAGCGCCGCCAGCACGGATTTGAGCCGGCCTTCGAAATCGCCCCGGTACTTGGCCCCGGCCATCATGCCGCCCAGATCAAGGGAAAAGAGCTTGACCCCGTGAAATTCCTCGGGCACGTCGCCCTCGGCTATGCGCGCGGCCAGGCCTTCGGCCAGGGCGGTTTTGCCGACGCCGGGGTCGCCCACGAACAAGGGGTTGTTCTTGCGGCGGCGGGCCAGAATCTGCACGGCGCGCTCAAGTTCCACGGCGCGGCCGATCAGGGGGTCGATCTCGCCGTTTTCCGCTTTTTCCGTCAGATCGACGGTGTACTTGCGCAGGGCCTTGGTGTCGGCCAGGCTGTCTTCCGAAGCGGTTTCGCCTTCCGCGGGCTCAAGGCCGGCCCCGCCGGTTTCGGCGTCGTTGGAAGACGAGATGCGCTCCAGAATGTCCAGGCGGGTAACCCCTTGGGACAGAATGAAAAAGGCCGCGTAAGAGCTTTCTTCTTCCAGCAGGCTGGCCAGCACGTCGCCCACGCCGGCCTTCTGCCTGCCGGCGGAATGCATGTGACGCAGGGTGCGCTGCATGACCCGTTGCAGGGCGATGGTCTGCACTATTTCCGTTTCGACGCCCGGGGCAACGGGGGTGATGTTTTCCGTGAAAAAGCGTTCCAGCTTGCGGCGCAAGGCCACAATGTCCACCCCGACGGAGTTCAGAAGCCCCCGGCCGCTTTCTTCCACGGTAATGCCGAACAGCAGATGTTCCAGCGTGAAATATTCATGACGCCGGCGGCGCACTTCCATCACCGCAAGCGAAAATACCTGTTCCAGGTGGGAATCGAGCATGCCTTATTCCTCCTCCATGCTGCAACGCAGGGGAAAACCCGCCTTGCGGGCCCTGTCGTGCACCTGAGCGACCTTGGTTTCAGCCACTTCCTCGGTGTACACGCCGCAGCTTCCCAGGCCTTCCCTGTGCACGGCCATCATTATGGCCGTGGCTTCGTCCGGGCTTTTGCGGAAAATAGTGATGAGAATGTCCACAACGAATTCCATAGTGGTGTAGTCGTCATTGTGCAAGAGGACACGGAAGCGACGCGGTTCGCGCACCTCGATATCCACCGAGAAATCAGACTGCTGATCCGAAAAGTGAGGGCTCATCGCGTAGTTTCCATCATGACGGCGGGGTTGCCGAATGGGCGCGGCCACCGGGGCGTCCGGCCTTGGTTCTTGTTCTTTCTAAAATATATCCAAAAAACGGCAGGTCAAGAAAAAAGTCCCCACCCCGCGCGGGGGAAGGGACAAAGCAATTGTGAAGTTGCCCAGGAGAGTGATTGCCTCCGGCGGCCAGAGAGGGCGCCGCCCTCTCTGGACTCTCCCGCCAAAGGGGGTGACCCCCTCCGGACACCCCATACGGTTGGCGCGGCGTGGCGGTTACGCAACGGGCGTCGCATCAGCACCACTCAACATACCCCCAAATGCGCGGGTCAAGGGGGCCGCTGCCCCCTTGCGGGGCGTGGGGCGGAGCCCCACTCCCGTTGGCTGGCTTCATCCTCAAATATTCTACTCGTACCCCGGCAGGGTTACGGTCATGCCGCCGCCGCTTTTGGGACATTGCTTTTGCAATACGCACAGTTCGCAGCCGCCTTTGAAGGGGTAGTGGGTGACCACGGCGTAGCGCCGGGCCAGGCCGGGTTCGCCCATGATCAGGTAGGGCGTGTTTTCGGCTTCCAGGGCGTCGGCCAGAAGGTCGGTGGGGTGGGGGGCCGGGGCGCAGCCGATGTCTTCCACCTGGGGGAGCAGGGAATGGACGATGCCCATGCACATGACCTGGGCCAGGGCGTTGAAGATAAAGGCTTCGGAAGGGGTTTGCTCCCACTTGTCGTCCACGTCTTCTTCCACGGCTTCGTCCAGACAGGCCAGCAGGTAGGATTCGCCGTCGCCTTCTATGTGCCTGGCCCTGGCCAGGGGCAGCCAGCGGTCCCAGGCCACGGCGAGTTTCTGCATCATGTCGCCGTCTATGCGGGTTTCCTTGCAGGTGCTCATGAGCAGTTCCAGATCGAAATAGGGGGCGACTTCGAGGTCTTTTACGGTAAATTCCGCCATGGGTGTAGTCCTTGCCAATCGGGCGTGTGTCGCGAAAAAGCCGCGGGCCGGCTTTTCCTGGTTGCTCCGCCTTGCGGCGGCGCTTTTGCCAAAGGGCAAAAGGTGGCGCAAGAGCGGCGTTTCGTCAAGGTCTTCTTTGAGCGACTGTACATGTTTCGCGGTAGTCTTTACTTCCGGGCAATTCTGGCCTATATTGCAAAAACGGGGAAAGTACCATGCTGACCATCACGCAAATCAGCGCGGAAAACGCGCCTGTGGAACCGGTTGTTGCGTTGCCGACAATCAGGTTTGAGGCATCGCCGACGGAACTGCCGCTGACCACGGTCTATTCCTCGATCTTTGACGACGTTCAGAGCCAAATCAATGTGTTCAAATACAAGGACAAGCTCAGGCAGAACGCCCTGCATCCGGTCAAGCTGCACGCCGGCCAGTCGGCCATGCCCAACGGCGGGATAGGCCGGTTTGTCAGACCGCAACTACCGGAAATCATTGGCGGCGGTCTGATAGGCATAAATTTATGACGCATTGCAGCACTGTTAGAATGGCTTCCAGCGCGGGCGGGGTCACTCCGCCCGTTTCTTGTTTTCCAAAGCTATTTTTCCGTAAGGAGCGCGCATGAGCGAGGACAAACAGGCCTTGCGCATACGCTATGAGTACGAGCAGGATTCCGACGTGAGGCTGCAGTATGCCCATGGCGTGTGGGGGGGCATTAACCCCCACGGTGAGGTTGAACTGAATTTTTACACGGAAAGCGACAAGCTGCCGCCGTATTCCGAGCGCATTGTCGCTCCGGACGGGAACCTGGGCCACGAAACGGCCCCGTACGACGAAAACCTCAAGGTGATTTCCCGCCGGATTCACACCAAGCTGATTTTGAACTACCACACGGTCAAGGCCGTGATCGAATGGCTGCAGGAAAAGGCCGAAGCCCTGGAAGCCGAGGAAGGCGAGGGCTTTTATTTTGACGACGAGAACGGCTTTCGCCAGTAGGGCCTGTTGAGGCCGCGGCCCTGAGCGGTCGGGCGAGACAGTTTTGGGGAAGAACGCGTAAGGCGTTCTTCCCCTTCACCATTTGTACGCGGCCGGACGGGACTACGGCGCGTCCGCGCCCCTGATGCCGATGACGTTGGGCACGGGCGCGTCCGGGTTGCCGCGCGTGTTGAGCAGGCTCTGGCGTCCTTTCCAGACGTGGATGAACCCTTCCGGAGAGGGGTGAATGGAAGCGCCGGCAAAAGAGGGCGGCAGGGATTTTGCGGCCGCGTTGTCCACGCGCAGAAAGATGCCGGCCTGGGCTCCGCCTTCCACGTACATGACCGTGGAGAGCGAAAGGGGCAGGGCTTTCAGGCAGGCGGCAAAGCGTTCGGCCGTGAGGGGTTCCTGGCTCAGGACAAAGGCGATGCGGCCCTGGTCGTCCTTGGCCACCACGGCGATGCTGCGCATGGGGCCGCCGGCGGGCCAGAGCACCTTGCCCCGGCTGTCCATCAGTCGGTAGTTCTGGACCACCACGGCGTAGTCGTCAAGGCGGGCGTTCCAGTCCGGCGCTTCCCGTTCCACAATGTCCGCCGGCGGGCCGGAGTCTTTGCGCGGGCCGGCCACGAAAAACGCGCCCAGTTTGCTGCCCATGGTCTTGTTGTTCACGGTCTCGCCGTTGCGCATGTACCCGGTGCTGGTGCGGTTGTCCGGCAGGTACATACTGGCGTTTATGCCCGCGCGCAGCCCCGCTTTGCGGCCCCAGTCGGGCAGCGAGTGGGCCTGGCCGGTTTCAGAGGCCATGCCCAGGGCAAAGCGGTGCCGGGCCGGATCGACGCGCAGGATTGCGAGCACAACTCCGGTGCCCTGATCCCGGCTTTCCGGCAGGGCGGAAAGCCCCAGTTCCAGGCCGGGGGCCACGTTGGTCCAGCGGACGTCCGGAAAAGGCGCGGCAACGACCGCCGGGTTGGCCGGAGGGGCGGGGGAGGCGCGCGGCGCGGTGGGCGAGGCGGCGGCGGCCGGGGGCGCGGTGGGCGAGGCGGTGGAGACTGTCGGTGTGGCCGGAGATACGGCGTGTCCTGTCGTGGCGTTGGCTTTCCCGGGCGGGGTCACCTCATGCGTGGCGTTGCGGGTAGCGTTCGGGGCGGCGGCGCGCGTGTCGTTGCGGGTGGTGTCGGCGGCGTCGGTCGCGGCGGAGCCGGTTTTAGTGAAGTTGGTCCCGGCGCGGTCGGCTCCTGTAGCGCCGGTTCCGGAGGGCAGGGCGGCGGGGGACGATTCTCTCTGTTTTTCGTTGGCGTCGTCGGTTTTTTCCGAGGCGAAAGCCGGCTCGCCGGCCATGGGCCGCGCCGCCAGACCCAGGCCCAGGGCCAGCAGGATCAAAAGCCCGCACAGCGCCCGGCGCGGCGGCAACATGCCCGGCATACGGCTTGCGGCCGGCGGAAAGAAAGGCCGCCCGGCGCGGCCGTCTTGCGGGCCAAGGCCGGGAATGGAAAAATATTCGCTTCTCACAACTATACGCTTACGGAAAAAAGCCGTGGTCGGCAATACGGGTTGACAATATCAAGTTATCTTGATATATGGAATCAATTGACTTGCACTCTTGCGGAAAATCGGCGATACCGCATCGGGAGCCTGGGGATTATCGGACACTGTCCAGGAAACGGTCCCCGGCCGGCGGCGCATCGCCCGTACGACCACGAAACGCCCGAACGGGAGCATTCATGAAGATCATCGACAAGATCAGAAGCAGCGGTCCCTTTTATTCCCTGGAGTTTTTTCCGCCCAAGGAACGCGAGCAGTGGCCGGGCTTTTTCCAGACCGTGGAAAAGCTGCGCGTCCTTGACCCGCTGTTCATCTCGGTAACGTACGGCGCCGGCGGCAACACCCAGAACAACACCCTGGAGATAACCTCGCAGCTCGCCCGCGACGGCTACTGCCCCATGGCCCACCTGACCTGCGTGGGCGCCAGTTCCGGTACGCTCAAGGAGTACGTGGGCAAACTGGCCGAAGCCGGCGTGACCAACGTGCTGGCCCTGCGCGGCGATCCGCCCAAGGACAAGGAAATTCGCTGGGAAGACTGCGAGTTCTCCTACGCTTCGGATCTGGTGACCTTTCTACACCGGGAGTTCCCCTCTTTCGGCGTCGGCGTGGCCGCCTACCTGACCCCGCACCCGGAATCGTCGTCTTTTGAGTCCGATCGTCAGGCCACGGCCCTTAAGCTGAACGCGGGCAGCGATTTCTGCGTCACCCAGCTCTTTTTTGATCCGCGCGAGTATTTCGAGTATGTGGAGCAGATGCGCCGGCTTGGCGTTACCAAGCCCATAGTGCCCGGCGTGTTTCCGGTGCAGAGCATGGAATCGCTGCGCCGGGTGCTCAGCTTGAGCGGGTGCAGCGTGCCGGCCAAGTTCTTTCTGGAGCTCGACAAGGCCGACCGCGAAGGCGGCCAGGAGGCCGTGCGCGAACTGGGCATCGCTCACGCCGCCAGGCAGATCAAGGCCTTGCTCGACGGCGGCGCTCCCGGCATTCACCTCTATACGTTGAATATGGCTGACTTGTGTCTGAGAATTGTCGAAGCAGTAAAGCAATTGGGCTGATTTTGAAGTTGTCCAAGAGTTAGATTGCCTCCGGCGGCCAAAGGGGGCCGGGGGCACAGGCTCTGTGTGACCCCCCTTTGGAAACCCCATTTATTGTGAGTCAGACTAAACTGGAAACTCACCGTTATGATCGCTTTGCCTGACGCGGCCCACGCCGACCGACCGGAAACGGACGGGGCCGGGCCGCCGGCCATACTCGCGCCGGAATCCGTGCGCCGCATCCTGGTCTGCCAACTCAGGCAGATCGGGGACGTGCTTTTAGCCACGCCCTCGCTGGAGCTTCTGTCCCGGCAGTATCCCGGCGCGGAAATCCACGTGTTTACGGAAAAAAAGTGCCTGCCCATGCTTCAGGGCAACCCGCGCGTGCACACGGTCTGGCCGGTGGACAAAAAGTCCCTGCCCACCCTGTTCCACGAACTGGCTTTTTACCGCCGGGTGGCGGCGTGCGGCTTTGATCTGGTGGTGGACTTTCAGCAACTGCCGCGCTGTCGCTGGGTGGTGGGCCTAAGCCGGGCGCGCGCGCGCCTGTCCTTTCCGCCGCCCTGGTATTTGCGCCCGCTCTACACGCACTGGACCAAACCCGCGCCGGCCTACGCCGGGGCCTACAAGGCCGGCGTGCTCGCGCCGCTGGGCATAACATGGCAAGGCGAGCGCCCGCGCCTTTACATAAGCGACGCGGAACGGGCCGAAGCCCGCGCCCTGCTGGAAAGCCTGGGTCTGGCCGGCGCGCCGTTCATCAGCGTGGACGCCACGCATCGCCATCCCACCAGGCGTTGGCCGGCCGCCCATTTCGCCGGTTTGATGGATATGGCGATCGAAGCCCGTCCGGATGTGCGTTTTCTGCTTCCCTACGGCCCGGGCGAGGAAAAAGAAATCCGCGCCCTGCGGGATCGTTGCCGGCATGCGGACAAGGTGGTGGTGCCCGGCAACATGCTTTCCCTGCGCCTGCTGGCGGCCTGCATGGAGCGGGCGGCCGCGCACCTGGGCAATTGCTCCGCGCCCAGGCACATTGCCGTGGCTGTGGACACGCCGAGCTTTACCGTGCTTGGGGCCACCGGCCGGGGATGGACGTATCCCTCGCCGGAGCATGCGGACATCCAGGGCAAGGAATTCTTCGACATGCCCTGCCAGCACTGCAACAAGAACACTTGCCCGGATGGCGTCCCCTGCCTGACCCGCCTGACCCCGGACCTGGTTTTTCCCCGCTTTATGGAACACCTGCAAAAGCACGCCAAACCATAGAAGCTCTTGCCACAAACCAGAGCCGGGTATACTGTACAACAACGCGGGTTGTTTCGGTATTTTCTTTTCGCCGCATATGCGGCACTTTTTTTGCAATTCCACACTGTTGAAGAGTCAAAAAACCGTCGGCGGCATACGCATACGGTTGCCCCAACAGCCGAGAGCCGCGCTCGATAACGCCCATTGCGTAACCGCCACGGCACGCTACCCCGTATGGGGTTTCCAAAGGGGGGTCACACAGAGCCTGTGCCCCCGGCCCCCTTTGGTGGGGATTCTTAAGGGGCGACGCCCCTTAAGCCGCCGGAGGCAATCGTTGCTCTTGGACGGAGTTGTATTGATAAATCCGGCTCAAAAGGATACACACTCGCTATTATGATGGCACGGCGAATCCTCTTTCTGGCTCCGGCCCAGAGCGTCACCCGCATCTTTCCGCAATTGCGCGATGCCGGGGTTGAGGTGGGCATTGCCGAAAACCTGAAAGGGGCTTCGGCTTTCATGCGCAAGGGCATGCCCGGGCTTATCCTGTCGCGGCCCAATCTGCCGGGCTATCGCATTGAGGATTTGCTGAGCGTGGGCCAGGACGACCCGCAGTTTCCGCCGGTAATCGTGTTTTCCGACCGCGTTTCTCCGGAAGAAGCCACGCACGTGCTGGAACTCGGGGCCAGGGATTACTGGGGCGAGCCCTTAAGCTTTGAAAAAATCCAGGCCGCCATGCCGGGGCAGAAAAGCCCGGCCGCGCCGGCGCCTTCCTCCACCCTGGGCGGGCGTTCGCCCGCGCCCGCGCCGGACGGGCCGCGCATCGTGGGCAACCACCCGGCCATGCAGCGCGTGCTGGCCCTGGCCAAACAGGTGGCCAGATCCAGGGCCACGGTGCTTATTTCCGGCGAATCCGGCACGGGCAAGGAAATGTTCTCGCGTTTTCTGCACTCGCACAGCGACCGCGCCGGCCGGCCCTTTGTGGCCGTAAACTGCGCCGCCCTGCCCGAGCATCTGCTGGAAAGCGAACTGTTCGGCCATGAAAAGGGCGCTTTTACCGGCGCCATTGCCCGCAAACTGGGCAAGTTCGAACTGGCCGGCGGCGGCACCATTTTGCTGGACGAAATTTCCGAAATGGAGCTCGGCCTTCAGGCCAAGTTGTTGCGCGTGCTTCAGGAAGGCGAAATAGACCGGGTGGGCGGCACGGAAACCGTGAAGGTGGACGTGCGCGTGCTGGCCACCACCAACCGGAACCTGGATGAATGGGTCAAGGAGGGCAAGTTCCGCCAGGATTTGTTCTTCCGCCTCAACGTCATTCCCCTGCGCCTGCCGTCCCTGCACGAGCGCGGCGACGACGTGCTCACCCTGGCCCGCTTTTTCATCACCATGTATGTGCGCGAGTATGGGCTTGCGGCGGTGGAGCTTTCCGACGAGGCCAGAACCTGGCTTGTGGAATACGCCTGGCCGGGCAACGTGCGCGAGTTGCAAAACCTGATGGAACGGGCGGTGCTTTTGTCCGGCGGCCAGCCCGTGACGCCGCGCCACTTTTTGCTGGAATCGGACGAATGGCCCCTGTTCGAGGAAGACAAAACAAACTTTTCCGACAGCGGCGATGACGATGCCGGCGGCGCGGCCGTTTTGGCGGCCGGGGATCACTGCGAAACGGCGGGCGAGGGCGGAGCGGCCCGGTCCGGCGAGGCCGGCGCGTTTGCCGGCGGGGTTATTCCCCTGCACGAGATGGAACGCATCATGATTAAAAAAGGGCTTGAGCAGACCAGCGGCAACCGCACCCAGGCCGCGGAGTTGCTGGGCATTTCCGTGCGCACCTTACGCAACAAGCTCAACGAATACCGCCTGGCCGGAGAAGATATAGAAAGCCAGGGCAAGCGTTGACATAGCCCGATTCCGGATTTACACGCCATGCTTTCAGGGTGGCGGCGAAATTCTTGTCGTCCCGGGACAGGGACGCGGCGTCAGTTTTTGATACGACATACTTATTTTGGAGAAATGCATGCTGGATTTCATCAGGAACAAGGCGCAGTCTTTCGGCGTCAAGCTGATCTTCGGGATCATCATCGTGGTGTTCGTCTTCTGGGGCGTGGGCAACGTGGGTCAGGCGCCCAAGGGCTCGCTGGCCGTGGTCAACGGCGAGGGCATCACCGTCCAGGATTTCAACAAACTGTTCAAGCGGGCGGTTGAGGAACAGAAAAAAACCTCGCCCGATCTGCTCAACGATCCGGCGAAATTCAAGGTCTTCAAGCAGCAGGTGCTGGCCCAGGTGATCATGTCCCGCCTGCGCCTGCAAGAGGCCGCCCGCATAGGGTTGGTCGTCACTCCGCACGAACTCAAGCGGGTGCTGGCCGGGTTCTCGGTCTTTCAGGACGCCGCCGGCAAGTTCGATCCCGAGGCCTACAAGCGCGTGGTCGCCTCCCAGGGCCTGACCCAGGGCGAGTTCGAGTCCGAGTACACGAACAGCCTGCTGGAAGAAAAGCTCATGCGCGGCGTGGTCATGAGCGTGGACGTGACCGAGGCCGAAGCAAAAGCCCTGCACGACTTCAGCCTGGAAAAACGCAAGGCCGAATACGTGCTCTTCAGCGCCGCCGACTACAAGAAGAACGCCACTGTTTCCGATGAAGAGATCCGGCAGTATTACGACAACAACAAGGAATCGTTCAAAAAACCGGCCATGGCCAACCTTGAGTTCCTGCTCCTGACCCCGGATACCCTGGCCGCCGGCTACCCGGTGTCGGACCAGGAAGCGCAGGAGTACTACGACAAGAACAAGGTTCGTTTCTTCCAGCCGGAAAGCTTCCGGTCCCGCCATATCTTCATCGCCTGCCCGCCGGACGGTTCCAAAGCCCCGGGCGCGGAACAGGCGATCGAGAAGGCCGGTAAAGCCATAAACGATATCGAAGCGCAACTCAAAAAGGGCGGCGACTTTGCCGCTCTGGCGGCCAAGTTTTCGGAAGACAAGGATTCCGTCGACAAAGGCGGTGAGATCGGCTGGCTGACCAAGGGCCAGACCGGCTCCGAATCCTTTGAGAACGCCGCCCTGGCCCTGAAGCCCGGCGAGATAAGCAAGCCCGTGCGCACGGAGTTCGGTTTCCACATCATCAAGCTGGAAGAAAAAAAGGCCGCCGCCACCCCGCCCCTGGCCGAGGTGAAAAAGGACATCGTGACCGCCATCGGCCGGGACAAGGCCGACGCGGACTTCAAAAACGTGGAAAAAGCGGCCGAGGACGGCCTGAACACCAGCGCCTCCTTTGCCGATCTGGCGAAAAAGTTCCATGTGGCCGTGCAAACCACCGGCCTGAAGGCCGAAAGCGAAGCCGAGGCCCAGATCGCCCCGACCAAGGATTCGCGCCAGTTCCTGGCTGATGCCGCGGCCGGACTGGCCGCCGCTCCGGCCGGGGCGGACGGCAAGGCTCCCGCGCCCGTGGCCGTTCCCGTGCCCTTGAACGTGAACGGCGGCATAGCCCTGGTTCGGGTGCTGGAAGCCAAAGCGGCCCACGTCCCGCCCCTGGACGAAGTGCGCCAGACCATTTCAGACCGCCTTTTGCTGAACAAGGGCATGGAACTCGCCCGCCTGGCCGCCCAGAAGGCCCTGCCCGAGTTTACCGGCAAAGAGGTTCCGGCCGCCTACAAGGACAAGGTGAAGGAAAGCCAGCCGGCCATCCGCCTGTTTCCGGAAGTGCGCCCCCTCGGCCTGATGCAGGAGATGGTGACCGATTTGTTCTCCTCCACGGGCGACTGGCTGCCCCGCGTGTATGACAGCCCGGAAGGGGCGGTTATCGTCAGAACCAAGACGGTGGAGCCGGTAACAGAGGAAAGCTGGAACCAGGTGAAGGAATTGTTCATAAGCCAGTTGAAGCAGCGCCGGCAGAAGGAAGTTCTTGACGCCTTCATGCAGCGCCTGATCGAATCGGCCAAGATAGAGGAACGGCCGGACGCGCTGGACGGCCTGACCATGCGCTAGATGACGGAAAGGGGCGCGGTTATGCCGCGCCCCTTCGCGTTTCCGAGCGGATTAAAGTAGATTTGTTTTGAAATTGCCTAGAGCATTTCACGAATGAAATGAGTGAATTGCTCTGCAAGGATTTGTCCTCAAATCCTTGCCGCGAAAGAGGAGTAGGCGGGCCTTGCCCGCCGTTAAGCGACTCTTTCAAGCGTTAATTGCTCTAAGAGTTGTATTGCCTCCGGCGGCCAAAGGGGTTGAACCCCTTTGGAAACCTCATTTTATTGGGTTAATTGGTCTGCGTTAAAGTACGTCGGGCCTGTTGACACTATGGCCTTTTTGCCCGGGAGGAGAGTATGCGCGTTTTCAGTATTCTCATTGCACTGACGGTATTTTTCGGACTGTGCGCCCCGGCCGGGGCCGCCAACGGCAATGCGCCCAAAGAAATAACCGTGGGGTTCATCTACCCCTCGAAAGTGGGCGACGCCGGCTGGACATACGCCCATGACGTGGCCCGGAAAAGGCTGGACGACGAGCCGGGCATCGCCACCCTGTTTGTGGAAAACGTGCACCCGGGCGGTCACGCCGAACGGTCGATGGCCAACCTGATCGAAAAGGGCTGCGCCATCATCGTCGTCGCCAGCTTTGATTTTGAGGAAGACACCGCCAGGGTGGCCAAAAAGTTTCCCAACACTATTTTTCTGCAATGCGCCGGCCACAAAACCGCGCCCAACGTGAGCGCCTTTTTCGGCCGCATGTACCAGGCCAGGTACCTTACCGGCATGGTCGCCGGCAGCATGACCAAGACCAACATCGTCGGCTATGTGGCCGCCGTGCCCATTCCCGAGGTTATCAGGGGCATCAACGCCTTTGCCCTGGGCGCGCGCTCGGTCAATCCCAAAGCCCAGATCCGGGTGGCCTGGACCAGGGAATGGTATGATCCCGTGGGGGAAAAAGAAGCGGCCAAAAGCCTGATAAGCATGGGCGCCGACATCATCGCCCAGCACCAGGATTCCCCGGGCGCGCTGGAAACCGCCCAGCAGCGGGGCGTGTATTCCATAGGCAGCAACGTCAACATGGCCCGTTTTGCTCCCGGCTCGCACCTGGTATCCGCCATATGGAACTGGAAGCCCTTTTACGAGGACGCGGTGGACAAGGCGCGCAAAGGCACGTGGAAATCCGCCTCGGTCTGGCTGGGCATGGAAACCGGCGCCGTGGACATTTCCCCCTTTGGCTCCATGGTGCCCCAGGACGTGCGCGGCGCCATCCTGAGCAAGCGTGAGGACATCATCAACGGCCGGTTCCAGATTTTCGCCGGGCCGGTGACGGATCAACAAGGCACGGTGCGCGTGCCCGCGGGCGCCACCCTTACGGACAAAGATTTGCAGGAAATGGACTGGTTCGTACAGGGCGTTGTCGGCCTCGCCCAGTAGCCACAGTCTGGATGTAATGTTCCCGCGGGTTGCCCCCCACACACATAAAACGGGGTTTCCAAAGGGGGTCACCCCCTTTGGCCGCCGGAGGCAATAATGCTCTTGGGCAACTTCAAAATTAATCTGCTCCATGGTGGACGCGGGCTCGCCCTGTGACGCATGCGCCGCAAAACAAGAAGGGGGCGCGCTCTGAACCGGGCGCGCCCCCTCAGGTTGACGCTGGCGGGCGGAATGTGCCAAGCTACGCCCGCCCCGGCGCGCCTGCTCGCTTGCGCGCGGGGGTTTTTCGAGTGAATAAGGAGATCCACGGATGTCGAGCGCGATCGTACGCCTGAAAAAATCTGTCTTTAAACGCTATGTGGCGGCCAGGACGGATAAAACGCGTGAAGCGGAATATTATCGGCGCGAATTTCCCGGCATGCTCGACAACGACAGGGACAAGCTGCTTGACGCAAGCGCTTTGTGCAACCTGTCCGGCAAGGGGCGCAACGGGGAAAAGCCCGCGCTGTACCTGGATTTGGACGAGCGTCTGGGGAATTTGTATTGCACGGTGAAGGCCGCGCTCGTTTTTTCGCTGTACTACGGCATTGGGCCCGTGTTTTTACGCTCGCCGCACGCCTTGCTGCAATTTCCGGAAAACGGCCGTTTTGTCGTTCCCGTCACATCGTTTTTTCCGCTCAGAAACAGACTGCTGATCATCCCGCGCAACTCGAACTTCTTTTTCCCCCGCCACGATATTTCCCGCTATGGCGCGGACAGGCCTGACCTGAAGCCGGAAGTGCTGGCGATTCTTGACGGCGCTCTGCAATACGACAGGAATGTGTCCGTGCCCGAGAATGCCCTGGTCGTCCACATCCGCTCCGGGGACATTTTTTCCGCCAGGCCGCACCCCGCCTACCATCAGCCGCCGCTGGCCTGGTACACGCTGTGCGTTGAGGATTTTCGCAAGCATTATCCGTCGGCCTCGGTCGTCCTTGTCCACGAAGACGCGAAAAACCCGTGCGTCAACGCGCTTAAGGACTGGTGCTCGGCCGGGGGCATTGCCATTTCCATGCAGTCGCAAAGTCTGTACGAGGATTATTCCCGGCTTATGAACGCGCACTATCTTGTCGAGTCGCGAGGCACCTTTTCGGCCCCGGCCAGGGATTTGAACCGGCAACTCAAAGGCGTGTACACCTACCGGGACGAATACGCCCCGGCCGGCCGCTATATCGAGCGCCGCGCCTGGACCGCCTCGCCGGAGCAGATTGCCCTGATGACGCAACTGGACGCCGGCAGCCTGAACGTGCCGCCGGATCTTTTCGAACTGGCGCGGGCCGCCGTCGGGCCGCGGGTTTTCTGGGAAAACGGGCAGCCGCCCGCCTGAGGCCCGCCCTCTGTCTTTCTTTTTCGCGCAAGCCGAAAAAAACCGGCGCTTCATTCCGGCGCGCCGGCCTTTCATTCTGGCTTTGGCGCGAATTTTCCTGTACAACGTGAGCAATGTCGCAGAAGTATACTCTATCGGGAAACACCATGGACGGCCGCAACGAAATAATAGAACGCGATCTGCACCGAGGCAGGGAGATCACCCGGATCACCTGGGTGGGCCTGTGGGTGAACGTGTTCCTTACCGCCTTCAAGATCACGGCCGGCTTCATGGGCAACAGCCGGGCGGTGGTGGCCGACGGCGTGCACAGCCTGTCGGACCTGCTCACCGACATTGCGGTCATCGTGGCCGTGCGCTTTTGGGTGGCCCCGCCGGACAAGGGCCATCCCTACGGGCACAAGCGTCTTGAATCGCTCATCGCCCTGGGCATAGGCGTTCTGCTGGGCGCGGCCGGCGCGGGCATAGTCATCGACGCCCTGGGCCGCATGGGCAAACAGGGCGACGAGCCCGTGGGCAGCCTGCTGGCCCTTGTGGCCGCCTTGTCTTCCGTGGTCGTCAAGGAATGGCTCTACCGCTGGACCATCAAAAAGGGCGAGGGCCTCAAGTCCGACGCCGTGGTGGCCAAAGCCTGGGATCACCGCTCCGACGCCATATCTTCCGCCCCCATCGTGGTGGCCGTGGCTGTGGCCATGTGGGTGCCCTCCCTGGCGGTGGTGGATCTGCTGGGCGCCATCCTGGTGGCCGGCTTTATTCTGCACGCGGCCTGGGGCATCTGCCTCTCGGCCTCCCGGGTGCTGATGGACAGCGGCGCCGACGAAATAACCCACGCCCGCCTGGCCGAATTCTGCGCCCGCATCGAAGGCGTGCGCGGCGTGCACGATCTGCGCACCCGCTACCTGGGCCAGGGCCTGGAGGTGGACATGCATGTGGATGTGGACGCCGACCTTACCGTCGCCCAGGGCAACGATATCGCCCATAAAGTCGAGGATGCCCTGTACACGGCCGAAGCAACCGAGTATATTGGCGTGGAAATTTTCAGCGCCCTGGTGCACATAGACCCCTGGCGGCCCGACGCGCGGGATTCCGCCAGGTAACAGAATAAATTCATTGTGAAGTGGCCAGAGAGAATGATTGCCTCCGGCGGCCAAAGGGAGTGACTCCCTTTGGAATCCCCATTTTGTTGATTTGATTTAAGTGGGCGCCCTCAAAGTTTCTTTGCTCCAGCCCTGGCGTGCTGTCTTTCGCCTACCCCCAACCGCGCTTGCCGCGCCCGATACCCTCAAGGAGTTTGCTCATGGCTGCCAAGAAAATACTGCTTCTCGCCGGCGATTTTGTGGAAGACTATGAAATTATGGTGCCCTTTCAGGCCCTTCAGGCCGTGGGCCATACCGTGCACGCCGTGTGCCCCGGCAAAAAGCCCGGCGACTTCGTGCGCACGGCCATCCACGACTTTGAAGGCGACCAGACCTATTCGGAAAAACGCGGCCACAACTTCACCTTGAACGCCGATTTCGACAAGGTGAACACCAAGGATTACGACGCCCTGGTCATTCCCGGCGGCCGCGCCCCGGAATACCTGCGCCTTAACGCGCGCCTTTTGGAAATCGTGCGCGAGTTCGACGCGGCCAAAAAGCCCATTGCCGCCGTGTGCCACGGCCCGCAGATTCTCGTGTCCGCCGGCGTGCTGAAAGGGCGCACCTGCACCGCGTACATGGCCGTGCAGCCCGACGTGGTGGACGCCGGCGCCAAATGGTGCCCGGTAAACGATACCGTTTCCAACTCCTGCGTGGACGGCAACCTGGTCACGGCCCCGGCCTGGCCCGCCCACCCCGACTGGATTCGCGATTTTCTGAAGTTGTTGGGCACGAAGATAGAACTGTGATGAAGGGTTGCGGAAAAAAGTTGTAGAAAAAAAGATGAAGAGCCGGGTTTCCCGCGAAGTAGTGGGGAGTCCGGCTCTGTTTTGTTGTCGTTTATCGCGTCGCCTCCGCCCTCGGTTGACAGCAAAGGGCGGAGCATATATCGACACGGCATCGGTGTATTTCCCCTTTTCCTTCATTATCCCTGATTCTTTTTCGGCCGCCACCCCATGACCACATCCATTATTTTTCTTCTGCTCGGGTCCGCGCTTTTACACGCGGTGTGGAACGCGGTGATCAAGGGCGGGTCGGACAAGCTGTTCGAAACCGTGCTCAACACCAGCGGCGGCGGCCTGTGCGCCCTGTGCGTGCTGGTGTTTCTGCCCATGCCCGCCCCGGAAAGCTGGCCCTACCTGGCCGGCACGGCTTCCATCCATCTGTTTTACTATCTGCTGCTGGCCTATGCGTACCGGGGGGCGCAGCTCAGCTACGCCTATACGATCATGCGCGGGTCGGCCCCCTTGTTCACGGCCCTGGTGACGGTGTTTTTTCTGGGCCAGTCGTTAAGCGCGGGCGGTTGGGCCGGGGTGCTGCTGCTGTCCCTGGGCATACTGATTCTGGCCCTGGACAGCGTGCGCTGCGGCCTGTTCCGGCTTGGGCCCACCCTGATGGCCCTGGCCAATTCCCTGACCATCATGGGCTACACGGTGGTGGACGGCGCGGGCGTTCGCCTTTCCGGCAACAGCATTTCGTATGTGTGCTGGGTGTTTTTTCTGAACATGTTCCCGATTTTTCTGGTCACGTTCGCGTTGCGCGGGCGGGAGTATTTCCGCTACGCGCGCACGCGCTGGAAATACGGTCTGGCCGGCGGCTTTTGCAGCGCCGTGGCGTACGGCATTTCCGTCTGGGCCATGATGCGCGCGCCCATATCGCTGGTGGCGGCCTTGCGGGAAACGTCCGTGGTGTTCGGGATGCTGTTGGCCGTTTTCGTGCTCAAGGAAAAGCTCGGCCCGCTGCGGATCATATCCGTGTTCACGGTCCTGGCCGGGGCGGTGTGTATTAAGTTGTTTGCGTGAGTGGGGCAGAGCGAAGGAAGAAGTCGGAAGAGATGGGCGGGGGAGCGGCCGGAAAGCCGGACGCTACATGATCGAAAGCAGAACCGATTCCACCATGCCGGCCAGGTCCTTGTGCGAGCCGCTGATGGTGATCAGATAGAAGCGTTTGCCCACCACCACGATGGAAGCCTCGGAATCCACGCCCGACGGCGATTTGAAATCAAAGGAATAGTAGTTGGGCGCCTCCATCTCCGGCTTGGTGCCCCTGAGCTCTTCGGAGTAAGCCTGGGCCAGTTCCTCGGCCGACATGCCCTCAAAAAACATGCCCGCCGTGGATTCCACCGTCACCATCATGGTGGCGGACTTGTCTTTGGCCAGAAAGGCCACGGTAATGCCTTCGCGTTCCACGTCCCAGCCGGACGGCAGGTCGATGGAAAAGTCGGTGAACTCCCGCAATTCGGCCCGTGCCGTAAAAGCAAAGGCCGCGCTCAGGCAGACAATCAGGCAAATGGTCAGCAATCGTTTCATGGCGTCACTCTTCCGGCCCGGATAGCGGTCGGGCGCGGGCATCGGCGGTTGGCGGGTTTTTCCTCCGCGGGCCGACAGGCCAGCAATACCAGGAAAAGCGCCGATGTACAATCAAATCGGTCCGCGTTCCCTCCGCCTCGCCAGCGTCCGGCCCGGAGGCGAAAGATAAACCGTCATTTTTTTCTTGCCCTATGCGGCCCCACAAGGTACGTACATACCCCTCGTATGAATTTTTAAGCTCCGGTTACTGCCCCCGTAACGGAATCATCAATAAATGCGCGGGTCAAGGGGGCCGCTGCCCCCTTGCGGGGCGTGGGGCGGAGCCCCACTTCGACCGGACTGGCTTCATCCTTTTTCTGACCCGCGCCCAGGCGCGGCCCGCCGGATACACTCGCATGAACGCATCTACGCACAACGACGCCATCAGGAACATCGCCATCATCGCCCACGTCGACCACGGCAAAACCACGCTCGTGGACGCCCTTTTCCGCCAGAGCGGGGTTTTCCGCGACGGCCAGGAAGTGGACGAACGCATCATGGACAGCATGGATCTGGAGCGCGAGCGCGGCATCACCATTGCCGCCAAAAACTGCGCCGTGACCTGGAAAGGCGTGAAGATCAACATCATCGACACGCCCGGCCACTCGGATTTCGGCGGCGAGGTCGAGCGCGCCCTGTCCATGGTCAGCGGCGCCATCCTGCTGGTGGATTCCTCCGAAGGCCCGCTGCCCCAGACGCGCTTTGTCCTGAAAAAGACCCTGGAAGCCGGCCTGCGCGTGATTGTGGTCATCAACAAGATCGACCGCAAGGACGCCCGCCCCCAGGAAGTGCTCAACGAAATTTACGACCTGTTCATCGACCTTGGCGCCAACGAGGATCAGCTTGAGTTCCCGGTGCTGTACGCCATCGGCCGCGAAGGCATAGCCATGCGCGCGCCCGACGAACGCGGCCAGGATTTGTCCGTGCTGTTTGATGCCATTATCGAGGAACTTCCCGGCCCGGCCCACGATCCGGCCGAGCCCTTTCAGATGCTGGTGTCGGATCTCGACTATTCCGACTACCTGGGCCGCCTGGCTGTCGGCCGCGTGGCCCACGGCACGGTCAGAATGCGCGAATCCCTTGTGCGCATAGGCGAGGACGGCAAGCCGGTGCCGGTCAAGATCAGCAAGCTTCAGGTTTACAGCGGCCTGCGCCTTGTGGAAGCCGACGAGGCCGCGCCCGGCGAAATCGTGGTGCTGGCCGGCATGGACGACGTCTACATCGGCGACACCATCTGCACCCGCGACCAGCCCCGCGCCCTGCCGCGCATCGAGGTGGACGCCCCCACCGTGTCCATGTATTTCGGCATCAACTCCTCGCCCCTGGCCGGCACCGAAGGCAAGATCGTGCAGTCGCGCAAAATTCGCGAGCGCCTGATAAAGGAAGCCATGCGCAACGTGGCCATCCAGGTGGAAGACTCGGCCGACAACGACAGTTTCGTGGTCAAGGGCCGGGGCGAATTCCAGATGGCCATCCTTATCGAGCAGATGCGCCGCGAAGGCTTTGAGCTCAGCGTGGGCCGGCCCCAGGTGATCATGCGCGAGGAAAACGGAGAGCTGCTCGAGCCGATCGAAAACCTGCTGGTGGACTGCGACGACGCCTTTCTCGGTGTGGTCACGGAAAAGCTCGCCCAGCGCAAAGGCCGCATGACCGGCCTTGTGAACAACGGCTCCGGCCGCATCCGCATCGAGTTTTCCGTGCCCTCGCGCGGGCTCATCGGTTTTCGCGACGAGTTTCTCACCGACACCAAGGGCACAGGCATCATGAACTCCTACCTGGCCGGCTACGAGCCCCATCGCGGCGAATTCCCCACCCGTTTCACCGGTTCCCTGGTGGCCGACCGCGCCGGCCGGGGCGTGGCCTACGCCATCTACAACCTGGAGCCGCGCGGCATCATGTTCGTTGTGCCCAACGACCCCATCTACGAAGGGCTGGTCATTGGCGAGCACAACCGCGACAACGACATCGACGTGAACCCCACCAAGGAAAAAAAGCTCACCAACCTGCGCGCCTCCGGCAAGGACGAGAACATCATCCTCACCCCCATCCGGCCCATGACCCTGGAACGCGCCCTCCAGTTCGTGGCCGACGATGAACTGGTCGAAGTCACGCCCGCCTCCATCCGCCTGCGCAAAGCCGAACTCAGCGCCCAGAAGCGCCACCAGATCGCCGCCAAGAAAAAAACGGGAGCGGCGTAGGGGGGAGGGAGAGGGAGCGGAAGAGAATGCCTCCGGCGGCCGGGGGGAAGGGAAAGGAAACTTTTGTAAAAGTTTCCTTTCCCTT
>JAVBOI010000087.1:0-17444 GCA_031550695.1 Desulfovibrio sp. | reverse complement strand
GCCGTCATTCAGCCACAACCTTTTCCTTTTAAGCTGCCTTTGCGGCACCTTCAGGCCTTCCTGCTTCCAGATGCGCTCCACGCGGCCATAGCTGATGCCCCACCCGTCCATGCGCAAAAGGTCGGTTACGGCCCGGTAGCCTTCACGGCCGTATTCGGAAGCGTAGTTGATGACAGCTTGGCGCAGCAATACCTTGTAGGGATTTACGCAAGACGTGTAGCGGTTTTCTGTTGTTGTAAGGCAGATTTTGGACGGACATTATCCGAAGATTGTCCGGACTTTCTCATCTTCTTTCCGGTGTATTCATCACGCCATTTCAATAGGATAGGGATTTCTACACGGAGTAATTTTCCCTCTTCGTGAATACTGATGAAAGCGCCATATTGGCAAAATTCTACAAAACTTTTAAATTTTTGAGGTGGAAATCCCGTAAGCTCTTTCCAGTCGCGCCACGGCAAAGACAGGCTGGGTATTGTGGGGTTATCTTCATCGTACTCCCATGCGGCGGAGAGCTTTTCAAATATCAGGCAAATGGCCGCATAGCCCATGTTTCCAAACTCACCACGGATTCTGGCAAATAATGGATAGTCTGACAGGTCTGCGGGATGCTTGAACCAGCGCATACGCTATCGTACGCTTTGGCTACGTTCAGTTTTTTTGGTGTTGCCGGGAGCGTTATCCGACTGCCCCAACGTTTCAATCAGGGTATGATGTCTTCAGCCCGCCAGACGGTTGTCCGTGCGCCAAGTTTGATTGCGGGGGGATATTTGCCGGAAGCCACCCCGGCCCACCATGCGCTTGCGCTGATGGGAATGACGGAAAGGATTTCCTTTCCGGCAAAACGGTACTTGAAACGCCACCACTTGCCCCCACTGGGGGCAACTTCCAGATACAGGCCGCGTTCGTCAAAGTAGCGTTGCCGTTTGGAAGTAGGCGTAATGTTACGAATTTCGCGGTCTGTTAGCGACATGGGGGCAACTCCTTCGGGGTATCACCTGGAGGCAATTGTTGCCCCAAAAGTTGCCCCCGGAATGGGTCAGATGTCGCTGGTTACACGAAGAGAAACCCGGAGTAACCAGCCAAGAAAACCTTAGTATTTCTTGGATTATTGGTCAATCCGGGTTTCATCGATTTTGATGCTTGGCGGAGGGGGAGGGATTTGAACCCCCGAAGGGCTTGCACCCTTACCGGTTTTCAAGACCGGGGCTATAAACCGCTCTGCCACCCCTCCGCGCGGATGGCACTGAACGCGCCATCGTGAGGAACCACTTGTAATCCATTGCCCAAAAATATTCAAGCGCCGCAACACGCCGGACAAACAACGCGAAAACGCCCCCGGGGACAAACCGCCGGGGGCGTTCGATACGTCATGAACCACAAGTAGCCGTAATACGGCTTAGAAGCTGTACTGGAACATCACCTGGGCTTTCCAGGCGTCGTCGGTCTTGTGATCGGTCCAGGTGTCGCTGTCCAGGTGCAGATTGATGTACCCCAGTTCCAGAACGGCGGTCAGGTTTTCATAAATCTGATACTGGTGATCAAAGTTGACTTCCCAGGCATGATCCTTGGTGGTCAGGTACATGCTTTCCGCGCCCGTGTGCGTGGTGGGCCAGTCACTTCCGTCATACCCCTTCTTGATCACGTCGTTGTCGTTGGTGCCCTGATAATAGGCCACGCGCAGGGTGTGACTCAGATCTTCAATGAAAGACATGTCGGCAATCTGGATGCCCACGCCCCAGGTGCCCACGCCGGTTACGCCGACTACGGAGTCGGAGCCGATGCTGTAGGTGCCGGGGAAGCCAAAGGTGGTCGGAGCAAAGCCGTCGTCAGTGCCGACCACGGGCATACGGCCGAACTGGCCGTCTTTCGCGTCGTCATAATTGTCGCCGGAGGCGTACCAGCCGAAGATTCCGGGCGTGCCCCAATCCAGCTTGTAGTTCAGGGCGGCATCGACGAACCAGCCGCGGGTGCCGTATTCGGTGGTTCTGAAGATGTTCCCGCGAGAAAAGTCGGGGTTCCAAATGTCAATATCGGCCTTGGATTGATGGCCGTACATGATATCAAAGCCGAAGGTCAGCGGATCCCAGATGTCGATCTGGGTGGATATGCCGGCCCACCAGGCATTGGCGCCGGAGTTCAGGTCCGCGCGTCCGCCGTCATTGTAAATGTCGCCCATGCCGTAGTAGTCGAAGAATTCTGAAGCGTTGCCGATGCGGGAATACATGCCCCAGGGAGTCACGGACCAACCGTCGCCGGTAATGGGCAGGGTCAGACCGAACATGTCCATTTCGTCGTTGAGGTAATTATCGGCGCCGTCATTGAGGTTCGTGTTGAAGGGACGCAGCCAGAAGGCGGTGACGCCGAACATGTCGTTAACGGGCACGTTGACCACAATGCCTGCCACGTCGGCGCTGAACACCGGGTTGCAATAGCCGTTGGCCATGGGCAGGGACACGCCCTGAATGCCCATGCGCACGGAAACTTCGGTGTTGGGGATAATCCAGTCAAGATAGGCGCGTTTGGTTTCCACGTTCACGCCGTCGGCGTCCAGATTGCCTCCCGAGCCCTGGCCGACCTTGGAATTGGCATTGTCGCCGCCATGGCCCCAGTCGATGTCGCCTATTTCAAACATCAACACGCCCTGCAGGTATTCGGACGTAATGAAGTTGATCTGGGTGCGGATACGCTGGCGGGCGATGAAATTGTCGTCGTCCCGGTGGCCTTCCCGGTTGTTGTGAAAATTGGTGTTTGCGGCCCAGCCAAAGGCGAAATCCCACTCCCCTTTGACCTTGACGTCAATGCCGTCTGCCTGGGCCGCCGAGGTCAGGAACATCGCTCCCAGCACGGCCAGCCACGCTAATTTTTTCATAAGGCTCTCCTTCATAAATGCAGTTGTTCAACAATGGAGCAACAAAAGCTCCTGCAATCGCGCCGTTAGCGGATTGCAAAAACGGCAGCCCGCAACGGCGCTTCGCTGCAGGCAGTCTACATAAATGAAAATGATTGTCAAATTCTTTTTACCGATTCAGACAAATTTCTTGAACGAACAAGAGAGCCAGTGAGCACGAATGGACAGAATAACAAGAGCGCCCCCGAAAGCATGCTTCCGGGGGCGCCTGTCTCATCCGGGACGGAATCCGTCCCGCAAATCGTCATGAATGCTATAACCTTAGAACTGATAGCGGAAGATCACTTGGGCCTTCCAGGCGTCGTCGGTCTTGTGCTCGGTCCAGGTGTCGCTGTCCAGGTGCAGGTTGATGTAGCCCAGTTCCAGAACGGCGGTCAGGTTTTCGTAGATCTTGTACTGGTGGTCGAAGTTGACTTCCCAGACGTGATCCTTGGTCGTCAGGTAGATGTTTTCGGCGGCTATATGAGGAGCGAGGAAGTCAGTGCCGCCGGCATCCTTGATGATTTCGGAGTCGTTGGTGCCCTGATAGTAAGCCACGCGCAGGGTATGCTTCAGATCCTGAATAAAGGACATATCGGCGATTTGCAGGCCAATGCCCCAGGTGCCCATGCCGGTGTAGGTGATGGCGCCGTTGCTGCTGATGCCGCTGTAAGAGCCGGAGAAGCCGAAGGAGGTGGGGGTGAAGCCGTCGTCAACGCCGACCACGGGCATGCGGCCATACCAGCCGTCGTCCACGTCGTCACGATCGTCGCCGGAAGCGTACCAGCCGAAGATGCCGGGCGTGCCCCAATCCAGCTTGTAGTTCAGAGCGGCTTCAAAGAACCAGCCCTTGGTGCCCACGTCGGCAGCACCCCACATGGCGTCGGGATTATACGTGTAAATGCCCACATCCGCCTTGCCCATGCGGCCGTACATAAAGTCAAAACCGAAGGTCAGCGGATCCCAGATGTCTATTTGCGCGGAAAGGCCGAGCCACCAGGCGTTGGCGCTGTCGTTGTCAAGCCCCCGCCCGATATAGGTGTCGCCGGCCCCCCAATACGTGCTGATGTATTCATAGTAGCCGGAGGCGTTGCCGTTAATGGCATACATGCCCCAGGGGGTCACAGACCAGCCGTCGCCGGTGATGGGCAGGGTCAGACCGACAATGTCCATTTCGTCGTTGAAATGGTTGGAGCGACCGCCGGTAGCGCCGTCGTTCAGGTTCTGGTTGAAAGGACGCAGCCAGAAAGCCGTCACGCCGAACATGTCGGTGATGGGCGAGTTGACCACGATGCCGGCCACGTCGGCGCTGAACACCGGGTTGCAGTAGCCGTTGGCCATGGGCAGGGACACGCCCTGGATGCCCATGCGCACGGAAACCTCGGTGTTGGGGATGAGCCAGTCAAGGAAGGCGCGCTTGGTTTTCACGTTCACGCCGTCGGCATCAAGGCCGCCGCCGCTGGCGCCGCCGGATTTGCTGCCGCCATCGCGGCCCCACTCCGTCATGCCGATTTCAAACATCAACACGCCCTGCAGGTACTCGGAGGTGATGAAGTTGATCTGGGTGCGCACCCGCTGCCGGGCGATAAAGTTGTCGTCCGCCCGCGTGTCGTAACGGCCGCCGTGGAAGCCATCGCTCTGGTTGGTCGCCCAGCCGAAAACGAAATCCCAGGTGCCTTTCACCTTGACGTCAATGCCATCGGCATTGGCAGCCGTGGCGAACAGCATTGCCGCCAGCACTACGAGCCATCTCAGCTTTTTCATTGTTACTCCTTCCTTTAATTATAAGTGAAAAGGGATACATGCCTTGTATAAGGAAAGCCAAAAGCGGGCAAGACAAATTTTTATACCGGAAAAAAGGCCAAACCCAGGCTGTTGGAAAAAAAGTAATAATATTTTATAGTTACATATATTATATAAAAATTTTTATGAAAAAAAAATTTTGACGCGATCAAAAACGCCCCTGGGAGCATGCTCCCGGGGGCGTTGGCATCACCGCCGGGACGGACTTTGTCCCGCGAATAGCCGTGGATCGTCTCCGCGCTTAAAAACGATACTGGAACAGAACCTGCGCCTTCCAGGCGTCGTCGGTCTTGTGATCCTGCCAGGTGTCGTCGTCCAGGTGCAGGTTGATGTAGCCCAGTTCCAGAACGGCGGTCAGGTTGTCGTAAACCTGATACTGGTGGTCGAAGTTGACTTCCCAGGCGTGGTCCTTGGTGGTCAGGTACAGGGTTTCGCCGCCGGTGTGCGGGACGAGGAAGTCTTTGCCGTTGCCCCACTTCCCGACCACGTCGTTGTCGTTGGTGCCCTGATAGTAGGCCACGCGCAGCGTATGGCTCAAATCTTCGACAAAGGACATCTCGGCCAATTGCAGGCCCACGCCCCAGGTGCCCACGCCGGTCAGGCTGATCGTGGTGTCGGTGCCGATGTTGAAGCCGCCGGGGAAGCCCATGGAGGTGGGGCCGAAGCCGTCGTCCACGCCGACCACGGGAATGCGGCCGAACTGGCCGTTCTTCACGTCGCTGTAATCGTCGCCGGTGGAGTACCAGCCGAAGATGCCGGGCGTGCCCCAGTCCAGCTTGTAATTGAGGGCGGCTTCGACAAACCAGCCCCTGGTGCCGAAGTCGCTGGTGAAGTTATTCTTGGCGGGGTTTGCGATGCCAATATCGGCCTTGGACAGGCTCCCGTACATGACGTCAAAACCAAAGGTCAGGGGATCCCAGACATCCACCTGCGTGGACAAGCCGGCCCACCAGGCGTTGGCGCCGGAACTGTAGTCCCGCGGGCCAGGCCCCACATACATGGGATGGCCAGTGACGTCAGCCAGATACGTGTAGTAGCCCGAGGCGTTGCCGATGCGGGAATACATGCCCCAGGGGGTGACCGACCAGCCGTCGCCGGTAACGGGCAGGGTCAGGCCGAACATGTCCATTTCGTCGTTCTCGTGATCGCCGCGGCCCCAGGGATCGTTCGTATCATTGAGATTCCAGTTAAAGGGCCGCAACCAGAAGGCGGTGATGCCTATCATGTCGGTAATGGGCGTGTTGACCGCAATGCCGGCCACGTCGGCGCTGAACACCGGGTTGCAGTACCCGTTGGCCATGGGCAGGGACACGCCCTGGATGCCCATGCGCACCGAAATTTCGGTGTTGGGGATAAGCCAGTCCAGGTAGGCGCGCTTGGTTTCCACGTTCACGCCGTCGGCGTCAAGGCCGCCGCCGGAACCGGGACCGTTTTTGCCGCCGTCATCCTGGCCCCAGTTAATGTCGCCTATTTCAAACATCAACACGCCCTGCAGATACTCGGACGAAATGAAGTTGATCTGGGTGCGGATGCGCTGCCGGGCGATGAAGTTGTCGTCGTCCCTGTACCCTTCGCGGTTATTGTGAAAGTTGCTGTTAACCGCCCAACCAAAGGCGAAATCCCACTCGCCCTTCACCTTGACGTCAACGCCGTCGGCATTGGCCGCCGTGCCGAACAACATAACCGCCAGCACGACAAGCCATCTCAGCTTTTTCATGGCTGCTCCTTCTTTTGTGGAATACATAAAACGAGAAGTTCGCTTCGCACATGATAACGACATCTTGCAAGCAAAACTTTATACCGGGCCGCAATTAAATAAAAAATTTTTTACCGACTTTTCCAGAAACCGCGCAGACAGAAGACAGGATGCGCCAAAGGGCCGTTCACGCTTTGTGCGTGAACGGCCCGCTCGGATTGACGGCAAAACCCAGATCATACCAAATGCCGGGTCAAGGGCTGGCAAGCCCTTGTGGGGCGCGGGGCAAAGCCCCGCGTCGACCGGGCTGGCTTCATCCCCCAGTGTTTTTTCCAACGTTGTCAGCCCGTCGGCGTTTTTCGCTTTCCCCGGCTATTGTCCGAACAGCCCCTTGTGCCCGTGCGGCACGGAGCGCCAGTACTGGGGCGGCGCGGTTACAGTGGCGCCCAGTCTGGCGGCCGCGTGCCAGGGCCAGCGCGGATTGTAGAGCATAGCCCGGCCAAGGGCCACCATGTCCGCCTGGCCGGACACGATCAGGGTTTCCGCCTGCTCCGGTTCCGTGATCAGGCCCACGGCAATAACCGGCATGGCCCCCTGCCCTCCGGCGGCCTTAATCAATTCCTGGCGGATCCGGGCCGCCATGTCCGCCTGGTAGCCGGGACCGGGCTTCAGTTGCTGATCCGGCGACAGGCCGCCGCCGGACACGTGGATGTAGGCGCTGCCGCGCTTCTGCAACTCCACGGCCAGCCGGCAGCTTTCTTCGACATTCCAGCCGCCCGGAACCCAGTCGGAGCCGGAAATGCGCATCCCAACCGGCCTGTCCGCCGGAAAGGCCCGGCGCACGGCTTCGAAAACCTCCAGGGGAAAGGCCATGCGCTTTTCAAGGCTGCCGCCGTACTTGTCGTCGCGGGTGTTACTTATGGGGGAGAGAAACTCGTGCAGCAGATAGCCGTGGGCCCCGTGCACCTCCAGGGCGTCAAAGCCGATACGGGCCGCCCGGCGCGCCGCCTCGGCAAAGGCCGCCACAAGGCGCTCGCAGTCTTCCGGGCTCAGTTCCCTTGGCGTGATGTCCTCGTTCGTGCCCTGTTGATAGGTCAACGGCGAAGGCGCTTCGGGCAGCCAACCGCCCTGCCCTTGCGGGGCCACGCCGCTGCCCTTCCAGGGGGCGTAGCGCGAAGCCTTGCGCCCGGCATGGGCCAGTTGCAGACTTAAGGGGATGGACGAATAGCTCCGTACGGCCGCCACCACGCGAGCCAACGCATCTTCGCAGCTGTCCGACCAAAGGCCCAGATCCTCGGACGAGATGCGTCCTTCCGGCGTGACCGCCGTGGCTTCCATGATCAAAAGCCCCGCGCCCGAGTGGGAAAAGGCGCCGTAGTGCATCAGGTGCCAGTCCGTGGCCTGGCCCTCGCAGGCCGAATACTGGCACATGGGGGAAATGACTATTCTGTTGGCCAGGGAAAGTCGCCCAAGGGAAACAGGGGAAAACAACTGGCTGCTCATGAAACACTCCGGAATGATTGGGGTTGCGCCGCACGTAGTCGCGGGCGAATGCGGCTCGCCAAAAAATTTTCCAGCCGCGGGAAAAACGCTTGCGTTTTTTTTCTTCTCTCGTTATATGGTTTTTCTTTACCGAATGGAACTAACACACTGCTGTAAATCGGGCTGTACATTGCTGGTACCCCTTGCCACACAACAATAACGCATGATGACCAAGCCGGACGCCCCTTTTTTTGGGGGCGTTCCTCTCTTGGCGTTTTGTGTTTTTCTGGCAGGGGAGACATCCCTATGTTACCATAAAATGAGAAGCGCGCAAGCCTTCGCATTTTCCCCCCAAAGGGACCTTGGCGTCCTTTCTGGGTAAGCAGGAATCCGTTGCCCCTTGACCCTTGAGGTGAAATCATGGCCCAGCTTACCAAAAAATTCGGCAAGATTGACGTCACCCTTCCCACCCCCCACCTGTTGAACCTGCAAGTGGACTCATACAACAAGTTCCTTCAGGAAGGGGCTGTGGAGCGCTCTCTTGACGAAGGGCTGGAAGGCGTCTTCCGGTCCGTTTTTCCCATCGAGGATTTTAACCGCACCGCCAGCCTTGAGTTCGTCAGCTACGAAATAGGCGAGCCCAAGTACGACCAGGCGGAGTGCATCAGCAAGGGCCTGACCTACGAGGCGCCCATCCGCATCAAGGTACGGCTGGTGGTCTACGACGTTGACGAGGACACGGGCAGCCGCACCATCCGCGACATCAAGGAACAGGACATCTACTTCGGCACCCTGCCCCTGATGACGGAAAAAGGCACCTTCATCATCAACGGCACCGAGCGCGTCATCGTCAACCAGTTGCAGCGCTCGCCCGGCATCATCTTCGAGCACGACGCCGGCCGGACGCACTCCAGCCGCAAGGTGCTGTATTCCTGCCGCATCATTCCCATGCGCGGCAGTTGGCTCGATTTCGACTTCGACCACAAGGACATTCTCTACGTGCGCATAGACCGGCGCCGCAAAATGCCGGCCACGGTGCTGTTCAAGGCCATGGGCATGAGCCGCACGGAGATTTTGTCCACCTTCTACAAGACCGAATACTACAACCTGGAAGACGGTGGCGCCGTCACCTGGGAAGTGGCCAAGGGCCTGTACCGCAAGGACAACGCCTTTGCCGATATTCCGGGCAAGGACGGCGCGGTTCTCGTCAAGGCGGGCAAACCGATCACCCAGCGCGCCTGGCGGCTGATCTGCGACAGCGACCTGAAAGCCATTCCCGTTGCCCCTGAAACCCTTGAGGGGCTTTTCCTGGCCGAAGACATCGTCAACGAGGGCACCGGGGAAATTCTGGCCGAAGCGGCCGACGAAGTGACCGCCGTCATGGTGGACAACTTCCGCGAAGCCGGCATCAAGCGCCTGCCCATCCTGCATACTAAAGGAACGGAGACCTCGTCTTCCATCCGCGACACCCTGGTGATGGATAAAACCTCCAACCAGGAAAGCGCCCAGGTGGAGATTTACCGCCGCCTGCGCCCCAGTTCCCCGCCCACGCCGGAAATAGCGGCCAGCTTCTTTGACAACCTGTTCCGCTCTTCCGACTATTACGATCTGTCGCCCGTGGGCCGCTACAAGCTGAACCAGCGCCTGGGCACCAAGGAAGCGGCCGATCTGCGCGTGCTCACGGACAACGACATCCTGACCGCCATCAAGATCCTGGTCAACCTGAAGGACACCCACGGCCCGGCCGACGACATCGATCACCTGGGCAACCGCCGCGTGCGCCCGGTGGGCGAACTGGTGGAAAACCAGTACCGTATCGGCCTGGTGCGCATGGAGCGGGCCATCAAGGAGCGCATGAGCCTGCAGGAAGTGGGCACCCTCATGCCCCACGATCTGATCAACCCCAAGCCGGTTACGGCCGTGCTCAAGGAGTTTTTCGGCACCTCGCAGCTTTCCCAGTTCATGGACCAGACCAACTCCCTGTCGGAAGTGACGCACAAGCGCCGCCTGTCCGCCCTGGGACCGGGCGGCCTTACCCGCGAGCGGGCCGGCTTCGAGGTGCGCGACGTGCACACCTCGCACTACGGCCGCATCTGCCCCATTGAAACGCCGGAAGGCCCGAACATCGGCCTGATCGTGTCCCTGACCACATACGCCAGGGTCAACGACTACGGCTTCATCGAAACGCCCTACCACGTGGTCAAGGACGGCAAGATCACGCGGGATATCGTCTACCTGGACGCCTCGCGCGAGTTCAACGAAGTCATCGCCCAGGCCAACGCGGTCATGGACGCGGACGGCAACCTGCTGGACGAATTCGTTACCGCGCGCATGCACGGCGACGTGGTCTCCAGCCCCAAAAGCGACGTCACCCTGATCGACATCTCGCCCAGCCAGATGGTGTCCATTTCGGCCGCGCTCATACCTTTCCTTGAGCACGACGACGCCAACCGCGCCCTCATGGGTTCCAACATGCAGCGTCAGGCCGTGCCGCTCTTGCGCAGCGCCAAGCCGCTGGTGGGCACGGGCATGGAACGCGACGTGGCCCAGGACTCCGGCGCCTGCATCCTGGCCGAGGCCGACGGCATTGTCCGCTACGTGGACGCCGACCGCATCATCGTCAGCTACGATCCGGCCGTCAGCCCGGATACCGGCGGCGTCAAATCGTACATTCTGCAAAAATACCACAAGTCCAACCAGAACTCCTGCTTCGGGCAGAAACCCTCCTGCCGCCCCGGCCAGGTGGTGAAAAAAGGCTATGTCCTGGCCGACGGCCCCGGCATTGAAGACGGGGAACTGGCGCTGGGCAAAAACCTTACCGTGGCCTTCATGCCTTGGTGCGGCTTCAACTTTGAGGACTCCATCCTCATTTCCGAACGCTGCGTGAAAGAAGACGTCTTCACCTCGGTACACATCGAGGAGTTCGAGGTGGTGTCACGCGACACCAAACTGGGACCGGAAGAAATCACCCGCGACATTCCCAACGTGGGCGAAGACATGCTGCGCAACCTGGACGTCAGCGGCATTATCCGCATTGGCGCCAACGTGAAGCCCGACGACATTCTGGTGGGCAAAATCACGCCCAAGGGCGAAACGCAGCTCACGCCGGAAGAAAAGCTCCTGCGCGCCATCTTCGGCGACAAGGCCCGCGACGTAAAGAACACCTCTCTCAAGGTGCCGCCGGGCATTGAGGGCACGGTTATCGAGGTCAAGGTCTTTAACCGCCGCTCCGGCGAAAAAGACGACCGCACCCGCGCCATTGAGGATTTTGAACTGGCCAAGTTGGACCGCAAGGAAGCCGACCACGCCCGCGCCCTGACCGACTCCACCCGCGAGCGAATCATGGACCTGGTGGCCGGCAAGCAACTCAGCGGCAACCTTCCCGGCAAGAAAAAGGGCGAAGTGCTGGCCGAGGCCGGCAGCGTGCCCAGCCTGGAAATGCTGGCCGACCTGCCGGTAAAGAAATTCGCCGGCCTGTTCAAGAACAAGGAAGTCAACGAGGCCATCACGGCCATCTTGGACGACTATGACCGCGAGTTGGCCTTTATCAAGGGCATTTACGACTCCAAGCGCGGCAAGGTGACCGAAGGCGACGATCTGCCCCCGGGCGTGATCAAGATGGTCAAGGTCTACGTGGCGGTCAAACGCAAGCTCAACGTGGGCGACAAAATGGCCGGACGCCACGGTAACAAGGGCGTCGTCTCCTGCATTCTGCCGGTGGAGGACATGCCGTTCTTTGCCGACGGCCGCCCGGTGGATATCGTGCTGAACCCCCTGGGCGTTCCCTCCCGTATGAACATCGGGCAGATCATGGAAACCCACCTGGGCTGGGCCGCCAAGGAACTGGGCCAGCAACTGGCCGACATGGCGGAACACGGCGCGGTGCTTAAAGACTTGCGCGCCCAAGTCAAGAACGTGTTCGAAAGCCAGTCTACCTCTGATCTGATCGACGGCCTGTCCGACGAGGACTTTGTGGACGCCGTGAAAAAACTGCGGGACGGCATCGTCACCAAGACCCCGGTCTTTGACGGCGCCACCGAGGAGGAACTGTGGAGTTGGCTGTCCAAGGCCGGACTGCCCGACGACGGCAAGACCGTGCTTTACGATGGCCGCACCGGCGAAGCCTTCCGCAATCGGGTGACCACGGGCGTCATGTACATGCTCAAGCTTCACCACCTGGTTGATGAAAAAATCCACGCCCGTTCCACCGGCCCCTACTCCCTGGTCACCCAGCAACCCCTTGGCGGCAAGGCCCAGTTTGGCGGCCAGCGCCTCGGGGAAATGGAAGTCTGGGCGCTGGAAGCTTACGGCGCGGCTTACCTGTTGCAGGAATTCCTCACGGTTAAGTCCGACGACGTTACCGGCCGCGTGAAAATGTACGAAAAGATCGTCAAGGGAGAAAACTTCCTTGAAGCCGGTTTGCCGGAATCCTTCAACGTTCTGGTCAAGGAACTCATGTCCCTCGGCCTTGACGTGACCCTGCACCAGGAGGAAGGCAAGAAAAAGCCCAAGCGCGGCGGTCTTTACATCCACAGCGAAGCCGAGGGGTACTCTGACCCGGTGGCCAAACGGGCCGCCATGCGCGAAGCCAGGGAAGCCCTGGCCGAGGCCCGCCTGCACGAGGATGACGATGACGACGCCGATCTGGCCGAAGCTCTGAAGGAAATCCAGGGCATGGACCACGATCGCCTCGAGGATGAAGACCAGGACGACGATCGCAGCATCGGTCTGTTTCCGGCCGGCGGCGCCGCTCTCGGCGACGCGCCGGACGATGATGATGACGATGATGAAAGCGCCCCGGACGACAACCACGGCGAGGAAGAGGACGAAGACGACGATTTCTCCGGAAGAAGACGCGCCGACTCCGACAAGGATGACGAGGACGACGACTTCTGAGGGGTTCGGCCGCCAAGGCTGAAAACCGCTGGAGCCTGCTGACGCTACGGCCCTTTTGCCCTCTGCCTGCGTCAGGAAAGCTTTTTATTCCGGTCACGTATGTTTGAATACGCCCCTACATAAAAAGCTTTCCTTCCTTGGCAGAGAACAAAATGGCTCGCAGCGTCAACAGGCCAGGTCCGGCAGATGCACGGCGGCCCCGCCAAGGGGCCGCCCGCCCGCCGGTCCGGGCGCAATATGGTCTCACCGCCCGGGACCGTTGGGACAGATTGACATTACAAAGCCTCAGACCAAACGGCAGGTACTATTATGACTCTGGACGATCTCTTTACCGTCAGAGGTTCCTCCGCCACTGTTTCCAATATAAAAAACCTGAAATCCATTCAGGTTTCCATTGCCGCCCCCGAGTCCATCCGCGAATGGTCCTACGGCGAAGTGAAAAAGCCGGAAACCATCAACTACCGGACCTTCAAGCCCGAGCGCGACGGCCTGTTCTGCGCCAAGATCTTCGGGCCGGTCAAGGACTACGAGTGCAACTGCGGCAAATACAAACGCATGAAGCACCGCGGCATTGTCTGCGAAAAGTGCGGCGTTGAAGTCATTGCCTCCAAGGTGCGGCGCGAGCGCATGGGCCACATCGAACTGGCCGCGCCCGTGGCCCACATCTGGTTTCTCAAGACCCTGCCGTCCAAAATCGGCACCCTGCTCGACATCACCATGGCGGACCTGGAAAAGGTCCTCTATTTCGACTCCTACATCGTGCGGGATCCGGGCAATACCAACCTGACCAAGCTGCAGGTCATTTCGGAAGATCAATACCTGCAGGTCTTTGATCACTACGGCGAAGACGCCCTGACCGTGGGCATGGGCGCCGAAGCCGTGCGCACGCTTCTGGAAGAGTTGAACCTGGAGGAACTGCGCGCCACCTTGCGCGAGGAATCCCAGGCCACCCGCTCCCAGACCAAGAAGAAAAAACTGACCAAGCGCCTGAAAATTGTCGAGGCTTTCATCGAATCAGGCAACAAGCCGGAGTGGATGATTATGGAAGTAATTCCGGTCATCCCACCCGAACTGCGCCCCCTGGTTCCCCTGGACGGCGGACGTTTCGCCACCTCGGACCTGAACGACCTCTACCGCCGCGTCATCAACCGGAACAACCGTTTGAAACGCCTGATGGAACTGGGCGCGCCCGACATCATCATCCGCAACGAAAAGCGCATGCTTCAGGAAGCCGTGGACGCGCTGTTCGACAACGGCCGGCGCGGCCGGGCCATTACCGGCACCAACGGCCGTCCGCTCAAGTCCCTGTCCGACATGATCAAGGGCAAGCAGGGCCGCTTCCGCCAGAACCTGCTCGGCAAGCGCGTGGACTATTCCGGCCGTTCCGTTATCGTGGTCGGCCCCAAGTTGAAACTGCACCAGTGCGGCCTGCCCAAAAAGATGGCGCTGGAGCTGTTCAAGCCCTTTATCTACGCCAAGCTCGAAGAACGGGGCCTGGCCTCCACCATCAAAAGCGCCAAAAAGATGGTCGAGCGCGAGGAACTGGTGGTATGGGACATTCTGGAAGAAGTGGTGCGCGAATATCCGATCATGCTCAACCGCGCTCCCACCCTGCACCGTCTCGGCATCCAGGCCTTTGAGCCGCTGCTCGTGGAAGGCAAGGCCATCCAGCTTCACCCCCTGGTCTGCTCGGCCTACAACGCCGACTTTGACGGCGACCAGATGGCCGTGCACCTGCCCCTGTCCCTGGAAGCGCAGATCGAATGCCGCGTGCTCATGATGAGCACCAACAACATTCTGTCCCCGGCCAACGGCAGCCCGGTCATCGTGCCCAGCCAGGACATCGTGCTCGGCCTGTACTACATGACCCTGGACCGCGATTTCGAAAAGGGCGAAGGCAAGATCTTCTGCGACCCCTGGGAAGTCATCGCCGCTTACGATGCCGGCGCCCTGGCCCTGCACGCCAGGATCAAGGTTCGCATCGACGGTGAAATGCTCGCCACCACGGCCGGCCGCATCCTGGTGCGCGACATCCTGCCCGAAGGCATCCCCTTTGATCTGGTCAACTGCGTGCTGACCAAAAAGAACATCGCCCGCCTGGTGGGCTCCGCTTACCGCGACGCCGGCACCAAGGCCACGGTCATCCTGTGCGACCGCCTCAAGGACCTGGGCTACGAATACGCCACCCGCGCCGGCGTGACCATTGGCGTCAAGGACCTGAAGATCCCCGAAGCCAAAAAGCACATCATCGACACGGCCAAGGCCGAGGTGGAAGACATCGAACGCCAGTACCGCGACGGTATCATCACCCGTACGGAAAAGTACAACAAGGTGGTGGACGTCTGGACCAAGGCCACCCAGGACGTGTCCTCCGAAATGATCAGGGGCATTTCCCACGAGGAAGTGGTCAACGAAAAAACCGGGGAAAAGAAGGTCAACCAGAGCTTCAACCCCATTTATATGATGTCCACCTCCGGCGCGCGGGGCAACCAGGACCAGATGCGCCAGCTTGCCGGCATGCGCGGCCTTATGGCCAAGCCGTCGGGCGAAATCATCGAAACCCCGATCATTTCCAGCTTCCGCGAAGGTCTGGACGTGTCCCAGTACTTCAACTCCACCCACGGCGCGCGCAAAGGCCTGGCGGACACGGCTCTTAAAACGGCCAACTCCGGTTACCTTACCCGCCGCCTGGTAGACGTGGTTCAGGACGTGATCATCAGCGAGCACGACTGCGGCACCGTGGACGGCATTGAACTCACCCACCTGGTCAAGGGCGGGGACATCAAGATGCGTCTGGCCGAACGCGTTCTGGGCCGGGTGACGCTCTACCCCGCGCACCACCCGGAAAGCGGCGAACTGCTCTTCCCGGCCAACACCCTGGTGGACGAGCATGTGGCCGAAGTGCTTGACGAAGTGGGCATCAACTCCCTGACCATGCGCTCGGCCCTGACCTGCCAGTCGGAACGCGGCGTCTGCTCCAACTGCTACGGCCGGGATCTGGCCCGCGGCCACCTGGTGAACATCGGCGAAACCGTGGGCATCATCGCGGCCCAGTCCATCGGCGAGCCGGGCACGCAGCTGACCATGCGCACTTTCCACATCGGCGGCACGGCCTCGCGCGAAATCGAGCGTTCCAGCATCACCGCCCAGCACGCCGGCCGCGTGATCTTCTCCAGGGTCAAGGCCGTGCTTAACCGCGAAGGCCAAAGCATGATTCTGGGCAAGAGCGGCCAACTCAGCATTGTGGACGAGCAAGGGCGCGAACGGGAAAAATATATCCTGCCCAACGGCTCCAAGCTGGTGGTCAAAGAAAATGAAGAAGTGAAAAAGGGCGCCCTGCTGGCCGAATGGGATCCCTTCAACGAGCCCTTCGTGTCTGAAGTGGACGGCGTACTCAAGTTCACCGACCTTCTGGAAAGCAAGACCTACCAGGAGAAAGTGGACGAAGCCACGCACATGGCCACCCAGATCGTCATCGAGTACCGGACCACCAACTTCCGGCCCTCCATCTCGGTTTGCGACGCCAATGGCGAGGTGAAGACCCGGCCCGGCTCGGCCATTCCGGCCACCTATCCCCTGCCCGTGGGCGCCTTGCTCATGGTGCGGGACGGCCAGGAAATCCAGGCCGGCGACATCCTGGCCCGCAAGCCGCGCGAATCCTCCAAGACCAAGGACATCGTGGGCGGTCTGCCCCGCGTGGCCGAACTCTTTGAAGTGCGCAAGCCCAAGGACATGGCCGTGGTCTCGGAAATCGACGGTACCGTTGCCTTTGCCGGCGAAGCCAAAGGTAAGCGAAAAATCGTGGTCACGCCCGAGGCCGGGGAGTCCAGGGAATACCTGGTGCCCAAGGGCAAGCACATCACCGTGAGCGACGGCGACTTTGTGGAAGCGGGCGAACTGCTCACCGAAGGCCATCCGGAACTGCACGACATCCTGCGCACCAAGGGCGAGAAATTCCTGGCCGCCTACCTGGTGGACGAAATCCAGGATGTGTACCGCTTCCAGGGTGTGGGCATCGACGACAAGCACATCGAAGTGATTGTGCGTCAGATGCTGCGCAAGGTGCAGGTGCTCGATCCCGGCCTGACCAGCTTCCTGGTGGGCGAACAGGTGGACAAGCAGGAGTTCAAGGACGAAAACGCCAAGGCCGTTGCCGAAGGCCGCACGCCGGCCACGGCCGAGCCCCTGGTGCTGGGCATCACCCAGGCCTCGCTGACCACTTCCAGCTTCATCTCCGCCGCCTCGTTCCAGGAAACCACCAAAGTGCTCACGGAAGCCGCTCTGCGTGGTAAGTCCGACGCCCTGCGCGGCCTTAAGGAAAACGTCATTGTCGGCCGCTTGATTCCGGCCGGTACCGGCTACCGCGAATACGTGCACTCGGAAATCGTGGTGCCCGAGCAGAAAGAGCGGCCGGACAAATTCCTTGAGGAACTGGAAGACAGCCCCCTGCTGGTGGACATTCACCAGTAGGATCACTATACGCGCATGAAAACAAAGAAATCCGCCTTGCTCAGGCGGATTTCTTTGTTTTCATGCTGTTCTAGTATCGTGTAACATTTAAAGTTTCGTATTTTTTAAAAATGAGCTATAGTCATGGCAACCAAAGGAGGTTGCTGTGGCTCCCCGATATAGAGTTACTTTGATGGAATCTGAACGCGTCGAACTCGAAGCCTTAACATG
>JAVBOI010000121.1:0-4094 GCA_031550695.1 Desulfovibrio sp. | reverse complement strand
CGCCGGCGTCCCCCCACCGGCCACGCCCCGCCCCCCGCCACCCGTCTTCCCCGCCAACGCGGTAAGGACGGTTGCCGGGCGTGGGGGCGTTGTGCTGTAAGCCTGATGCGGGAATGACGGTGGGGCGCGGGGCGGAGTGCCGGGTGCGGGGGTAATCACAGCCCGGAGCCGTCGGATGTCACGGCAATCATAGTTTCGGGCCGCCACTGCCTGTCGGCGCAATGCCCTTGCTTCGCATCTGAAGCCACCAAACTATCCCTACGTGATGGCCTCACTATCCCTCATTTCAAAAAAACCAAAAAAAACCGCCCGACGCGCGAACGCCGGGCGGTTTCTTTCATGATTTTTCCGGAAAAACGGCCTTTCCAGGCTACGCCTCGCATGATCCGTCGACAGAACAAATATCCTTCTCGGAGAACACCCTTACGCCGCTTTCCCGCAACACTTCCACCGCCATTTCGGAGCGGTCGAAGCGGAAAATAATGATGGCGGCCGCGCCCTGGTAGGGAAAGCCGTACATGTATTCGATGTTGATGTTCTTTTTTTCCAGCAGTTGCAGAATCTTGTTCAGCCCGCCGGGCTGGTGGCTCACTTCCACGGCCACCACGCCGGTGCGGCCCACGGTAAAACCTTTGGCCTTGAGAGCGGCCTGGGCTTTTTCGTAGTCGTTGACGATAAGACGCAAAATTCCGAATTCCGAGGTGTCGGCCAGGGACAGGGCCATGATGTTGATGCCTGTTTCCTCAAGAATGCTGGTTACTTCCGCAAGGCGGCCGGCCTTGTTCTCAAGGAAGAGGGAGAGTTGTTCCACTTTCATCGCGACTCCTGCGGGATGTAATCGGTTCTGGGCAATCTTGGCGCCGGGTGCGGCTCTCTCCCCGTATACCACCGTACAGGCCTGATGACAACAGGCGCCGCCGGCGCGAACGCATATGGTCATCCGATAGTTCTGACTTGACCTTGCCCGCGCCTGCCGGTACTATCCGCCAGACAAACGTGACAACGATTCCAAGGGTCGGAACGGTTCCCGCGCAAGCGGAAAAGGCCGTTCCCCAAAGCCCGGACGCCTCTTCGCGCCGGCCGGCGGACAAGATTCCCGACGGCCTTTTCATAAATCCGGGCGCGGCGTCCGTCAACTCTCTGAAGTCTGACTGAGGAGCGGGCTTATGCGATTTCTTGTGGTGGATGACGATTTTGAAACCCGGCATCTGATGCAGAAACTTCTGCGTCCCTTTGGCGACGTGGACGTGGCCACCGACGGCGAGGAAGGCGTGGAAGCCTTCTCGCGCGCCCTGAAAGCGGGCGAGCCCTACGCCCTGGTGACCATGGACATTCTCATGCCCAACATCGACGGGCAGCAGGCCTTGCGCGAAATTCGGCAGATAGAAAAAGAACACGACATTGCCCGGGAAAATCAGGTCAGGGTGATCATGGTCTCCGGCCTGGACAATTCCGAGGAACTGCACGACGCCTTCTTTCTCGGCGAAGCCACCAGCTACATGGTCAAGCCGGTAAACCACGCCGTTCTGTTGCAGGAAATAGCCAAGCTGGGCCTTCCCCTGCCGCCGCAATCCTGATGCCCTTACCGCCGGGCGCGAATCGAAAACCGTCCGGCGCGCCGAACCACGCACTACCTCTACAGGAGCGAGTTTATGTCTGTTAAAGCGGATCTGCTGTATGCCCCCACCCACGAATGGGCGCGCATAGAAGGTTCCGAGGCCGTTATCGGAATCACCTTTTTCGCCCAGGAGCAGTTGGGCGACCTTACCTTCGTCGATCTGCCCGCCGTGGGCGCCGTGCTCGTTCCCGGCAAGGAAATGGGGTCCGTGGAGTCCGTGAAGGCCGCCAGCGACATTTACAGCCCCGTGGCCGGCGAGGTTGTCGCCATTAACGGGGCCCTGGAAAGCAACCCGGAAAAAGTCAACGAATCGCCCTACGGCGACGGTTGGATGGTGCGCGTGCGCTTAAGCGCCCAGCCCGAAGGCCTGCTCGACGCCGCCGGCTACGAAGCGCAAGTGGCGGCCGAATCTCATTAAAGTTTACAATATGCCTCCGGCGGCCGGGGGAAATGATTTCCCCCGGACCCCCTCATCAGGGGCGTATTGATATGAAACCGGCCGGATTTTAATGACAAGTTTTGAGATACCACCCTTACCCCAAATACGCGGGTCAAGGGGGTCGTACCCCCTTGCGGGGGGTGGGGCAGCGCCCCACTTCGACCAGGCTGGCTTCATCCTCAATGTTTTTCCCCTCTCAGCCCGGCCTCGGCCTTGATAACGCGTTCACGGGGCCGCCCGTGACAGCGCCGTTTTGTTGACTTTGCCGCCTTTCCCTCTTTGTTTTTCCAACCAAGGAAGGAGCCCATGCCCTACATTCCCCATACGTCCGACGACACCGCCGCCATGCTCAAGCGCATCGGCGTCACAAGCCTGGACGATCTGTTCGCGGACATCCCGGCCGACATGCGTCCCCAAAGCTTTGATCTGCCGGACGGCATGTCCGAGCACGAAACCATGGCCCGCCTGGTCGAGCTGTCCGGCAAAAACGCCGGCGTGGTAAGCTTTCTGGGCGCCGGCGCCTACGACCACGCCGTGCCCGCCGCCGTGGACGCCTTAAGCTCGCGCGGCGAATTCTACACCGCCTACACGCCGTACCAGCCGGAAGCGGCCCAGGGCACGCTCCAGGCCATCTTCGAATACCAGACCGCCGTGTGCCGGCTGATGGAAATGGACGTTGCCAACGCCTCGGTCTACGACGGCGGCACGGCCATTTTCGAAGCGGCCATGATGGGCGTTCGCGCCACCCGCCGCAACCGCATCGTGGTGGACGAAAACGTGAACCCGTTGTACCGCGTCATGCTGGCCACCTTAAGCGCCAACCTGGGCCTGACCATCAGCGTGGTGGCGCACAAAAAGGGCGCGCCCGACATGGCCGCCCTGGAAGCCGCCCTGGACGGCGACACGGCCGCGCTGGTGGTGCAGAACCCCGGCTTTTTCGGCGGCGTGGCCGATTTCTCGCCCCTGTTCGCCACATACAAGGCCGGCGGCGCCAAAACCGTGATGGCCGTGAACCCGGTCATGCAGGCGGTTTTGAAAACCCCCGGCGAAATGGGCGCGGACGTGGCCGTGGCCGACGGCCAGGCCATCGGCATGCCGCTTGGCTTCGGCGGTCCCTACCTCGGCATCATGACCTGCACCAAAGAAATGGTGCGCCAGATGCCCGGCCGCATCACCGGCCGCACCGAGGATTTGAACGGCAAAACCGGCTACGTGCTCACCCTGCAAGCGCGTGAACAGCACATCCGCCGGGCCAAGGCCACCTCGAACATCTGCTCCAACCAGGCGCTGTGCGCCCTGCGCGCCGCCATCCACACAAGCCTGCTCGGGCCGGAAGGGCTTACGCGCGCGGCCGAGCTTTCCATGCAGCGCGCCCGCGAGGCCGTGGCCGCGTTGACGGCCATCCCCGGCGTCAGCCTGTATTCCGACGCGCCTTACGCCAACGAGGTCGCCATCAGCCTGCCCAAGCCGGCGGCAAGCCTGGTCAAGGCCCTGTGCAAGGAAAACCTCGTGCCCGGCCTGCCCATGGGGCGCTGGCTGCCCGGACTGGACAATGTCCTGCTTCTGGCCTGCACAGAGAAAACCACCCCGGCGCACATTACCCGGCTGGCCGAAGCCGTGGCCCGCGTGCTTCCTACCATATAGCGAGGTAGACCAGTGAAAACCGTATTCGCCAAATCCGTTCCCGGCCGCACCGGCGTCATTCCGCAAAAGCCGCAAAAGTCCGCCGCCGACATGCTGCCCGCCGGCCTCTTGCGCAAAAATCGCCCGGCCCTGCCGGAAATGTCCGAACTGGACGTGGTCCGGCACTATTCCCTGCTTTCCAAGCGCAACTTCAGCGTGGACACCAATTTCTATCCGCTGGGGTCCTGCACCATGAAGTACAACCCCAAGTTTTCCGAAGCCGCCTCCAACCTGCCCGGATTCGCCCACACCCATCCGCTGCTGGCCCAGGTGGACGGCGGCGAAGCCCTGGCCGCCGGCTGCCTGGAAGCCGTGTGGGAATGCGAGCGGCTGCTTCAGGAAGTTACCGGCATG
>JAVBOI010000071.1:0-43233 GCA_031550695.1 Desulfovibrio sp. | reverse complement strand
ATTGCGAGGCATAAAATCCAGAACCCATGAAGACCTCTTTGCAGGAGTTGGAAAAGCCCTGGACCGTGTTTCTGCAAGCGATGCCCAGGGCTGGTTCAAGTCTTCTGGTTATATACAATTTTAAAGTTGAAATGCTCTAGTAGTAGGTGACTTTGGTGGTGCCGCCGGCGCATTGTTCACGCTTCACGGTGCGGGCGGGCGCGACCAGAGATTGGGGCGCGGTCACCGGAGCTTTCTTGAGGGTGTTTTCAAGCTCATCCACCACGTCTTTGGTGTGTTGGTTCGCGGCGAAAGTTTCCGTGGTGTCCGGGCTTTTGGTGTCGTTCTTTGCCATAAGCGTATATTCCTTTATTGGGTGGTTACACGGGTGGTTGCATGGCCGCAGGGTCCGTTTGGCCCATGGCCTGTTGCAGCATGGTCGGGTCAATGCCTTCAACGGCCTGTTGCAGCATTTCCGGGGGCATGTTCGCCATGCCCTGGCCGAGCATGTCCATGGCCTTTGGCATCATGGTCTTGGTCATATCCTGCCGCTGCGCCTGCGCCTGTGCCTGTTCCCGCTCCGTCTGTATGGCCTTATGGTCTTTGAACAGGCCTTCCGGGTTGACCCCCTTGGCCGTGGCGCATCGGGTGAGCAGGTTGGGAATGTTGATGAACTGCGCGGCCATCTGCGGGGGAATAAACTGGCTTATGCCGCCAAGGAGTTCTTGCAGCTTTTGCCAGTCGTTGCCCCGGCCGAGGGCTTCAAAGCCGGCCACGATGGACGGCTCCACCGCGCCTTTGGGCAGGGCGGGCAGGGCGTTCTTTTTCTCCAGTTGTTTCAGCTTGACCTTGATGTAGGGCCGCTGGAACTCCTGGGACAGGATGGAGTAAATGCCGCCAAGGGCGGTTTCCAGTTCGTTGGCGACGGCCCGAATTTCTTCGGCCGTGACCCGCTCCGCGTCCCGCCGGGTGCCGTCCACAAGCAGAAACGCCTTGGCGAGGCGTTGTTCAATGCGGCTGATGGATTCGTAGGCAATGCGCAGGTCGGCGCTTTTCTGGGACTGAACAACGGTAACGTCCGTTGCCCTGCCCTCCAGGACCGCGCCGTTGGGGGCGTTTTGGATGACGCTGGCTTTGGTGAGGCTGTTGGGGTCAACCAGCCACAGCATCTTGGCGGCCTGGGCGCTGCCCTCCAGAATGGCCTGGGAGAGCGCTTCCAGGGATTTCAGGTCGCCAAGAAACTGCTCCACATAGGAGCGGCCGTAGTCTTCCCCGTCCACGCGGTACATACGCAGGGGAATGAAGGGGCAGGCGTCCAGGGGGTATTTGCCTTGGGAGCCGGGCACTGTCTGGTTCAGGCATTCCTGATGCACCAGCCAGGTTTTCTCCGTGCGGCGGATATAGGTGTAGAGGCCATACGTCTTTTCCACCGGACCACCGCTGGCGTTCTGCTGTTCCCGGTCGGCGTCTTCCCGCACTTCGGCCGACTGGAGCACGGCCGGGGGCAGGCTGGCCCTGTCCACCTGTTCGCGGGTAATTATTTCCAGCGGCGTTCCCGTGGGGTCGCGGCGGACAACATACTGCGGCAGCCGGTAGATGCGAGCGCCTTTTTCCGGGTCCAGGTAGACCAGCGCATTGCCGGCCATGAGCAGTTGCATGAAGCCGTCGTACATGGCCGGCCGGTCGGGCGTGGATTCAATGCCCGCCTGCACGGCCTGCTCCAGTTTGCCCAGCGCCTTTTCCACGGCCGTTTGCGCTTCTTCCCCCTGCTGGTCCGCCAGAATTTGCTGCTGTACGGCGTCAGTGAGGCGGAAGCGGAAAAAGGGCGTGTTCGGGGGCATGAGGGCCAGGAGCAGTTTGGAACTGAGGGTGGAAACGCCTTCCGCCCCAATGCCCTGGTAAGGGGTGACTATTTTGGCGGAAGCGGAACTGTTGCCGCTGTCGCCTTCTGTCAGAGGGTAGGCGGCCGGGATGGTCAGTTTGGCGCAGGCGCGGGCGCGTTCCTCATAGGGTGCGCGGCGCGTGACCAGGGTTTGGTAGCGGGAAGCGACGTTGATGGTCGCCTGGGAAGGATTGTGCTGTTGGGCGATAGTAGCCTCCCTTTTGGTTATCGGGGAATGGAGAGCCCGTTGCCGCCGACGCTGCCCCCGCCGCCCGTGGCAAGGTCTATACGCAGGGCCGAGGTGCCCTTCTTCTTGGCCGAACGGTCATTGCGGCGGTTGATGTGGTCGCTGGCGACAACCGGGGCTTCGGCCACGGGTTCCGGGGGCGGCGGCGTGGCCGGAGCACTCGGCATGGTGACTTCTTCTACTTTGGGTTTCTTGTTTTTTCCTCCGCCTCCGCCCATAGGGGGCCTCCTTCTTGAACTGTGTTATAGGTTTTGTGGAACGACTCCGGGGTGCAGAGCGTCAGCACGGCGTCCACCATGCGGTTATGGGACGCCACCCAGCAGGCGCGGGGCAGGATGCCTATGCGCTCAAAGCCGGATTCCAGGGCAAATTTCCACGCATGGCGGAAAGGCTTTGGGGTGATGCCTATCAGGCCGGATATCTGGGAGCCCTGGCCGAACAGCAGGTGGCCGAGCATGCTCTGGGCAATCTGCCGTTTGTGGGGCAGGCCCTCGCCAAAGATGATGAAGTGCATCAGGGATGCGTGGCCGAGGAAGTTGTTCAGCCAGCACAGCCCCAGAGGATTGTTGCCGTCAGGGCTAAAAAGACCAAAGGCCATGGTGTGGGGGTTTACCAGCAGGCCAAGGTAATCCTCTTTATCCCGGATGGTACCGTCATAGAAAAGGTATTGGCCGGTATCTTCCAGCACCAGGAGCGCGGCCATGACCATCAAATGTTCTGTGGTCAGAGTAGACGGCTCCCGGCCGGGGATGCGGTCTCGGATGAGAAAGCGCACTACGGGCACACCTCGCAACTCTCCATCAGGGGGATACTGAAGCTGGGAGGTATGACCGGGGTGGGACCGCCGCTCTCCTGTTGCCGCCGGTATTGGTCCAGCAGAAAACGCACCACGTCCCGCTGGCCGGCCTTGTAGCGGATGGCGTCCACGGTTTCGTGAAGGTCAGGGCAGCGTTCCGGGTAGCGTTTGTCCAAAAAGTCCAGCAGGATTTTGTCCAGGGGCGGGATGGGGGCGAGACAGGGGTCGGCGGGTTTACGCATTCGGCTGCCTCCAGAAGTCTTTGTACCAATCCACGATTTTCGGCCGGTCATCCGTGCCCGTTCCCCGGTGCTCATAGGCATACAGGGCCATGGCGCACCAGATGACGGACAGCAGATGGTGCTGCTTGTCCTGTTTGTCATAGGTCTCGCCCCGGAACCAAGCCCAGGCGTGGCGCATCATGGCCGAGAAGATGCGGGACCATTTCATGCCTTTTTCCCAATTGCGGTCCTCGTATTTTTCCGCGCCCATGGCGTAGAGCCGGGCGAGACCGTCCAGGGCTTCCGGCGGGATAAGGTCGTAGCGGGGTTTGCCGGCGTCGTGTTTGATGCCTTCGGCGGGGATGTGTGCATGGGTAGCCCGCGCGGCATATCTGGTGGGCGCATGGGCACAGTCATCGCACAAGGTACTATCGTTGAACGGGCACTCAGCGCAGGCGGTAGGAAGCCCCGGCACGGGGGCTTTGGCGTCAGCCTCAGCAACTAGGTTCATGCTCATCAGCAGTTTCTCCTACGGGGTGTTTGGCGGTCAGTTCTTTGTATGGGTCGGTGTTGGTTTTCGCGTTCTTGTGGCAGCCTGTGCCGCAGTGGGCGCAGGGGTTGGCCGCTTCCCAGGCTTCGCGGTAGTCGCAGGCCTGGGAGCAGCCTTTTGGGTGAGGTTGGGGGGTTCCCACAATCGTACCTTTTTGGCTTGGAAGTCATAATCAGAGGCGTGAAGGATGCGGGCCATGCGAGCCTGCACCAGGGCATCGGCTTCAGTCAGGCCCGCGTTTTCAAAGGCCGCGACCACGGCGGGCCAGAGTTCCGCGTAGCCGGTCAGGCCGTCCAGAATCCGTTCCGCTTTCCGGGGGCCGACCTTGGGGCAGCCGTGGTAGCCGTCCGTGGGGTCGCCGGTCAGGGTTTGGAAGCAGTGCCGGTAGGCGGCCTCTTCCGGTGCGGTGGCATACAGGATGTCCAGCTTGGAGTTGTAATATTCGCCGGGGATGGAGAGCATGTCCTTATCCACGGACACGATGACGCGCCGGGTATCTTTGGGGAAAATCCGGGCGGATGTGGCCAGGATGCCCAGCACGTCGTCAGCCTCCAGGCCGGGGCGCTGGTAGGTCTTGTGTTCGGCCAGGATATGCGCCCTTAGCGCTGTGAGACAAAAAGGCTTTTCGCGGGGGTTGCGGTTCCCTTTGTAGGACGGGAGCAAATCCTTGCGGAAGTTGTCCACGTCCGTCAGGGCGATGATGTAGCTGGCGGTCTTGAAGCGTTTGAGAAGCGAAGCGAGCTTGTTTTCAAAGCTGACCACGGCGTCGGGCAGGCTGCCGACCCGCTGAAAGTTCACGTTGTCAAAGGTGACGACGCGTTCCGTGGCCGAGGCGGCTTGGTAGGCGTATACGTCGCCGTCGATGAGGAGTGTGGGAGGATGAGAGGGTTTTTCAGGCAGCGGGCTCTCCTGTGTCGAAGACGGTTTCGGGATTATTGAGGTCAAAGGCCAAGACCTTCGCGGGAACGCCACACTGTTTGGCGGCTCTTGTGGCCGGGGCTTGATGTTTGTAGAAGCCTACCGAGGCATACTTGGGCAGCCACTCGCCGTCGTGGGTTACGACGATGAAGACTTTGGTGGGTAGGTTCATCGGTCCTCCCACCACGTAACCAAACGAGCGATTAACCAGCCCGAAAGGAAGCTGACGAACGCCATGTCGAGAAAGGTCATGGTCATCATGTTTCCTCCTACGGATTTAGTGTGTAAGGAAAATCAACGCCCGGCCGGACGGCATAGACCTCTTCCAGGGACACAGGCTCCGGCGGGTCGGCCGTGATGGTGCGTTCCATAATGAAGTGCCCGACGCCGGTATCTCGGGTCAGGATGTCCATCAGGTCGATGGCCTCCTGTTGGGTATCGCACCATATGGGGTAGTCGTCGGGGTTGACGTTGGGATTATGAGGGTCGTCGAAGATGTCAGCGAAGACGGCGTAGCGAGGGGGTGTGGTGGGCATATTATAGCTTTCCCAGTATCTTTCCGAATACCCACATAAAGATGGCGCAGCTACCCAGGATTCCCCATAGGAATGCAAGTAACCCCAGATAAAAAGTCACATAGGGCTTCATATCGGCGTGTCTCCTACAACTCTTCGATACTTATTGTTTTGGCCCCGGCCAGCATTTCCTGAGCGGTCGTCTGGCCGTCAAAGACCACGGCGTTTTTGATGTGCTGGATGCGGTCTTTCAGAGACTCGCGCTTCTTGTTCCGGGTTTCACTAAGGTCCACCACCTTGCCGGTAAAGTCGTAAGCGTCGATGAGGTCGGTGTAGCTTTTCAGTGCAGCAAGCGGGCGAAGCGGCACTTCACCATTACGAATCATCTCCACCTTCTCTTCAAAGTTGGGGGAGTCGTGGTAGTTTTCCTCGATTTTCCTGAACAGGTCGCGCTCGATGTGGTCGAGTTGCAGGAAGAGGTATTTCATTTGAGCCGCGTTCATATCAGTGTGTCTCCTTCCAGTTGTTTCCGATTTTGTATTCGCCGGTTGTGGGGCAGCGGAACGCGAAGTGTTGGCCGGCCAGTTCAAGGGCCTGGACGAACAGCTTGCCGAGGTGTTCCGCGATTTCCTTGTTGCGGGCTATTGCGCCAACTTCATCATGCACGTGGCATACTTGCGCCCAATCTTTGCCCCAGACATAGCCGGACTCATCAATGAGCATGTGCCAGATGACGGTGGCAAACTTGACCAGCAGCGCCCCGGCCGATTGCAGCACCACATTGAGCGCGGCATGGGGGGAGCGTACCGTAAGCTTGCGTTTGTCTATGCCGTACAGGAACTTGCGTTCTTTGACGGCGGCCTGAATGGCGTCCCGGAGTTTCTTCAGGGCCGGGAGTCTGGTTTCAAAGCGTTTGCGAAGGGATGCGCCGATACGGCGCTGCTCCTGGAGCTTGGCCGTGGGTGCTACGATGGAGCCGAGCTTGATATCCCCTGCACCATATAGGTATGCATATATAAAGGTTTTGGCGTTATCGCGGGTGGGCAGTCCGGCGGCCTGTTGGTTGGCGGTGTGGACGTCGCCGTCCAGAACGATGGCGATGTATTTGCCGCCGTCGTAGCGGGCCACGAAATGCCCGAACATCCGCAGTTCCAGGCCGGAGGCGTCCGAGCCCACCAACACCCAGCCGGGCGGGGCGATGAAACAGGCCCGGCAGCGCTGGCCGAGTTCCCCGGATTTGGGCACCTGGGCGAGGTTGGGTTTGGAGTGAGAGCACCGTCCGCTGACCGTGCCGTTGGTGTTGACCTCCCCGTGGATGCGGTAGCCTTCCGGGTGGCGGGTGGTCATCTTCAGCCACGCGTTCTTGCCCTCGGCCACCATGCCGATGATTTTGGCAAGGTCGTACCAGCGGGCCAGAAGCGGGGCCTCCTTGTAGGGCAAGGCTTTCAGGATGTCGCCGTCAATCTTGGGTTCGCCCGTGGGCGTGAACTCGGCCGGCAGCCAGCCGTAGAGTTCCTTGAGGCGCTTGGCGACCTGCTTGCGGGAGCCGGGGTTGAACGGCACCTCTTTCTTCTTCAGGACCGGAACGCCGGCCACGTAGCCGCGTGTTTTGTTGCCCCGTTTGGGAATAAAGGTTTCCGTCTGAATTTCCGGCGGGAACACGGCCTGCAATTCCTTCAGCAGTTCGTCCCGTTCCGCCGCCAGTTCCGCGTACAGAGTGCCGGCAGCCTCGGTGTCAAAGGGGAAGCCGTATTCTATCTGCTGGTGGATGACTTCCGCGAAGGCCATTTCCAGGGCCACGCTCTCCTGGGAGAAGCCGACGCTGAAAATGAAGTGGTACAATGCCTCCAGCACTTCCACGTCCTGTTCGCAGTACGCCTGCATTTCAGGCGTCCATACTTTCCAGTCCGTGGTCTTGCCGTAAGTGCCCTTGAGCTTGCCAATGCGGTAGCCCCAGGCTTCCAGGCTGTGGCGGCCGATAAGCTCCGCCGGCATGACCAGCTTCTTCTTTCTGATGGCGGCCCAGTCGCGGGCCTTGAAGTCGTCACCGTCGCCAAAGAGCAGGCGCAAGGCGACCAGGGTATCGAAGGTTTTTCCTTTCGGCTTGAACCCGGCCAGCTTTTGCAGCACCGGAACGTCAAAGCGAATGCCGTTGTGGGCCACGATGACCGGGGCTTCTTCCAGCATTCGCACGGCCAGGGCGATATCCAGGGGCGTGTGGGCGGAAAAGACCTCGCCGGTTGCTGTGTTCTTGATGACGATGCAGTGGATTTTGGTTGCCTCGCGTAGGAGGCCGTCGGTTTCCCCGTCAAAGAGCAGGGCGTATTGGTCAGGGCTGGTGGGAACCCAGAGGTGGAATCGGGCCAGGGATTCGAGGGTTACGGCAATTGGTAATCACCCCCTGAGAAAACACGCTCGCGCGGTTTGTGGGGGAGAATGCCCAGCTTGCCCATCGTGTGCCAGTAGGCGGCCTGAATGTCGGGGTAGTGGCGAGAAATGGAAGCGGCCGTCACGTCAACGCCGCCGCGCATGGGAAAGCTGACGATGGCGTATTGCAGCAGGGAGGCCAGATGCCACTCAAAGGAAAGATAGGCGTAGTCTTTGGGGTTCATCGGTGTGTCGGTCATTTCAGAAGTCCCGTTTTTCGTTAGGTGTTTCGGTAGTGTCGGGGGTGAACCCGTAGCCTTCGGCGTCGGCATCGGATGTTTCGCAGGGGAGCAGGCGGCCGGTGTCCGGGTGGTATTCCACGCAGCCGGCCGGGCCGCAGTTGCCCGTGGGGCGGTTTTTCAAGACCCGGATGCGGGCCACGTTGGGGCTGTCCCCCTGCTGGTCGCGCTCCAGGGCAACCACGATATCGGACAGTTGCTCCAGGGAGCCGGAGCCGCGCAGGTCCGTAAGGCTGACCTGCCGGCCTTCGTTGTAGCTCTTGCCCTTGTCCGGGCGCTTCAGGTGGACAACGGCCAGCACCGTGGCGCTGGTTTCTTCCACCAGGGAGCGCAGGCGGGTCATGAGCTTGTCGATGGTTTTGCGTTCCGATTCGCCAATCTCGTCCAGGCCGCTGACCGCGATGCTGATATGGTCCAGCACCAGGAGGCGGACCCCGCAGGCCACGATGAGGTAGCGGATTTTGGCGATGAGCCCGTCAACGTCCGTGGAGCCGAAGTGTTCGTATATCCACCAGTCCCCCCGGCCGATGGTGGCCTGATAGGCGGCATCATATTCCGCATCTGTCAGGTCATGGCCGGGCAGGTGCAGGGGGCGGTTGGTGTGGATGCCGAGATACCGCCGGCCATTGCGGTCGGGGCTTTCCTCCAGGGCCAGGATGCCCAGAGGCTCGGTGTGGGTCTGGTGCAGATGGTAGGCGATTTCGTTGACAATGGTGGATTTGCCGATGCCGGACCCGGCCGTGAACAGCCAAAGCTCGCGTGGCCGGACCCCAAGGGTGCGCCCGTTAAGGTCCGGGTACGGGGTATTCTTGCCGGGCACGGGCGGGGCCTTGCACTTGGCGTAGAGGTCTTGGCCGTTCAGGATGCCGTCCGGGCGGTACGGTTTTGCTGACCAAAGGGCGGCCAGCAGTTCCTTGCCCAGGCCGTCTTGCAGACACTTGTTGGCGTCCTTGCGCGGCATCTGCATTATCCGGCATTTGCCGGGGGTGAACAGCGGGGCCACGGCGGCCACGGCTTCCCGGCCGGGTTCGTCCATGTCAAAGGCAAGCAATACTTCATCAAAGCTTTCCAGAAACTCCAGGTTGTCACGAATGGACTGGAGGGCCGAGCCCGCCCCGGAGGGCAGGCTGACCACCGGCCATTTGTTGTCCTGAAGCTGGGAAAGCGACATGGCGTCTATTTCCCCTTCCGTGACCACGACTTTCCTGCCGCCGCCGGCCCAAAGCTGTTGGCCGAAAAGCTGGACGCCCTTGCTGTTGCCCCGCCAGATAAAGTCTTTGTTGGCGAAGCGCAGGTGTTGGGCGCTGAGGTTCCCGTGCTGGTCGTAGTAGGGGGCTATCTGGACGGGTACGGGCCGCCGCTGCGGATTGCCGGAGAAGGTGCCGACGCTGTAGCCGAACTTCCGGCAGGTTTCGGCGGTCAGGCCGCGCTTGGACAGGGCAACGTAGTCGCCTTCGTCTATAAGGCTAGTGGGTTTTTTGCCGGTAGTCACAGGTCGGGTATGGTCTCCTTCTCCGGGGGCGTGTTCGTAATATTCGCAGGCAAAGCAATAGCCGTGGCCGTCCGAGTAGCGCACAAGGTTGTCGCCGTCCCAGTCTCCGCCCTTGGCGGTGCAGGCCGGGCAGCGTTCCTTGCCGGTAACGGTGCTGTCACTGCGGACCATGAAGGCCGACCAGCATGGCTTCGTCAGCGTGGAACCGGAGGCCGTCCTTTTCCAGGAAGTACAGGGTCCGCCCGGCGGGGTTCACAAACCTGTCGCATACAGTGAAGGCCCCGTGCTTCAGGCACACCTCCTGACCACGGCGGAACCGGCCGACTTTTTCCAGGGCATCATGCTTGAACCAACCGAAAGGCCCGTTGTCGTTGCCCACCAGGAAACGGTGTTCAGCATAGGCAAGGATGCGGCCCTCCTTTCCCCTCAAAGAGCGGACGCCAAACACACCGTCGGCGGCTCCCGTGACGCGGACCCAATCCCCTTCTTGCAGGGGGGTGTCGATGTGGCAGACCCGCACAGTGTGCTGGGGCGCGATGGGGCTGGGCGCTTCCGAGTAACGGAGCCGGTAGCCAAGCTCGCGCACCTCGCACAGGCGTTTGCGGAGGTCTTGGATGCCGAAGATTTGGAAGGCTCGGGCGAATTCGATGCCGTGGCCCTGCATCAGGTGGGAGATGAGTTTTTCAGTCTGATTCTTTTCGTTTTGCATGATGGTTCCTTTTGCCGTGTGAGTGCGTATGTTTTGCTGTGGTGGGGTTAGAGCTTGCCGATAATGGTGTCGGATTCCGTAAAGATGTTTTGCTGTTTGACCCAGGCGGGCACGTCGAAACAGGGGCAGGCTTTGGCCGCCACCTGATTGTGGCCGATGATTTTCGCGCCGGGAAAGGTGTGCTTGAGAGTGCCGACCAGGGTGCGCAGGGCGTCCCACTGTGCCGGGGTGTAGTTGTTTTCGGGCTTGTTCACGTCGTTTTCCGCGACCCCGCCCACAAGGCAGATGCCCACGGATTTGGTGTTGTAGCCGCCGGCATGAGCGCCGGGCTCCATGAGGCCGCGCCCGGTTTCCATCGTGCCGTCGCGGCGGATGACGTATTGGTAGCCGATGCCCAGCCAGCCTTCCTTGCGGTGCCACTGGTCTATTTCACGAGCGCCGATGTCCATGGATGGCCGGGTGGCGGCGCAGTGGATGATGATGTAATCGGTGGATTTACGCGTTGCCATGCGCCGCCTCCTTGACCCGCCCGGAGGGCAGGCCCGGTAGGGCCATAGAGAGACAAGGGCGGGCCGAATCCGGCTGTGCCGGTTTGGCATTGTTCCCGCCCGCCGGAGCGGAAGCGGTCGCGCGGTGGATGATGATGTAATCAGTGCTTTTTCGGGTTGCCATGGGAAAATACCTTTTCAAAAGCCTCCTGTTGCTGAGGGCTGGGACGGTGGGACAACCAGTCGTCCGGGGGATAAGGGCCTTTGGCGAAAGGAAAGCCGTGTTTGTCGCACCATGCGCCATAAGTGGTCTTTGACCCCCGGCTGATGCGCGTGTTGGGGTTGGTGAAGAGGAAACGGATGTCCAGATGGGGGTGCGCCGCTCTGATGCGGAGCATTTTGGTGCGGTCCGAGGGTGCGAAATAACCCTTGACCTCTAAGACAAGGCACTGGAGAGGGAGGCCGAAGTCCGGGATATACGTCTGGGGCGTGACGTAGGAGAGGCGGAAGGCTTCGTAGGTGTAGGCAACGGCCAGCCGTTCAAGGTGGGCCGAGAGCTTGGCCTCGGGCGGGGAGCGGAAGCCAGTTTCCGCCTTGCACTTTACGGAAGCCCCCCAAAGATGCTGAACGGGGGACGCCACTGATTAAAAGTCCGCTTCAGCCGGATCGCCGGCTTCGGTGGGCTCAAAGGGGTCCGTGCCGGGTTCGGTCTGCTCCCCGTATTCGTAGCCGTCGTCCTCAGCGCCGAAGCCCAGGGAGTCGGCATCGCGGGAGCCGCCCGTGGCAAGCTCCAAAATTTGTACGCCCACAAGGCGCAGGGAAGCGCCGGCCCCAAGGGCGGCGGTATAGAAGGGCTTGACCCAGCAGTTGACCCGCAGCAGGGAGCCGGACCAGATGTCCAGGGTGCCGGGGTTGGCGATGGGTTTGGCCTTGGCGTCAAACAGAGGAATTTTGCGAGCCCAGGCGCGGCCGTCTTTGGTAGTGCCGGAGGCCGGGGCCTTGACGTTGACCGCCCACTCTCCGGTGGGCTCGCCTTCCTTGTCCGTCAGTTCGGTCAGGGACAGGTCAGCCAGTTTGACCTTGTCGGCCTTCACGACCTTGCCCTTTTCCTTGGCTTCGGCCACGGCCATCTGGACGCCGGCCTGCCGGGCTTCTTCCAGAATTTCCTGAAGGGTCTCAACGTCGTCGGAATCAAGAACGATTTTGGTGCCGTATTCGCCCACGGCTTTGTACTTGGTGTCGGGGCGGGTCAGCTTGGGGTACAGAGCGCGGCCGGTGATGACAAGGGTAAGGCGGTCTTTGCTGTCGCGGGATTGAATAAGTGCCATAGAGTTTCCAGGGTTGGGGGTTAGATGCGGATGGTGTGCGGGAGAACAAGGCTGGCGTAGACGTACAGGTCCGTGGGCATGGGCTCGTCAAAGCGCTGGAAGATTCTGACCACCCGTAAAAGACGACGCCCTGTCCAGTTGTGAGCCAGGGCGGTGTCGGCAAGGCGGGTAAAGTTGGGACCGCTGTGTAGGGGATTGACCCTCCCCTCATTGTGGGTGCGCATCATTATAATAATGCTCCTTGTGTAGGCTTTATTGTTGCTGGAGTGGTGTTTGCGGGTTCTATCAGGCGGGGTGGGCTTTCAGGGTTCTCTTTGGGTGCTTTTTGGGGTCTCTTTAGGGGTGTGATGGCTGGGGTTGGTTGTTGGGTGGTAGTAATGGGGAATTATTACAGTCTGTTGATGATTTCCTTGGTCAAGTAGGCGTCTGCGGCGGCGAATTCGTGTCTTCTTCCTTCGGCGTGGTTCATGAGGTTGCGGATGTAGGTGCGGCTGTCGCTGGGGCTGATGTCGTGGTGGTCGTGGATGTGGTCGATGACGAGTTGTCCGGCGCAGAGCATGGCGGCGAGTTGGATGGCGGGGTCGGGCTCGTGCTGGATACGGTCGATGATGGCAAAGCAGGCTCGGGCGGTTTCAGGGATGGGGACATTGGCGAGTCGGTCGCGGATGTTGGGCATGGGGTTTCCTTTTCGGGTGGTTTTGGATGTGGTTGTGTGGGCGGTAGCGGATGAAGAAACCCGCCCTCCCTGGTGTGGGAAGGCGGGCTCTTGGTGAGCCCCCGTTAGCGCGGGGACTCTGTGTGAGGCGGGGTGAGAACAGAACGGAAAGGAGGAGGGAACCGTTCTTATCTCGCTTACGACAACTTAATTATAACATACTAAATTACCTGTGATTATTATCAGGCAAAAAAATACTCGCTGTGTGCTACTTCCTCCACTTTCAGGCTGCCCGTGGGTGGAACCTCGGGCAGCTTTTTGTCGTCCGGGTCCAGGCCGATTTGCCGGGCCACCTCTGTCCGCACCTTGGCGAGCAAGTTGTTGCGGGTGTCGCCGCCGAACAGGTCAATGAACGCGCACCGGAGCAGCCGGGCCAGGGTTTCCGTGTCGGCGGCATGGGTGCCGTAGTCGTCATGAACCATGCGGAAGCTGGTGATGCCCTCGGCCAGGGCAAGGTTGACCGTGTGCTGCATGGCGGCGGCGTCCAGGGAGTGAACGTAGTTGGGGGAAACCCCGTTCCGTTGGAGTACGGGGTCCAGTTTGTCCGTGACCTCCCCCATGCGCGGCCAAAACAGGTTACCAAAAAGCTGGGTTTTTACCTGGGAGTTTGTATACTGCCGATATGCCTGCAACACCGAGAACCCCAAAGGGGTCGTCCAGGTGATGGGCATATCCTGTTTCGAGGCCAGGGACGCCAGCCTTTGCAGGAAGCTCATGGCGTGGCGGGAGGCAATAACGGTGCTGCCGATGGCTTCCCATACCAGCGTGGCGAGGAAAGCCGCCGCCTTCCACGTTTCGTCCCGGTCAGGGAAAACCGCCCGCAGGGATGGGGAGGTGTCCACCTTCTCCCGGAGCCATTTCAAGGTATACTCCCGGCAGGAAACCATGGTCCCCCCATAAGGCACGACCATAACCTGCCGCTTGGTGGTCTTGCGGTCTATGCCGCATTGCAGCAGGCGGGCCGCCATGTCTTTTTCATGGTAGCGGACCTCTTCCGCCTTTTCGCCGTCCTCTTTTTCCACTTCGCGGGTGACTTCCTGGCCGTTCTCTTTCAGCCATTCCAGGCGGGCTATGACCTTCTTTGCCACGATGCCGTAGATATCCTGGGGTTTGTCGGACGGGAGCAGATTGGTGGCCCGGCCGCCCTCTTCGTCCCGCAGCATCAGGCTGAATATTTGCAGGCCGTTGCATGTGCCGTCCATGCCTATCGGCAGGGAGGACGGGAAGGATTCGCCCTGTTCCTTGTACCCGGCCCACTCAAAGCAGGCGGCCAGGAACTGGAAAGGCTTGTCCGCCTCGGTCCACCACAGGGAGGCAAAGGGGTCGGCGGCCGTTTGCAGGATGGCGGCCTCGTTTGCCCGGACCCAGGCCACGCGGTCATCCAGGGACACCTTGTCCTGGCCCCAGGTATTGGCAAGGTGGATTGCCAGCCAGCGGACGCCGGACGTGCCCAGCGGCTTGGCCTCGGCAAAGGTCAAGAGGCCCTTGGCCACGTCCGTGCCTTGGGGTTGAAGATAGGCCGGCATGGGGTAGGCCCGGCCCCGGAAGTCAAGCTGATGGGGGAACCAGATGGCCGCTTCCGGCTGGTACTTCTCGGCCAGCCAGATAATCTTGGCGGTTTGCAGGCGTTTGGAGGTCAGACTCGTTTGCAGGTCGTAGGCCCTGGCGGCGTCAATGCGCCACTGTTTCAGGGTTTCCGGGGGGCATGCGTCAAAGCAGGGGTGTTTTTCGCGGAATGCGTGAGGGGATGCATCGCCAAGCCGCGCCCCGCAGACGGGGCAAGGGGGCAAGGCGAGCGGTTCGCGGGGAGGAAGACCGGCTATGCCGTCCGGCATGGTGTCCCAGAGCCGTTTGAGCACGGCCAGGACCGGGGCGTTGACGCGCCAGGGCGTGTTCTGGATGGCGTTTATGGAAGCGTAAACTTCCGGCATGTCATCCGTGCGCGTTGCCAGTTCTTCCAGGTAATGCAGGTAGGGAGTTTTGATGAGGACTCGCCCGGCCACTTCCGGCGACCAGTAGCCGCCGTCAAACGGGCCTTCCCACGGTTTGGGAGGCACGACCATCGGCAGGTGGCGGGGAGTCAGGGCCTCGCAATGGTGGATGCGCTTGGCTATCCAGTCCAGGCAGGAGGCGGTGGGAGTGATGTGGTAGGCAAAGCCCGAAGCGGCGTTTTTCCCGGCCGAGGCTTTGCCCTTGGCGGCAACCGGGACTTTTTGCAGGGTGATGAAGCCGGTGCAGGCGGCGGTCAGTTCAATGAGGCGGACCCCGATGTGGGTTTTGTCCGTGAGGGACAGGCCCAATGTCTCGACACCGGCCTTGTGCGCCATGGTGCCGAACAGCCGCCGCTTGTGCCCCTGATGGCTGGACTTTTTGGCCCGCTGTTCGGTCCATTTGTATGCCTTGGCGTCAGCCTCCCTGAACTGGCGGCGGCGTAGCTCTTCCTCAAAGGTGTTGCCGATGGCGAGGGCCACGGGCTGGAGCAGGGTTTTGCTGGTAATGGTCTGCATGATGACCACCAGGGCGAGCCCCGCCAGAACGTCCGCCGGGAGCAGGGAGAAGAGCTTGACGTGGGTTGCCAGCCGCCCGGCCTTGCCGCCGGAGGCTTTGGCTACCTCCGTTTCGATGGCGGCGGTGAGGGCGGGCAGGCCGTGGGAGATTAGGCGGTTTCCGTAAACGGTGTTATTTTCACGACCTTTTGCTTTGGCATCGGATACCGATTTACGTAAAGCCTCTATTCCGAGGGAAATCATGTCCTTTTCTATGGCCTGTTCACGCTCCCAAAGCGCATTTACGACAGTCGTAAATTGGGTTGAAGGTTTCGGGAAAATCCAGTCGTAAATTTCGCTCGGAGGGCCACTTTTTTCGGAGATAATCATTGAAGATTCTCGCTTTCGGCTGTGGTGTTTCGACCACACTTGAAAGAGAGAATCTTTTGGGATTACGCCGGCTTGCCTTTCAGCAAGAGCCACTTTACGACCGGATTTACGACTGGTCGTAAAAATGGCAAAAGGGGGATTACATCAGTCGTAATCCCCCTTCCTAAGATGGGTGCTCGTAAAGCGTTGAAAAAGAATCAAAAGTTGGTTAGAGCTACTTTAGTGTCGGGGTGTATCCCATTTCCAATGGGGTTCACACAGAGCCTGTGCCCCCGACCCCCTTTGGCCGCACAGAGCCTGTGTCCACGACCGAAGGCAACACCGCTCTTGGACAACTTCAAAATTAATCTGCCTTAACGCAACAGGGAACATGAAACGTATGGATCACACTCTGGAACATCACCTGGCCAATGCCCGTATGCTGATCGAGAGCCTGCCCTATATCCGCGAGTTCCGCGGCGAAGTGGTGGTCATCAAGTACGGCGGCCACGCCATGAAGGACGAGGCCCTCAAGCGCTCCTTCGCCCTGAACGTGGCCCTGCTGAAATACGTGGGCGTGCGGCCGGTGATCGTGCACGGCGGCGGGCCGCAGATTGGCAACATGCTCAAGCAGCTCAACATCGAGTCTTTTTTCCGCGAAGGCCTGCGCATTACCGACGACGCCACCATGGACGTGGTGGAAATGGTGTTGGTGGGCAAGGTGAACAAGGAAATAGTCAGCCAGCTCAACCTGGCCGGCGCGCGGGCCGTGGGGCTTTCCGGCAAGGACGGGCAGCTTATCCGCGCCCGCAAGATGGAAATGGTGGTGGCCGTGGAAAACCGTCCCCCGGAAATCATCGATCTCGGCCGGGTGGGCGAGGTTATGGGCGTGGACACCGACCTGCTCAACCTCATTTCCCGCGAGGACTATATCCCGGTAATCGCGCCCACGGGCGTGGACGAGCAGAACGGCACCTACAACATCAACGCCGACGCCGTGGCCGGGGCCGTGGCCGCCGCTCTCAAGGCCAAGCGCCTGCTGCTGCTCACCGACGTGCCCGGCATCCTGACCAAGGACAAGGAGCTGATCAAGACCCTGTCCATGAACGAAACCTGGGAGCTGTTCGCCGACGGCACCCTGCAGGGCGGCATGATCCCCAAGGTCAAATGCTGCCTGGAAGCCCTGCAGGAAGGGGTGGAAAAGGCCATGATCATCGACGGCCGCGTGGAAAACTGCATCCTGCTCGAACTGTTCACCGACGCCGGCATCGGCACGGAAATCGTCGGCGCCCGGCCGCGCGAAGCGCAATACGACCTGCCGCCGCGCGCGGAGTATAACGGTCGCTGAAAAAGGTTGAAGCCAGTCAAGTCGAAGTGGGGCTCCGCCCCACCACCCCCCCTCCTCGCCTCTCGTCTTCCCCCTCCCCCCCCCCCCCCCCCCCCCCGCCGGAGGCAATACGGCTCTTGGGCAACTTCAAAATGGATTTGCCCCAGGGGTAAGGCAAATAATCGAGAGCAGGGGAAATCAGCGGGTTTCCCCTTCTTCTTTTTTCCCGGCGGCTGATTGGCGTTCCCGGTTGTCGGGGAGTTCCCCGACGCGCTTCAGTTCCTCGGGGAGGGAGTAGACCGAAGCCAGAGGGCAGGAATCGCAGCCTTCATCATGGCGCAGGCGGGAGTAAATGGCGTGGACGGCCTCGCGCGGGGTGAGAAAGATGTTGTCCTTGCCTACGGCGTCCAGAACCCCGGTGCGTTCAAGCACTTCGGCCACGGCCCCGACCACGGCGCTGAAGGATACGTCCACGCCGGCCTTGTGCGCCCGGTCCACCAGCATGGCCAGGGATTCCTCGCCCGAGGCGTCGATGCTGGTTATGCCGCTGCAGACAAGGTGCAGGTGGCGCAGATCCTTCTGGTGCTCCAGGCGCTCGAGAATGTGGTTTTCCAGCAGGCCGGCGTTGCCGAAGAACAGGCTGCCCTGGAAGTGGATAACGGCAATGTGGCGGCATTCGTCAAGGTTAAAGCGCTTGGCGTTGCGCAGCATGTGATCTTTGCCTGAACTGAGGACGGATATGCGCGGGTGCATGGCCCGGAAGAAAAAGCTGACCAGGGAAAGCACAATGCCCACGGCAATGCCGTAGTCCAGGCGGGGGGCGAAAAACAGGGTGCAGCCGAAGGTGATGAGGGCGATGCAGCCGTCTTCCCATTTGGCGGTCCAGACGCGGCGGAATTCGTCAATATTGATCAGGTTGAGCACCGAGCGCATGACGATTACGGCCAGAACGGGGTCCGGCAGGTAAAACAGGGGTTTGGTCAGAAAGAGCAGGGTCACCAGGGCGCCCAGGCCGGCAAAGGCGCAGGACAGGCCGGTGCGCGCGCCCGAAGCCAGGTTGACCCCGGAACTGGAAAAGGAGCCGGCAACGGGACAGGTGAGCACCAGCCCGCCGGACATATTGGCCAGGCCCTGGCCGACAAGCTCCTGGTTGGGATCGATGCGGTAGCCTTTCCGGTTGGCCGCGCTTCTGGCGATGGAAATGGATTCGGCAAAGCCCACAAAGGCGATGATCAGGGCCTGGGGCAGCAGAATGAACAGATCGGAAAAGGCAAATTCCGGCATGGAAAAATGCGGCAGGCCGGACGGCATGGCTCCCACCACGTCGCCGCCGCTGGAAAAGCGCAACTGGCCCGGATCAAGCTTGCCCTCGCCCACGATAAGCCGCCATTGCCGTCCGTCCTGAAAACTGTCCGCCGGCAGAGCCGACTGGCGCACCAGGGGAGCGGCCGGCTCCTGATGCGAAAGAGCGTCCGGGGCGGCGGCTCGCGCGGTTCCGTTGCCGCCGCCGGTCGGCCGGAGAATGGCGCCGCCGTCCGGAAGGCCGGAAGACGATATGCGGGCGGGTAGTTCCGGGGCGCGCTTGAGGTAGAACAAGCGGGAGCCGTCCTCCTGGACCACGGCCACGAAAATCAGGCGGCGCAGGGTTTCGCGCAGCAGTTCCGTCCTGCCGGTCATGCGGTCGTGAACAAGCTCGCGCTCGCCTATTTTATATTGCAATTCAAGCGCTTCGGCCGGGTCCGCCGGTTCTATCCGCCTCAGGGCGACGATGGTTTGGGCGATGCGGTCCGCCGCATCCAGGTCCGCGTTGTAGCGGTCGACCAGGGCCACGCTTTCCGGGGACATGATACGCGCGCTGTTCACGGTCAGCTTTTTTTCAAAGTCCACGGCCCAGGAAACGGCGGTAGTGACGATTACGGCCGCCAGCACTGCCGGCAGACGGGGAGCGAGCCTCCCCACCGTCATCATGAGGCCGAGGGCAAAAAGCCCCATGAGCACGGACGGCCAGTGGGTGTAATACCAGGCTGATTCAAGGGTGTGCAGGACCGACTGGAGCTGGCTGCCCCCGGAACTGGTGGCCACGCCGAGAAATTTGCCCAGTTGCGAAATGGCGATAAGCACGGCGGCCGCATTGGTGAAGCCGGAAATGACCGGCAGGGAGAACAGGTTGACCACGGCCCCCATCCGCAGCAGCCCCAGAAGCAGTTGAAGCAGGCCCACCAGCAGGGCAAGCAGGGCCATGTGCGCGATATAGCCCTCGGGGCTGCCGATGGCCAGGGGTTGCAGAGCGGCCGCGGCCATGAGGGAAATTACGGCCACCGTGCCCGAGACCATTTGTCGGCTTGATCCCCAAAGGCCGGCGACCACGGCCGGCAGCACAGCGGCGTACAGGCCGTGCCAGGCGGGCAGCCCCGCCAACTGGGCGTTGGCCATGGACTGCGGTATCAGCACCAGGGCCACGGTAAGGCCGGACGCGGCGTCAAACTTCAGATCGCCAAGCCTGTATCCTCTAAGCCAGGACAAAAAAGGAAACAGCATTCGGATTACGGTGGCGCTCATGAAGTTTCTCCTGCGACAGATCAAAAGACCGCAAAGTGATTGAGAATTATATCAAGCACCGAGAGCCCCGTTTGGGCATATCCATTGAATCACCGCCACAATACGTCCTCCCGTACGGGGTTTCCAAAGGGGGTTACCCCCTTTGGCCGCCGGAGGCATTTCCAAAATATCCCTGGTCCAACAGACAACAAGGCCCGGCAGCGCGAGCGGCCGGGCCTTGAGGCGGACGGAATGGCCGGTCGTTTTCCGCTATTCTTCTTCTTTTGTCTTCTTATACTCCGCAACCACTTTTTCCACCACAGGCTGCGGCGCTTCTTCGTAGTGGGAAAACTCCATGGTAAAGCTGCCCTGGCCGCCGGTCATGGAGCGCAGGTCCGGGGCGTAACGCAGAATTTCGTTCATGGGCACCTGGGCCTTGATTTCCGTGATGCCGGCAATGGAGTCGGACCCGGACACCTTGCCCCGGCGGCCCGACAAATCGCCGATAACGTCGCCCATGTTCTCGTCAGGAATGGAAATGGTCAGGGTCACAATGGGTTCCAGCAGGGTGGGCTTGCAGCTTTCCATGGCTTTTTTGAAGGCCAGGGAACCGGCCACCTTGAAGGCCATTTCCGACGAGTCCACGGTGTGGTAGCTGCCGTCGTACAGCCTGGCCTTGAAGTCCACCATAGGATAGCCGGCCAGGAAGCCGCGCACGCAGGCCTCCTGAATGCCCTTGTCCACGGCCGGGATATACTGGCGCGGCACGACCCCGCCCACGATCCCGTCCTCGAACTGGTAGCCGGAGCCGCGTTCAAGGGGGCCGAACTCCACCCAGCAGTCGCCAAACTGGCCGCGGCCGCCGCTCTGCTTTTTGTGGCGGCCCTGCACCTGGGCCGTGGACTTGATGGTTTCCCGGTAGGGCACTTTGGGCGTTTTCAGAATGATTTCGACCTTGTAACGGCGTTTAGCCCGTTCCACGGCGGTTTCAATGTGCATCTGGCCCATGCCGGAAACCAGGATGTCGCCGGTTTCCTCGTCGCGGGACAATTTCAGGGTGATATCCTCGTCCAGCAGGCGCTGGACGGCGGCGAACACCTTGTCTTCCTCGCCTTTTTCCTTGGGGGCCAGGGCGTAAGAAATAAGCTGCGGCGGCAGGGCCGGGGCCGCGAGGGCAAAGGCGAGCTTGTCGTCGCTGAGCGTATCGCCGGTATGGGTATTTTTAAGCTTGGCCAGGGCCACGATGGCGCCCGGTCCCATGCTGTCCTTGGTCTGGGTCTGGGTTTTGCCATTCAGGAGTATGGGCGCGCCCAGGCGCTCGTTTTCGCCGCTGGTCATGTTCTTGAGGTTGCTGTCGCTGCCGATGGTTCCGGAAAGGACGCGCACCACGCTGAGCTGCCCGGCAAAGGCGTCGGTGACGGTTTTAAAGACAAAGCAGGCGGCCGGGCCGGTTTCGGAAGGAGCGAGTTCCTTGCCGTCCGCCCCTTTGAAGGGCGCATGGTCAAGGCCGGAGGGGAACAGGCTTTCGATGGTGTCCAGCAGCGGGCCGGCGCCTTTGTTTTCCAGGCCGGAGAGGGCGATCACCGGCACCAGCAGGTGATTTTTCACGCCCGTGCGCAGCCCGGCCAGGGTCTCTTCCGGCGTGAGCTCGCCCGATTCCAGATATTTTTCCATCAGGGCGTCATCGCTTTCCGCGATGTTTTCCACGGCTGTTTCGCGCAACATGGTGATCTCGTCCGCCATGTCGGCCGGGATGTCGCCGGAGGTCACGCCGCCATCGGCGTTGAAGAACAAGGCCTTGCCGCCCAGCACGTCCACTACGCCCTTGAAGTCCGTGGCCGTGCCGATGGGCGCGTACAGCAGCACCGTGCGCATGCCCAGAATGGCAGAAAGGCCGGAGTATGCCGAGGCAAAGTCCGCCCGATCGCGGTCAAGCTTGGTTATGGCGCAGCAGGCCGGAATTTCCGCCTTCTGCACGGAGCTCCACAGCCGTTTGGTCAGGGGGCGCACGCCGTCCACCGCGTCTATAACAAAGACAGCCGCATCCACGCCAGCCAGCACCATGTCTATGTCGCCCACAAAGTTGCCGTCGCCCGGCATGTCGACCAGAAAATGCCGCGCATCGCCCCGGGCGAAGGTGGCGAAACCGGGCTGAATGCTTCCCCGGCGCTTGATTTCTTCCGGCTCAAAATCGAGGGCGGTGTTGCCGTCTTCAATTTTTCCGAGGCGGTTAACCACCCCCGCGTGCAGCAGAAGCATTTCAGCAAGGGTGGTCTTGCCGCATCCGCCGGTGCCGACAAGCGCGTAGGTTCTTTGTGCGTGAAAGGTGCTCGACATACAGTACTCCCTAAGTAACAGTGTCATAGACGAACCCCGCTCGGCGGGGGATGGTTTCCGGTCGATCTGCATGAACGGAAAAAGCCCGGCCTTTCGGCTGCCCGTGTTCTCGCCGCGCGAGCGTCCGGGCCAGGGCGCTCTGTTTTCGGGACGTTCGGCTTAAGCCGGAAAGGCCGGCCAGCCGGGGAACTGCCTCCTAAAATTTTGGGGTACTGTAGAAAGTCCTGAGCAATCTTGTCAAGGAGCATTGGTCGGCTTCCGGCCGCCTCTTTTTCCGGCCGGGTGCGGAAAATATTTTCCGGAATGATTCCGGCGACCGTGGGGAAAGGGCCCGGTCTCCATGATGGAAAAGTATGGAGTCCATCCGGGGAATTGTGTATCATGTTCGTCAAATTTTGTGTATTAAGAGAAGTCTTGATGCAAAAACGAGACGCGGCGTGCGGAACCGGGGTTTCTGGGGACCGGGTGTTTTCCGCGCCAATGAGGGGACGCATGAAAAAAGAGGATGATGGCGGCATGTGCCGTTTTGACGGTGATGCGGCGATTTCCCGCAGTAAGCTGAAAGCCGGGGGAATTTTCGCCTGGGCGCTGATTTTTGGGCAAGACGGGGGAGTATTGCTCCCGAGCGATGAGCTGCGCGAATTTCTTGGCGTCCCCGCCGACGCTCCCTTCCCGTCGTGGGATGCCTTTGTGGAAGCGCGCGTGCACCCGGAATCGCGCGAGGCTGTGCGGCGTACGGCGGACAGGGCCCGCCGGGAGTCCGGACACGCCATTTCCCTGGAATGCCGTATTTGGAGCGAAAAAGCGGAAGCTTGGCGCTGGGTGTTGATTTTCGGCGGCGCGGATGAAGCCGGAGCCGCCGGGGATGGCGTCCGCCTTTCCGGCGGGTTGCAGGATATCCAGGCCCGTGTGGAGGCCGCGGGCGCGCGCGAGCAGGAACGGATCGCCCAGGCGCAACTGCAACAGGAACGCTCGCGCCTCGATACGGTCATTGCCGCCGCCAATCTGGGCACCTGGGATTGGAATATCGTTACGGATGAAGTCGTTTACAACAAGACCTGGGCGGATATCGTGGGTGTTTCCCTTGAAGAGATTCAAGGCTCGGTGAAAGCCTGGGAACAGGCTGTGCTGCCGGAAGATCTGCCCGCGGCCATGCAAGCGGTGGAAGCGCATTGCCGGGGCGATACCTCTATGTACGAGGCGGAATTCCGCATGCGGCGCGGTGACGGCGCCATCATCTGGTGCATTGACCGGGGCCGCGTGGTCGAAGTGGACAAGGACGACCGGGCCGTGCGCCTTATGGGCGTGCTTCAGGAAATTACCAAAAGCAAGGAAGCGGAGATCGAACTGGTGCGCAGCAAAAACCAGCTTGAGCTGGTAATGCGCGAAACCCGTCTCGGCACCTGGGATTGGAATCCGGTTACCAACGAGATTCTGTTCAACGATACGTTTTTCCGCATGCTGGGGTACGAGAACGGGGAAATAGAGCCCAGTTTCGACAGTTGGTCCAAGCTTATCCATCCCGACGACGTGTCCAAGGCCGATCAGGCCCTTGGCGATCTTCTGGCGGACAAAACCGCGGAATACGAATGCGAACTGCGCCTGCGCCACAAGGACGGGCACTACGTCTGGACCTACGACCTCGGCCATGCCGTGGAGCATGACAAGGACGGTCGGATCACGCGCGTGGTAGGCGGTCACTTTGACATCGACAAGCGCAAGCAGCAGGAGCAGGACCAGCGCGAGGCCCTGGGCACCATCGCCCGCCAGAAGATGGAACTGGAGCGGGCCGTGCAAGAGCGCACCATGCTGCTGCGAGAAGCGCAGCAGCGCATAGACGGCATATTGGCCATAACCGGGCAACGGTCCGACGCCCGGCCGGACAGCCCGGCTTCGGAAGGCGAGGCCTTGTCTCCGGCGGCGCCGGGCGCGCCTTTCGCCGAGTTGTCGGACGACTTTTCCCAGGGCCTGGGCAGGGCCTTTGACCTGATCACGGAAAAAATGTGGTGGTACAAAGCCGTTCTCGACAGCCTGCCCTTTCCTATTTTCGTCACCGACATGGGCAGCCGCTGGACCTACCTGAACGCCCCCGCCCTGGAAACCCTCGGCGCGTCCGCCCTTGGCGAGGTCATCGGCAGCCCCAGCCGGCCCTGGGGGGTTGATCAGGCCCCCTATACCCTGCACGGCGGGTCGGGAGAAGAAGACAACGTCATCATCAGCCGGTACCACCCCGTGCTCGATCGTTTTTTCCAGGGCCAGATTTCCCATCTTTACGACCAGGCCGGCCGGCATATCGGCCACATTGAGGCCATGCAGGACGTGACCAAGGTGCACGAGGCCGACGAACGCACCCGCATCATGCTCGACGCCACCCCTCTGGCCTGCAACTTCTGGGATCCCCACTTCAATAATATCGACTGCAATCTGGCGGCGGCCAAGCTGTTTCACCTGGCCAGCAAGCAGGAGTATCTGGATCGCTTTTTCGAGCTTTCGCCGGAATATCAACCCAGTGGAAGACTCAGCAAGGATCAGGCCCGGGAAAACATCCTGACCGCCTTCAGTGAAGGCTACTGCCGTTTTGAATGGATGCACCAGTACCTGGACGGCACGCCCGTGCCGGCCGAAATAACCCTGGTGCGGGTGGAATACGGCAAGGACTACATTGTGGTCGGCTATACCAGGGATTTGCGCGAACTGAAGGCCAAGGAAGCGGAACTGGACAAAGAACGCCGCCTGCTGCTCAAAATCATGGACAGCAGCCCGGTTTGTTTCGTCATTCTGGTGGACGAGGTCATCCGCTTTGCCACCCCTCACGCCATGGAGTTTTTCGGCGTGGATATAGGCGGCGGCATTGCCGATTTTTATGTTGATGCCGAGGAACGCGAGGTTTTTCTTAACGAAGTGCGGACCACCGGGATGATCAACTGGCGCGTGGTGACCGTGAAAGCGGCCGACGGCAGCCCCAGGGACATGCTGGCCAACGCTTTTCGGGCCGAATATTTCGGCGAACCCTGCGTGATGTCCTGGTTTCTGGACATCACGGAAATGCGCGAAACCCAGCGCCAGCTCGGACTGGCGCGCGACGCGGCCGAAGAAAGCGCCAGGGCCAAAAGCGATTTTCTCGCCAATATGAGCCACGAGATCCGCACGCCCATGAACGCTATTCTGGGCATGATCCGGCTGGCTCTCGGCACGGAGCTCAACCCCCGGCAGCACAGCTATCTGGAAAAGGCCGAGCAGTCCGCCAAGGCGCTTTTGCGCATTCTCAACGATATTCTGGATTTTTCCAAAATCGAGGCCGGCAAGCTTGAAATGGAGCAGGTGGACTTTGCCCTGCCCCAGACCCTGCGGGGCGTTATCGACATGTTCCGTCAGGCGGCCGCGGACAAAGGGCTGAACCTGACCCTGGACATGGACGAGTCCGTTCCCCTGTCTTTGCAGGGCGACCCCTTGCGCCTGCAACAGATCCTGATTAATTTGGTGGGTAATTCCATCAAATTCACGGAGCGGGGCGGGGTGGCCGTCCGCGTGTCTTTGCTGGAACGCTCCGAGGCATCGGCCACCTTGCGGTTTTTCGTACGCGACACAGGCATCGGGCTTGCGCCGGAGCAGCAGGAAAAGTTGTTTTCGGCCTTTTCACAGGCGGATACTTCCACCACCCGCCGTTACGGCGGTACCGGACTTGGTCTGGCCATCTCCCGGCGCCTGGTGGAGATGATGCGCGGCGAGATTTCCTGCTCAAGCCGGGTCGGACAAGGAGCGGAATTCGTTTTCAGCGCGGTCTTCGGCCTTGCCCCGTCCGATGCCGGGGCGAAAGACCTGTCCTCCGGGGAGCCGGCGGAGGCCGCCGGGCCGGATGAGGCCGGAACGGACAATCCCGAGGCCCTGGTCGTCCACCTTGCCGGCCGGCGCATCCTGGTGGCTGAAGACAACGAGATCAACCAGATCGTGGCCCGGGAAATGCTGGAACATGCCGGACTTGCTGTTGAAATAGCCTCAAACGGCCGGGAGGCCGTGGCCATGGTCCTTGCCGGCAACTACGATTTGATCTTTATGGACATCCAGATGCCTGATATGGATGGCTTGAGCGCCGCGGCGGAATTGCGCCGCCATCAGCGGCTCCGGCATCTGCCCATAATAGCCATGACCGCCCACGCCATGGTGGGTGACAAGGAAAAAAGCCTGGCCGTGGGCATGAACGATCACATAACCAAGCCTATTGACGGGCATGAAATATTTAACGTAATCGCCAAGTGGATATCGCCCGCCCAGGGAAAGATTCCGGAGCCGGAGCGCTCCGGCCCCCCGCAAGCCGATGGTTCAGAATTACCACGCGCACAGGAGCCGATTGTGACAGAGCTACCATCCTCATTGCCAGGCATAGACGTGGCCACCGGTCTGACCAGAGTGGCCGGAAACAAAAAACTCTACGTCAAGCTGCTGCGCCATGTGGCGGCGGATGCCCCATCCACCAAGGAGAAGCTTTCCACCGCCATCATGAACGGCGATACGCAGTCGGTACGGGAAATAGCCCATTCGCTCAAAGGCGCTTCGGCCAACCTTGCCCTCACCGATGTGGCGGCCGCGGCCGAGCATCTGGAGATGGCCGCCAAGGGGGGCGATTTCTCGTCGCTCTTCACGCACCTTGACAGCCTGGAAGAAGCTTTGCAGCGGTTTGTCGCCGTGGTAGGCACGCTGGAAGGATTGTAAAAAGGGAAGCGGCAAAGGGTTTTGACGTCGCAAAAAATACGGCGTATGCTCGGCCGCCGCGGCGGCGCGTGGCAGCGGCCGTATTTTTTCGCGAGCGGCCAAAATCGCGCTTTCGCGCTGGTGGAGAGTGCCGAAACGCGAATAGTGTTCTGGCTGTCACCACGGCACGTTGCCGAATTTTTTTGACAGCGGAGTACCCCGGAACAGCATGCGACCCGCGCGGGGAGCGTGCCCGCGGTATTTTCGCGCGATAGTGTTCTCCCGGCCCACGGGCCCGTACGTTTACTTTTCAGAGGTCCCCATGACGGAACCCGCACCGCCGGCGCTCACCCTGCGCCATATTTTGGAGCAAAGCGCCGCGCGCTTTTCCGACAGACCCGCCGTGTCCGACCTTGGCGAAGATCCTCTGACGTACAGGGAATTTCACGAGTCCGTCCAGGGCCTTTCCCACTGGCTGCACGAACAGGGCATTGTTTTTGGCGATGCGGTGGCCATTTTGTCGGAAAACTCCACCCACTGGGCCATCGCCTATTTTGCCATCACGTCCATGGGCGCCGTGGCCGTGCCCATCCTGATCGAGTTCCACAGTGACGCCATCGCCCATATCATCCGCCACTCCGAAGCTAAGGCCGTGTTTGTTTCGGAAAAGCTCTTTCCCAAAATTGAAGACGCCGCCTTTGCCCCCTCGCCTTTGTTTATCAACATAGAAAGCTTTTCGCCCATCAGCCAGGGCATGACCCGCGACACCCTGAAGGAACTGACAAGCAAGGGCCGGCGCGAGTTCCGCAAGTGGAAGGACATGGCCATGCGCCTGGCCCTCCAGATGCCGGCGGAACCGACCGAAAACGATCTGGCGGCCATCATCTATACGTCGGGCACCACCGGGCACTCCAAAGGCGTGATGCTCACCCACAAGAACATCGTGTCCAACGTTTCCGCCGTCCATGCCATCGTCAACCTGACGGAAATGGACCGCATGCTTTCCATACTGCCCCTGCCCCATACCTTTGCCTGCACCCTGAGCCTGGTTCTGCCCATTCTGCACGGCGTGCACGTGTACTACCTGGACAAGCCGCCGACCGGCCGCGTGCTTCTGCCCGCCATGGCCGAGGTCAAGCCCACGGTAATGCTTTCCGTGCCCCTGGTCATGGAAAAAATATTCAAGACCAACGTGCTGCCCAAGCTTACCGGCAACAGCCTGTCCAGACGCCTGTATCAGATTCCGTTCATTCGGAAGATCATGCACAAGATGGCCGGGAAAAAGCTTCTGGCCACCTTTGGGGGCGAACTCTGGCTTCTGGCCATCGGCGGCGCCCCCCTGGCCGCGGATGCCGAACGCTTTCTGCGCGAGGCCAGCTTTCCGTTTACCATCGGCTACGGGCTGACCGAGGCTTCGCCCATACTCACAGGCACGGCGCCCGAGCACTTTCGCGCTTCCAGCGCCGGCGTGCCCCTCAAAGGGGTTTCCATTCGCCTTGGCGACATCAATCCCATTACGGGAGAAGGCGAGATTCTTGCCAAAGGCCCCAACATCATGCGCGGCTATTTCAAGCTGCCGGAGATAACCGAAGAGGCCTTTACCCCGGACGGCTGGCTGCGCACCGGTGATCTCGGGGCCATTGACGAAGACGGCTACGTATACATCAAGGGGCGCTCCAAGAACGTGGTCATCGGGCCGAGCGGCGAGAACATCTACCCGGAAGAAATCGAATCTTTTTTCTTCTCCTCGCCGTATGTGCTTGAAGTGCTTGTCTATCAGCACGAGGGCAAGCTCACCGCCAGGGTGCACCTTGACAGCGTCAAGCTTGACGAGGTCCTTGCCGGGGTGTCTGACGGCGAGTTGGCCGACAAACGCCAGGAATTGCTCGAAGGCATTCGGCAGGCCGTCAACGCCAGGGTCTCCTCTTTTTCCCGCATCCTCAAAATTATTGAACAGACCGAGCCGTTTGAAAAAACCGCCACCCAGAAAATCAAGCGCTATCTGTACGTGGATTCCTGACCACGGAAATCCGCGCGCGAAGGGGAAGGAAACCCGGGGCCATTTCCCCGCAAAAAGGTTTCCTTCCCTTTTCCCGTCATTTGGGGCGGTTTTTTTCGTATTGCGTCACCGCCAAGAGCAAACCGGATTTGAGATAGCCTATCATGGTTTGACCAACAAATTGGGGTTTCCAAAGGGGTTCAACCCCTTTGGCCGCCGGAGGCAATACAACTCTTGGGCAACTTCAAAATCACTCTGCTCTAACGAGCATTTCAGGATCAGGCATGACGGACAGCATGGAAACGTTGCAAAACGAAATCGGAAGACGCCGGACTTTCGGCATTGTGAGCCACCCGGACGCGGGCAAAACCACGCTCACGGAAAAACTGCTGCTTTTTGGCGGCGCCATTCAGCTCGCGGGTTCGGTAAAGGCCCGCAAGGCGTCCCGGCACGCCACTTCCGACTGGATGGCCATGGAAAAGGAGCGGGGCATTTCCGTCACCACCTCGGTGATGAAGTTCAGCTATGGCGAGTATGAGGTGAACCTGCTGGACACGCCCGGTCACCAGGATTTTTCCGAAGACACCTACCGGGTGCTGACAGCCGTGGATTCGGCCCTGCTGGTCATTGATTCGGCCAAGGGCGTGGAAGCCCAGACGAAAAAGCTGATGGACGTGTGCCGCATGCGCAATACGCCCATCATCACCTTCATCAACAAGCTCGACCGCGAGGGCCTTCTCCCCCTGGACGTGATGGCTGACATCGAGTCGCACCTGCACATCGAGTGCGCGCCGCTTACCTGGCCGGTGGGCATGGGCTCGAGCTTCAAGGGCACTTACGACATCAGAAACGGCGAACTGCGCTTATTCTCCCCCACCCACGGCGGCAGAGCCCAGGAAGCGCAGGTAATCATCAAAGGTCTGGACGACCCGCGCCTGGACACCTACCTGGGTGATCAGGCGGAAGATTTGCGGGCCGATCTGGAGCTTCTGAAAGAGGCCGGCACCCCCTTCAGCTTGGAACGCTATCTTAAGGGCGAGCAGACGCCGGTCTTTTTCGGCAGTGCCGTCAACAACTTCGGGGTGCGGGAGTTGCTGGACACCTTTGTGGCCCTGGCCCCCGGCCCGAGGCCCCGGCCGGCCGTGGACGCCTCCGGGGAGACGCGCCTGGTGCAACCCGACGAGAAGGAATTTTCCGGCGTGGTTTTCAAAATCCAGGCCAACATGGACAAGGCCCACCGGGATCGCATGGCCTTCATGCGCATCTGCTCGGGCAGTTTCACCCGGGGCATGAGGCTGCGGCACCACCGCGTGGGCAAGGATGTCTCCATCGCCAACGCCACCATTTTCATGGCCCAGGACCGGGCCGGCGTGGAAACCGCCTATGCCGGGGACATCATAGGCCTTCCCAACCATGGCACCATCAAAATAGGCGATACCTTCACGGAAAAGACGCCGCTGAAGTTCACGGGCATACCAAGCTTCGCGCCCGAGCTTTTTCGCCGGGTGCGCCTGCGCAACCCCCTTAAAACCAAGCAGTTGCAAAAAGGCCTTGAGCAACTGGCCGAGGAAGGGGCGGTGCAGCTTTTCCGCCCGTTGGTCAACAACGATTACATCCTTGGCGCGGTGGGCATGCTCCAGTTCGACGTGATCGTCTCCCGTTTGTCGGAGGAATACTCCGTGGATGCCGGGTACGAAAGCATCAATATCGCCACGGCCCGCTGGGTGGTGTCGCACGATAAAAAGCAGTTCGACGATTTCAAGGACTATTACGGCCAGCACCTGGCTCTGGATGCCGAAGGCGCCCTGGCCTACCTGGCGCCGGACCCCTGGAAGCTGGAATCGGCGGCCGAGCGCTATCCCCTGGTGGAGTTCCGCACTACCAGGGAGATTGGCTGAGGCCGCAAGTAAAGAGGGGAAAAGACAATGAGGATGAAGCCAGTTTAGTCGAAGTGGGGCTCTGCCCCACGCCCCGCAAGGGGGCGACGGCCCCCTTGACCCCGCACCTGGGGGGAAGTGAATTGTTTTGGCGAGTTGGATGATCTAGAGCATTTCAATTTTGAAATTATTCACTTGAATCTGCTTAGAAAAATGGGGTTTCCAAAGGGGTTCAACCCCTTTGGCCGCCGGAGGCAATACTACTCTTGGACAATTTCAAAATTGATTTGCTCTAAAGCCGGCGGGCAACAATTCGTTCGCGCCGGTTTTTTATGGCCGGCATACTTTGCAGGGGCGAAAGCCGGCCTGCAGGGCCGCCTCCCGCGAGTCGAACGTGGCCGTGCAGTTGTTGCAGCCAAAATAGCGGCAGGACTGCTGGTGGAAGATTCCGGTCTGCACGTTGCCGCGATAGACGGCCTGAGCCGCGGTTGCAACGGTCGCCAGCAATAGAAGACCGGCAAGGATCGGGAGTGCGAATTTCCGGCACGGCATGCGTTGTTCCTCCTTTCGAAGCCGCAAAAGGCTCCGTCCGCGAAAAACTTGCGATCAGTACTTGACCGGAGCGGCCGGCAGGCATAGTGCAGCGGGAACTTCCATCAGCGCGAGGTGCGTATGACGCTGTCCGTTCCTGTCACAACCATCGGCCTTCTGTTCTTCTCAAACCTGTTCATGACCTTTGCCTGGTACGGGCATCTCCGTTACCGGGCCGTGGCCCTGCCCCTGGTGATTCTGACAAGCTGGGGCATCGCCTTTTTCGAATACTGTTTGCAGGTTCCCGCCAACCGCGCCGGCTACGGCTACTTCAACGCCGCGGAACTGAAAACCATTCAGGAAGTTCTGTCGCTGAGCGTCTTTATGGTTTTTTCCGTGCTCTACCTGGGCGAGCCGCTCAAGTGGAACTACGTCGTCGGATTCGCCCTGATGGTAGTGGCCACCTTTATTATCTTCAAAAACTGGTAGTTCGCGCTTCCGGCCTGCCAACGACTTTGCCGTCCGGCGTCTGGAAATATATCTCCTGCGAAAGCCATGTTCGGGCAAGCCTGCTGAATCTCCTCCACGATACGCCCTCCCTAATGGGGTTTCCAAAGGGGGGCATCCCCTTTGGCCGCCGGAGGCAATACTACTTTTAGGGCAATTAACGCTTGAAAGAGTCGCTTAACGGCGGGCAAGGCCCGCCTACGCCTCTTTCGCGGCAAGGATTTGAGGACAAATCCTTGTAGAGCAATTCACTCATTTCATTCGTGAAATGCTCTAGGCAACTTCAAAATAGATTTGTTCTATTACGAGTCCCCGTCGCCGGGAGCCAGCTTGTAATCGCAATTTTTTTCCGGGCAACAGACGTAGGGCTTGCCGGAGCGGGGCTTCTTGCGAACAAGAAAGGGCGAACCGCAGGTGGGGCAGGGGCCGGGCAGGGGCTCGTCCCACAGGGCGTAATCGCACTGGGGGTATTGGTCGCAGGCGAAAAAGATCTTGCCGCGTTTGGAGCTTTTTTCGACCAGAACGCCGTTTTTGCAGGCCGGGCAGGGCACGCCGGTAGAGTAAGGCCGGGCGTAGCGGCAGTCGGGATAGCGGGTGCAGGCGATAAAGCGGCTGCCGGTGCGGGCCTTTTTCAGGGCCAGATCGCCGCCGCAGTCCGGGCACTTGCCCACAATTTCGTGTTGGGGCTGTTCGCGTTCGGCAATGCGGACCGCGCCGGTTTCGTCGCGGGTGAAGTTGCTGGTAAAACGGCAGTCCGGGTAGCCGGAGCAGGCCAGAAAGGGGCCGGCCTTGCCGAACTTGATCATGGTGGGCTTGCCGCATTCGGGACAGGGCAGATCAGAAGGCAGGCCGCCCTTGACCGAATTCATGGCCTTGGTGGCCTTTTCCAGCACCGGATTGAATTCCCTGGCGAAGCGGGTGAGCAGATCCACCCAGTCTTCCTCGCCTTCGGCCACCTTGTCCAGGTTTTCTTCCATGGCGGCGGTAAAGCCCACATCCATCAGTTCCTGAAAATTTTCGGTCAAAAGCTGGCACACGACCCGGCCGAGGTCGGTGACGGTAAAATGCTTGTCCTCAATGAGGGCGTATTCGCGGTCCAGCAGGGTGGCGATGATACTGGCGTAGGTTGACGGCCGGCCGATGCCCTTTTCTTCCAACTCGCGCACCAGGGAGGCTTCGGTGTAGCGGGCCGGGGGCTGGGTGAACTTCTGCTCTTTTTCCAGCTTTTCCAGTGTCAGGGGCATGCTTGGCGCAAGGGCGGGCAGCTCGACCACGTCGTCGCCCTTTTGCGGCGAAAGCACGTAAAAACCGGGAAAAACCACGCGCTCGCCTTTGGCCCGGAACTGGACCTTGTCGCAATCAACCAGAACCACGGTATCCTGCACCCTGGCCGCGGCCATCTGCGAGGCGAGAAAGCGGGTCCAGATCAGGCGGTAAAGCTGGTATTGCTCCGGCGCCACCAGGGCCTTGATGCTGTCGGGCGTTACGGAAACGTCCACGGGCCGGACCGCCTCGTGGGCATCCTGGGCGCCGCCCTTGGATTTGAAATGGCGGGCTTTGGGCGGGTAATAGTCCTTGCCCCAGGAACTCTCGATAAATTCTTTGGCCGCTGCTCTGGCCTCGTCGGAAATACGTACGGAGTCCGTACGCATATAGGTGATCAGGGCTGTGGTGCCGGCCTCGCCAAGCTCCACCCCTTCGTACAGGCGCTGGGCGATGCTCATGGTCCGCTTGGCCGTGTAGCCCAGGCGCTGGTTGGCCGCCTGCTGGAGGGTGGAGGTGATGAAGGGCGGCGGCGGCGTACGGTCGCGTTCCTTGACCTCGACGCCGTCCACGCTGAAGGTTTTGCCGGCAAGACGGGCCTCAACGGCCAGGGCGTCCTTTTCACTGGTCAGTTCCGGTTTCTTGCCGTCGACCTTGTACAGGTCGGCGCGAAAAACCGGAGGCTCGCCGGCGTTGAGGAAAATGCGGAACAACCAATATTCCTCGGGCACAAAGGCGCGGCGTTCGGCGTCGCGCTCGGCCAGAAGGCGCAGGGCCACGCTTTGCACGCGGCCGGCGGAAATGCCGCGTTTGACCTTGCTCCAGAGCAGAGGGGAAATTTTGTAGCCCACCAGCCTGTCAAGAACCCGGCGGGCCTGCTGGGCGTCAAAAAGGTTGGCGTTCAGGGGCCGGGGATGGGCCAGGGCTTCTTTGACGGCGCGGGCGGTGATTTCGTTGAACTGGATGCGCTGGATATTTTTTTTGCTGCCTTCGATCAGGGCGGCCACGTGCCAGGCAATGGCCTCGCCTTCGCGATCCGGGTCCGGGGCAAGGTAGACGTTATCAGCCTTGGCCGCGGCTTCGCGCAGGGCGGCCACGATTTTTTCCTTGCCGGGAATAACTTCGTATTGGGGGGTAAAGCCGTTGGTTTCATCCACGCCCAAGGTTTTGGAGGGCAGATCGCGGATATGCCCCACGCTGGCCTGAACCGAGTATCCGGCTCCCAGGAATTTACGGATGGTTTTCACCTTGGCGGGTGATTCCACTATGATGAGGTCCTTACCCATGATGCTCCTTGTTTCCGAAATCAGTGACGATCTTCGAATACTGTTTTGAAGACGTCGTTTGACGGTCGGCCGCTGGCCGTGCCAAAAGAACGTGACAAAACGGCGGACAGGCCGTGCGTCAGCCCTTCCGGCTACCGGAAAGTTCAGTATTTTCATTGGCGGCGGACGTTCGGAGGCTTCCGTGGCGGCGCGCCGCATCCGTAAGAACATACGGCATTAGCGGACAACGTCAAGTGCCGGAAGCTATTTTGCGGGAACCCGCGCTTGTTCGGAGTTTCCCGGAGCGAGGCAACGGAAGGGAGCAAAGCCGCTGAAGCGGGCGGCTTCTTTCGTAGCGGAAAAAGCCCGGCTCAAAATTCCGGGCTTTTTCCTCAAAGGGTGCGGACCCTCAGGGCTGTCAGATGGCCAGACTCATTCCTTCGGGCAGGGCCGGGCGCTGTTGCGCGGATTCATACTGCACGGCGGTGCCGTAGCAGGTGAAGTATTTGCTGCCGTCGGGGTGAAAGGCAATATTTTCCTGATACCCTATGATCGCCTGGGCGCCTTTGTTAACGGCTCTGGCCGCCATGCCGAAGAAGGTTTCTTCGGAATCATAGCCGCGGCAGACTACCAGGCCGAGCACCCTGTTCACTTTGCGGTTTTCATCGAGATCAGTGGTTGTGACAACGGGAAAACGGCCGGCAAGAAAAAGATCCTTGACGCGATCAAAGTTTTCAACCGTTCTGTCCGCCTCTTTCTTCTTCTTTTTATCTCCGCCCAGCAAAAACAGCATAGGGCTCCTCCTGATGAATTCGGCGCGCGGGGTGGTAAAATAGGAAATTGCATAAGCGCGCATTATTGCCGGATAGATGCAATATCTTTGCCAAAAGAGACGGAGTGGACGTTGTGAAGAAAAACCTTGCGCGGCAATGATTTTAAGAAGCCAGGAGCATCCGGGGACAGGGGGAAAAACTGGCCGGTCGCTGAAATTTTGACGGTGCCGGGAAGTGGCGAACCCGGACGGGTTGGATTTCAGGCGCCCGCGAAAAGACAAGGCGCGGCATGATGGAATGACCGTATTTTTGCGGAAGCGGCTTCAGGTTTGCCATCAAACCGACGGGCGGGGAACCTTGCAAGGTTCCCCGCCCGTCGGTTTTGCGTTGGTGCGCGAAAGCGCTATTTCCAGCCGCCGCCCAGAGCCTTGAACAGGGTAAGGGCGTTGGTTTCGCGCAAAAGCTTGGTGTTGATGTAGCTCTGTTGCGCCGCGTACAGAGAGCGCTGGGCGTCAAGAACGTTAAGGTAGCTGTCCACGCCCACGTCGTAGCGGGCCGAGGCCAGATTGTAGGAAGTGGTGGTTGATTTGAGCAGGGCGGTTTCAGCCGACAACTGCTCGCCGATAAACTGACGCTGGACCAGAGTGTCGGCCACTTCCCTGAAAGCGGTCTGGATGGACTTTTCATACTGGGCCACGGCTATGCCGCGATCCGCTTCGGACATTTGCAAGGTGGCGATATTCCTGCCGGTGTCGAAAATGGGCAAGGACACGGAAGGCAGAAACTGCCAGAACTGGTTGCCGGGACCGAACAGATCCTTGGCGTCGGCGCTGATGGTGCCAAGGGCGCCGGTCAGGCTGATTCTGGGGAAAAAGTTGGCCCTGGCCGCGCCGATGTTGGCATTGGCGCCTTTGAGCCGGTGTTCGGCCGCCTGGATGTCGGGACGGCGTTCCAGCAGATCCGAGGGCAGGCCTTCGGGCAGGTCGGCCAGCATCTGCACCTGGGAGAGCTTGCGCACCTCCGGCATGTCCTTGGGCAGGGGCGCGCCAAGCAGCAGGGCCAGATAATTCTCGTCCTGGCCCACGCTGGTAGCGTAGCGGGCCACGTTGGAGCGCGCCTCTTCCATGATGCTGCGAGCTTGGCTGACTTCAAGCTGCGAGGCCACGCCGGACTGGAACTTGTTGTTCACCAGATCGTACTGCCCTTTGCGGTTTTTGTACGTGGCCCTGGTGATGTCGAGCAGTTCGCGGTCGGCAATCAGTTGCAGGTAAACTCCGGCCACTTCGGCGATCAGGCTGATCTGGGCTGTTTTGGCGTCTTCTTCCACCGAGTAGTAGGTTTCAAGGGCTTGCTCGGTCAGGCTGCGGATGCGGCCAAACAGATCCAGTTCAAAGGAACTGAAGCCCAGGGTGGCCGAATACTGGCGGTTGATGCCGGCCGCACCCGTTCGCGACAATTCCGCCGGCAGGTACTGGGAATTGGCGTCGGTGGCCGCGGACACGGTGGGCAGCAGATCCGCCCGCTGCACGCGGTATTGGGCGCGGGTTTTTTCAATGTTGAGCATGGCCACGCGCAAATCCCGGTTATTGGCCAGGGTCGTTTCTATAAGCCGCTGCAAGGTGTGATCCTTGAAAAAGTCCCGCCAGCCTAGGTCCAGAATGGCCGGAGCAGGCAGCGGCGCGCCCTGGGCGTAGGCGTTGGGCACGGGAGCCCCGGGCCGGCTATATGTGGGGGCCATGGTGCAGGCCCCGATCAAGACGGGAAGGCAGAGAACAAAAACGAGCGCTGCCTGCCTGGGCAAGGAACGGATGTTAGGCATTCTCTTCTCCGTGGGCTGCGGCCGGTTGGCCTTGTGCGGCATGGGTCTGGACCTTCACCTTGAAGATCTTGTGAATGACGACAAAGAAAATGGGCGTATAGAAAATACCAAGGCAGGTGGCCGCGATCATGCCGGCCATAACGCCGGTGCCGATGGCGTTCTGGCTTCCCGAGCCGGCGCCGGTGCTGATGGCCAGGGGAAGCACGCCGAGAATGAAAGCCAGGGAGGTCATGAGGATCGGGCGCAAACGCATGCGCACGGCGTGCAGGGTGGCCGCGATCAGTTCCTGCCCCTCCTCTTCAAGATCCTTGGCAAATTCAACGATCAGGATGGCATTTTTGGCCGAAAGGCCCACGGTGGTCAAGAGGCCCACCTGAAAATACACGTCGTTGCTCAAGCCCCGCAGATAGGCGCCGGCCAGGGCGCCGATCACGCCAAAGGGCACCACCAGCATGACCGAGAAGGGAATGGACCAGCTCTCGTACAGGGCGGCCAGGCAAAGGAACACGACGATCAGGGAGATGGCGTACAACGCCGGGGCCTGCGAGCCGGACATACGCTCCTGGAAGGACAGGCCGGTCCAGGAATAGCCGAAGCCCTTGGGCAGTTCGCCGGCCAGTTGTTCCATGATCGACATGGCTTGGCCGGAACTCTTGCCCGGCGCGGCTTCGCCGAGAATTTCTATGGAAGACAGGCCGTTGTAGCGTTCAAGCCGGGGCGAGCCGTAAGTGGAATGGCCGGAGAGAAAAGCGGAAAACGGCACCATCTCGCCCTTGACGTTACGCACGTAATAGCGGTTGAAGTCGCTGGCCTGCATACGGAACGGAGCGTCGGACTGGAGGTAGACCTTCTTGGTGCGGCCTTTGTCCAGAAAGTCGTTCAGGTAGGAACTGCCCCAGAAGGCGGCAATGGTGTTGTATATTTCGCTGACATTCAGGCTGAGCGCCCCGGCCTTGGCCAGATCGATGTCCAGGGTATATTGTTCCACGTCGCTCAGGCCGTTGGGGCGGACGTTGCGCAGTTCCGGATGGGTGGCCGCTTTGGCCAGCAGCATGTTGCGCGCTTCCATAAGGGCATCGTGCCCCTGGCCGGTCTGGTCGATGAGTTCAAAGTCAAAACCGGTGGCGTTGCCCAACTCCATAACCGCGGGCGGGGCAAAGGCAAAGACCATGGCTTCGGAGACCTGAGAGAACTTGGCCATGGCCCTGGCCTGAATGGCGGGCACGCGCAAATCCTTGCGATTGCGCTCCTTCCAGTCCTTCAGAGGGATAAAGGCCATGCCGGCGTTCTGGCCGTTGCCGCTGTAACTGAAGCCCGCCACGGTCATAATGCCGGCCACGGCTTCCTTTTCGTCTTCAAGAAAGTGTTTTTCCACTTTTTTCAGCACCTCGGTGGTGCGCTCCATGGAGGCGGCGGGGGGAAGCTGCACCATGGCGTACATGATGCCCTGGTCTTCGTCGGGCAAAAAGGATGAAGGCAGACGCAGGAACAGAACGCCCATAAGCACGACGGCCGCGCCGTAAGCGGCAAGATACAGCCCCGGCTTGAGCACCATGCCGTGCACTTTTTTCTGGTAGCCCAGAGACATTTTGTCGAACCAGAGGTTGAACTTGCCGAAAAAGCCGTGTTGGGTCTTGGCGCTTTCCACGTGGGGTTTGAGTATGGTAGCGCACAGGGCCGGGGTGAGGATCATGGCCACAAGCACCGACAGGGCCATGGCCGAAACAATGGTGATGGAGAACTGGCGATAGATGACGCCCACCGAGCCGCCGAAAAAGGCCATGGGAATGAACACCGCCGACAGCACCATGGCGATGCCCACCAGGGCGCCGACGATCTGGTCCATGGATTTCCGGGTGGCTTCCTTGGGCGAAAGATGCTCCTCTCGCATGATGCGCTCGACGTTTTCCACCACCACGATGGCGTCGTCCACCAGCAGGCCGATGGCCAGAACCATGGCGAACATGGTCAGGGTGTTGATGGAAAATCCGGCCGCGGCCAGAACCCCGAAAGTGCCCAAAAGCACCACGGGCACGGCGATGGTGGGGATGAGCGTGGCCCGGAAGTTCTGCAAAAAAAGGAACATGACCAGAAAGACGAGCACAATGGCTTCGCCCAGGGTCTTGTACACCTCATGAATGGAAATGCGCACAAAAGGCGTGGTGTCATAGGGATACACCGCTTTGAGGCCGCTCGGGAAAAAGGCGGACATCTCGTCGATGCGTTTTTTCACGCCATCGGCCGTATCCAGGGCATTGGCCCCGGGGGACATCTTGATGGCCAGGCCCGAGGCCGGCTTACCGTTGAAACGGGCACTGGTAGTGAAGCTTTCGCTGTTCAGTTCAATGCGGGCCACGTCCTTAAGATAGACGGCCGAGCCGTCGGGGTTGACGCGCAGAATAATGTTGGCGAACTGCTCGGCCTTTTCAAACCGGCTGGCCGCATTGACGGTAACGGTGATCTGCTGGCCCGGCACGGCGGGCAGGCCGCCAATCTGGCCGCCGGCCACCTGGTTGTTCTGGGCCTGCACGGCATTGGACACGTCCGACGGAGTGAGCTTGTACTGCTCGAACTTGGCCGGATCGCACCATATGCGCATGGCATACTGAGCGCCGAACAGGTTGAGGTCACCGACCCCGGGCATACGGCTGATCGGATCCTGGATGTTGGCCGCGATATAGTCGCTGATGTCCGCGGCGTTCATGCTGCCGTCTTCGGACACGAAACCGATGACGACCAGAAAGTTTTTGGTGGACTTGGCCACCTTGATGCCCTGGCGTTGCACCGCCTGCGGCAGCAGGGGCATGGCGAGCTGCAGTTTGTTCTGCACCTGCACCTGGGCGATATCCACGTTGGTGCCGGCGTCAAAGGACAGGGTGATGGTGGCCTGTCCCGTGGCGTCGCTGGTGGAGTACATGTAGTTGAGGTGGTCAAGACCCTTCATCTGTTGCTCGATGACCTGGGTCACCGAGTCTTCGATGGTCTTGGCCGACGCGCCGGGATAGGTCGCGGTGATGGCGATTTCCGGCGGGGCGATGGTCGGATACTGGGCGACGGGCAACTGGTACATGGCCAGGGTGCCGGCCATCATGATGATGATGGCGATAACCCAGGCAAAGATCGGTCGGTCGATAAAAAAGCGGGCCATACAGCGTCACCGCCTCATTGTTTGGCGCCGGCGGAACCGGCCGTTCCGTTGGCGGGAGGGCTCTGCTTGACGTCGGTGGCGTTCACGTTCCGGGTGGCGTTCGCGCTTTTTTCACTGCCTGCGGGGGCTCCCTGCGGCACGCTGCCCGCCGGGGGCTGATCCTGCGTGCCTTTTACAGCCATGCCAGGCCGGATCTTCTGCAAGCCGTCCACAACGACGCGATCGCCGTCCTTAAGTCCGCCGGTCACCAGCCAGCTGTTGCCGATGGGCCGGTCTATCTCCAGAAGGCGCGGCGCGACGTTGTACACGCCCTCCAGGTTCTGGATGGTGGCGTTTTTCGTCAAAAGCTGGACCACGGGCTGGCCGCGGCTGTTGCGGATGACGGTTTTCTGCTGCACAAGGTAGGCCTTGTCGTTAACGCCTTCCTGCAGCACGGCGCGCACATACATGCCGGGCAGCAGGATGCCGTCGGGGTTGGGGAACACGGCCCGGATGGTGACCGCGCCGGTGCTTTGCTCCACCGTGACTTCCGAAAATTTCAAAGTCCCGATAACGGGCTTAAGCTCGTATGCCGGGTTGCCGGACTCATCCTTCATCTGCTGCCCGGAAGCGGGATCTATTGTAGGTTGCCGGCAGACGTAGGTGGTGCCGTCCTCAAGCTTGAGCGTGGCTTGCAGGGCCGCTTCGCCGCTGGATTTCAGGGCGCCGCTGCTGAAGGCCTTTTTCAGGCGCAGCATTTCGTTGCTGGACTGGGTGAGGTCCACATACATGGGATCAAGCTGTTGCACAGTGGCCAGGGCGTCCGACTGGTTCTGGGTGACCAGGGCGCCCGGGGTCACTGAGGAACGGCCGATGCGGCCGGAAACAGGGGCCTTCACTTTGGTGTAGGCCAGATTGATGGCGGCCGTGTCCAGGGCGGCCCGGGCGGCCGCCACTTCGGCCTGGGCCTGTCCGTAGGAGGCGACGGCGTTGTCGTATTCCTGTTTGCTGACGGCGTTGACCTTCACCACCTGGCGGTAGCGTTCCGACAGAAGCTTCGCGGCCACCTCGTTGGCCTCGGCCTTCATGAGCGTCGCCTTGGCGTTGTCGTGGGCCGCCTGGTACAGAGCGGGATCGATCTGGTAAAGAACATCTCCCTGTTTGACGTCCGAGCCTTCAACAAACAGGCGCTCCAGAATAATGCCGCTTACTTGAGGGCGCACGTCGGAAACCATGAACGCGGATGTCCGTCCCGACAACTCCGTGGTCAGGGTGACGGTTTGCGGGCGGACCTGCATGTAGGTAACCGCGGGCATGCCCGCCTGCGGCGCCTTTTTATCCTCGCAAGCCGCCAGCAGCAGGCTTCCGGCCACTACCATGGCCAAAAACAGAGGTCTACGACAGTCAAGAGTAAACATGATTTACCTCAAGTATTTCAGTTTATTTATAAGGCGGTGCCGTATAGGGTCGTCAGTCGGTTTGGGTCGTGCTTATCATACACGACATCATATTTTTATGAGAGAATCAAGCCGGATCGCGAAAAAAAGGACATATCCGGCGGCAAAAAACTGGAATGCATGGCCGCAAAGACGAATATAGAATGTTGCGCATACAACAAATGACACTGTCAAGAATGTTCAAAGGAAATGCTTTTTCCCCGGTCTGGCTTTGCCCTTGCGCTCTCCCGGCAGCGCCCGCCGCGCGGCGGAAGAAAGTCCCCGAACGGTGGGTTTCCGTCTACGGATAATATCGTTGGGAACAGTCCCGGAGCGAGTTGGGAAGCCGTTCCCAACAGCGGCATGGTGAAAAAATCCGGAGCGGCGCGCGAGGCGCCCGCCGGGCCTTGAGAGAGGCCGCTGGAATTCCCCTCCCAGCGGCTGGTCGCGGAAAGGCCGACAAGCCGGGCCCTATCTTTTCTGCTGCTCGTGCCCGTAAATGCCGCCGACAACACCGCCGAGAGCGCCGCCAATGGCCGCGCCCCAGCCGAGGCTGCCGCCGGTCAGGGCACTGACACCAAGACCCGCGCCCGCGCCGATAACGCCGCCGCTCAAGGCGCCTTGCTGGGTCTTATTCATATTGGTGCACGCGGCGGACGGAATCAGAAGAGCGGCCACAAGGGCAAGTATCAGAATACGCGATTTCATAATCAGTCCTCCATAAAAGGCGTAAAAAACCGGTAAAGCGAAAGGATTGTGCCATCCTCTCCGCCGTCATCAGCGGCGGCTGATTCTGGCGTAGTGATCGGCCGCTTCCTTGCGTTCCGCCGGAGTCAGCTTGGGCCGGACATACATGACGCCGAGCACTTCTATGACGTTGGCGTTCTTCTTGTCCGGATTCTGTTCAATATAGCTGTCAAGACTTTCCCGCATCTGGTCGATGGTCATTCCGGAAAGCCCCCTGACCCAACTGCCGACCGTGCTTTTGCTGATGGGCTGGGGTTTGCCGGCCTGCCATTCTTTTTCCATCTCCAGGGCGGAGAGGAAGCCGAAAAGAAAGGCCATTTTCTCGTCTTTGCTGGAATGCTTCCAGTGATCCATGCTGAAGGAGGGATAGGAAGCCTCCATCTGGCCCGTGGCGATGGAAGAAGCGGCAAAGCCCGCCGTGGGAACAAGCAGCAGGCCCATAAGGGCAAGGAACATCGTGGACCGGATACTCTTGCGCATGAGATTCTCCTTGAGATAAAAAAAGCGTAATGGCTATGGTGCGGTCGGTTTTTCGCCAAACCGGCAAGCACCGGTTTCGCGGCGGCGGGGAAAGCGTAGTCGGCCGCATACCTTTCCGGATTTATCTTATCCTCAAATTGGCGTCCCGACAAGTGCCTGTGAAAAAAAACCTGTCTATTGCATAAAGCGCCGGACTGCTATATGGATGGATAATCCACAAAAAGTCTCTTTCCGCCGCTCGCGTGGATGGAATGGAGGAACGGCCGCGGCGGCCGCCGTTGTTTTTACGCAAGTTCTGGTATCCGCCACTAACCGCTGTTACTTAATAAAAAGAAGGAGAAGAATATGGCAGCAGGCAATCGTGAAGCAAGAAAGGCCAAAGTCATGGAAGTGTTGAACAAGGCCCGGGCCATGGAACTTTACGCCATTACCCAGTACATGAACCAGCACTATGCCCTGGATGACATGGACTACGGGGAACTGGCCGCCAATATGAAGCTGATCGCCATCGACGAAATGCGCCACGCGGAAATGTTCGCCGAACGCCTCAAGGAGCTGGGGGCCGACCCGACCACGGAACGCGACGGCAAAGTGGTGAAAGGCCAGGATGTGCGGGCCATCTACCCCTTTGACGCCAACGTGGAGGACGACACCATCGACGCGTACAACCAGTTCCTGCTGGTCTGTCGGGAGAACGGCGACAACGTCAGCGCCCAACTGCTCGAGCAGATCATTGTGGAAGAACAGCTCCACCAGAGCTATTTCGACAACATCGCCAACCATATCAAAAACCTTGGCGATACCTATTTGTCCAAAATCGCGGGCACGCCTTCCAGCACCGGCGGCACCACCAAGGGCTTTTCCATCGCCCCGGCCGGAGGCGGCGCTTAGAGCTGAAGCTGCCGCGAACCGGAGTGCTTCGATTTTAGAGCAGATTCATTTTGAAGTTGCCCAAGAGTATTGATTGCCTCCGGCGGCCAAAGGGGGTGACCCCCTTTGGAAACCCCATTTTGTAGGGCATGCCCAAGCCGGTAATATCAAAGGCTAGAGCATTTCACGAATGAAATGAGTGAATTGCTCTGCAAGGATTTGTCCTCAAATCCTTGCCGCGAAAGAGGCGTAGGCGGGCCTTGCCCGCCGTTAAGCGACTCTTTCAA
>JAVBOI010000128.1:0-10154 GCA_031550695.1 Desulfovibrio sp. | reverse complement strand
TCCGTGGACGACCGCAACGGCCGCCTCGGCATGTTCAAGCGCAGCGACATCGCGGAGCTTATCAGAACCGATGACCACGGCCTGACCGCCAACATCAAGCACTACAGAACCGAATCCTACCAGGGCGACCTGTATTCGCTGGAAGTTCGGGGCAAGAACCGGGTCGAGCTTACGCTCACCTCCGACGTGCTCAAGGCCTATGCGGAAGCCCGCGCGGCCAACCTGGCCTTTTTGAACCAGGGTTCCGACCTTATCCTGAACCAGGGCTTCGGCTCCGCCATTGCCGCCACCGCCTCGCCGGGCTGGAAAGCGGGCATGTTCGGCGCCGTGTCCGGCGGCTGGTCGCGCTACGACACCGGCTCGCACGTGGAGGTGTCGGGCGCTTCCATGCTGGTCGGCGTCGGCGTGGGCAACGACGCCGGGCCGGGCCGTTTCACCGGCGGCATCTTCTTTGAAGCCGGCTGGGGCAGCTACAATTCCTACAACTCGTTCTCCAACGGCGACGTCAACGGCGACGGCAACACCGACTACTACGGCGGCGGCCTGCTGGCGCGTTACGACGTTACCTCCGACGCCCTCAAGGGGCTGTATGTGGACTTTGCCGCGCGCATGGGCCACACCAGCTCGGACTTCAACACCAGCGACATCAAGTACACCAGTTCCATCCCCAACTGGTTCCTGGGCGACGCCGATTTCGACATCGACTCCATGTACTACGGCATCATGGCCGGGGTGGGCTACAAGTGGAGCATTACGGACAAGGCCACTCTCGATCTGTCCGGCCACTTCATCTGGACGCACCAGGAAAGCGATTCCACCAACGTGTACTTCGACCATGTGACCTTTGACGACGCCGACTCCCTGCGCACCCGCCTGGGCGGCCGCTTCAGCTACGCCGTGAGCGAGAACTTCTCGCCCTACGTCGGCGCGTACTGGGATTACGAGTTCGACGGCGAATCCAAGGCCAAGGTCAACGGCTGGAAGGTCGATTCTCCCGATCTGGAAGGCAGCACCGGCGTTGGCGAACTGGGCCTGACCCTCAAGCCCGTGGCCGACAGCGGCTTTTCCATGGATCTTGGCGTGCAGGGCTATCTTGGCGTGCGCGAAGGCGTGACCGGAAGCCTGCAACTCAAGTATGAGTTCTAACTAACGCGGCGTGGCCCGCAACCAACAACCAGCGGCCCCGGTTTTTTCGGAAACCGGGGCCGCCGGCATGCGGCCGGACAAAAAAAACCGGCAACATCCCCCCCCCGCGGGAGCCGGGACAGAGCAAAGCCGCCGTATCGCCGTCCCGTTCCCGTACCCCAAACTAGAGCAATTAACGCTTGAAAGAGTCGCTTTAAGGCGGGGAAATCCCGCCTACGTCTCTTTCGCGGCAAGGATTTGAAGACAAATCCTTGCAGAGCAATCCACTCATTTCATTCGTGAATTGCTCCAGGGCCTGTTCACACTACGGTCTTTTTGCTCTCTGCCCGGGCGCGGCGGGTTCCCCCGGAGGGAATGTATCCGGACGCGCATGAGCTTCAGGCGGTTCTGGCGCAACGACGGCAGAAGGAAAAAGACATCTCGTGGCGACACTGTCCGGGGGAAAATTCATTTTTGGCGTTGCTTTATACCGCTCCTGCCCTGTTTCCGTTCCTCGCTTTCATTGACAGAGCGGCGGGAAAAAGGGAAAGTACCCCTTTGGGCGGCGAAAAGCGCCGCCGGATGCTTGCAGTCCCGCGACGGAAGGCCTGAAGAGAGCGTATCGTGACAGAATCGGAACATTTTTCCAGCGGGTCCGGCCCCGAGAGAAAAGAAAACGGCCGCCCCCTGGAACAGGAACGATCCGGCCTTGCCCGTCCGGACGAAAGCGGCCCCTTTCCCGCTCCCGGAAAAGAAGCCGGAGAGGGCTTTTCCACGCCCGAAGCCGGAGTGCCCGGCGAAGCTCCCGCCTTCGAAACCGCGGACCCGGCCGAAGCCTTTGCCCCGGAATTCGAAACCTTCGCCCCTGAAACGGACGGTTTTTTTTCCGCCGCCGAAGCCTTTGCCTCTGAAACAGGTCTTTTTGCTCCCGACCCGGACGCCTTCGCCCCCGGCTCCAAGCCCTTTTCGCCCGGCGCCTTTGCCCCTGACGACGACGACGCTTTTGCCTCCGCGAGCGAAAATAACGGCGATCTTTTCTCCTCCGACAACGGGGAAAACGACGAAATCTCCGCTTCCGCAAGCGAAGACGACGAGATGTTCGCCTCCGAAAGCGCGGACGCCTCCGCCTCCGCCTTTGAAACCGGACCTCGCGCCGGGATTTTTGCTGTGGTCGAAGGCGGAAGCGACCCGGCCGACGAAGCTCCGGCAAAGTCCAGGCGGGCGCGCTTTCTTGGCGTCAGACTGCGCAAGGCCGGGCAGGTGTTCTTTTTTCCGGACGAGCAGTTTTCCGTACGCGTGGGCAGCAAGGTTATCGTTGAGTTCGAGCAGGGATCCGTGTTCGGCGAAGTGGACAACATCCTCCACGGCGACCCGCCCGCGCCGGACGGTTCGTCGGTCCAGACCGCCACCGGCAGAATCCTCGGTCTGGCCACGGCCCAGGACATCGCCCTGCACGCGGAAAACCGCATCCTGGCCGGCGAGGCCACGGCCTTTTGCACCACCTGCATCCGCCAGCGCGGCCTGGACATGAAACTGGTGGACGTGGAAGTGCTGCACGACCGCAGCAAAATCATCTTCTATTTCACCGCGCCGGCGCGCATCGACTTTCGGGAACTGGTCAAGGATCTGGTGCGTAACTACCGCACCCGCATCGAACTGCGCCAGATAGGCGTGCGCCACGAAACCCAGATGGTGGGCGGCATAGGCAACTGCGGTATGGTCTGCTGCTGCCACCAGTATCTGCGCAAGTTCGCGCCCGTGACCATCAAAATGGCCAAGGAGCAGAACCTGTTCCTGAACCCGGCCAAACTGTCGGGCATGTGCGGGCGGCTCTTGTGCTGCCTGTCGTTCGAGCAGAGCAACTACGAGGAATTCAACCGGCGCTGCCCCAAACTGGGCAAGCGTTACGCCACCTCGGACGGCACGTTCCGGATCGTGCGGGCCAACATGTTCTCCCGCACCATCGTGGTCTGTTCAGACGCCGGCGAGGAACGCGAGCTTACCCTGGACGAATGGGCCGACATTGCCCCGCGCCGCGCCGAAGGCCCGGCCCCGGACGCGCCGCAGGGCCCGGCCCAGCAGTCCCGCCGCGTTTCCGGCGACGGCGGGCGCAAACCCCGCTCCAGAAGCCGGGACGAGCGGCGCCACGGCGGCAAAACCGGCGAGCGCGATGCCGCCGAATCGCCCTTTACCGTTGATGCGGCGGAAGACGGCGCCTTTGCCGCCGGCTGGGACCGCGACGATCCCCTGGATTTCGCCGGACAGGAACGCGAACGCCGCCGCGACCAGCAACAGCGCGACGACCGCCCGCGCCATGGCGACCGGCCCCACCCGGATTCCGCCCCGGCCGCTTTCTCAGTCCCACCGGACGACGAGCCCGCCGCACCCTGAACGCACCAGGGACTGTTACGCCACGGAGCGTTGACAGCCCTCCGAAACCGTAGTCTATCCACAGCCGGAGACAGACCGTGACCGCATTCTACCTGACCACGCCCATATACTACGTCAACGCCCTGCCCCACCTCGGCCACGCATACACCACCATCGTGGCCGACTCGCTCACCCGTTTCCAGCGCCTCATGGGCAAAGACGCCCGCTTCATCACCGGCACGGACGAACACGGCGATAAAATCCTTCAGGCCGCGGAAAAAGCCGGCCGCTCCCCGCAAAGCCTGGCCGACGAAGTAAGCGCCGCCTTCCGCGCCCTCTGGCCCCGCCTGGAATGCGCCCCGGCCGATTTTGTCCGCACCACCGACCAGAAACACAAGGACGTGGTGCGCGGCTTTCTGCAAAAGGTTTACGACGCCGGCGACATCTACTTCGGCGAGTACGGCGGCCACTACTGCTACGGCTGCGAACGCTTCTACACCGAAAAGGAGCTGGAAAACGGCCTCTGCCCCCAGCACCTGGTCAAGCCCGAATACATCAGCGAGCGCAACTACTTTTTCCGCATGTCCCGCTACCAGGACTGGCTCAAGCAGCACATTCTGGACAACCCGGACTTTATCCGGCCGGAACGCTACCGCTCGGAAGTGCTGGCCCTGCTCGACAGCGGCGCCCTGGACGATCTGTGCATCTCGCGGCCCAAAACCCGCCTCACCTGGGGCATAGAGCTGCCTTTTGACCCGGAATACGTCTGCTACGTCTGGTTCGACGCCCTGCTCGCCTACACCACCGCCCTGGACGGCCCCGGCGCCCCCGCCTTTGACGCCTACTGGGCGCAAGCCCAGCACCTGGTGGCCAAAGACATCCTCAAACCGCACGCCGTTTTCTGGCCCTGCATGCTCAAAGCCGCCGGCCTGCCCCTGTTCCGCCACCTCAACGTGCACGGCTACTGGCTGGTGCGCGACACCAAAATGTCCAAGTCCCTCGGCAACGTGGTCGCCCCCCTGGACATGGCCGAACGCTACGGCCTGGACGCCTTCCGCTATTTCCTGCTCCGCGAAATGCACTTTGGCGGCGACGCCAGCTTTTCCGAGGATGCCCTGGTGGCCCGCTTAAACGCCGATCTCGCCAACGATCTGGGCAACCTGTTCTCGCGCGTGCTCTCCATGACCGCCAAGTTCCGCAAAAGCGCCATACCCGCCCCCGGCGCGGAAAGCTACCTCGAAACCGCCCTTAACGAACTGGCCGGTGAAGCCCTGGCCAATTTCCGCACCCTGTTCGACAAGCTGCGTTTCTCCAACGCCCTGGAATCCCTGTGGGATCTTGTGCGCGCCCTGAACAAGTACGTGGATACCGCCGCGCCCTGGGCTCTGGCCAAAAACAACGACGACGAACGCCTGGACGCCGTGCTGCACACCCTGCTCGACCACATGCGCACAATCGCCCTGCATCTGTGGCCCATCATGCCGGCCAAAGCCGCCGCCATGCTCGAACAGCTCGGCCAGCCCCTCGGGCCCGACGGGCCGCCCGCCGGCATCCTGACCAAAAACCTCCACGCCGAGGCCCCCCTCGTACCCGGAACAGCCGTGGCCCCGGCCTCCAACCTGTTCCCGCGCATCGAACTCGAAGAAGCCCCCGCGCCGGAGCCCAAACAAGCCCCGGCCAAACCCGCCGCGCCCAAACCGGCCGCCTCCGCCCCTGCAAAATCCGCCGCGCCCGCCGCCACGATAGAGGACGCCCCCGGCATCATCGAGTTCTCCGATTTCCAAAAGCTCGACCTGCGCATCGGCACCGTCGTCACCTGCGAGCCCCACCCCAACGCCGACAAGCTTCTGCGCGTCATGGTCGACCTCGGCGAGCCCGGGCCGCGCCAGATACTCGCCGGCATCGCCGAGTTCTTCAGCCCGGAATCTCTGGTGGGCAAACAGGTCGTCATCGTCGCCAACCTCGCCCCCCGCAAAATGCGCGGCCTCGAATCCCACGGCATGATCCTCGCCGTACGCAAGGAAACCGGCCTCGAGCTCCTCGCCGTCACCGGGGAGGTGGCGTCTGGTAGTAAGGTGAGTTAGTTGAAGAAACGCCTCCGGCGGCCGGCGGCGAGGGGTATCGACCTCGCCGGAAAAATTTTTTATAGGATCAACCCCGGCACGCTTGATCCGGGAACTGAAATTGTGAGAAAAGAATGGTGTTCCCGTTCCCCCCTCAATACCCCTAATTAAAAAGGTTTGAAGGATAGGGATGGGGGTCCGGGGGAAGGGGAAGGAAGCTTTCCTTAAAAGTTTCCTTCCCCTTCCCCCGGCTCTTACAACCATACGATAAAGGACAACGCTATGGCGGGTTATGAGGCGGTTATCGGGCTGGAGGTGCATGCGCAGTTGCGGACGGAGTCCAAACTGTTCTGTTCGTGTTCCACGGCCTTTGGGGCCGAGCCCAACGAGCATGTGTGCGAGTTGTGCGGCGGCATGCCGGGCGCGGTGCCCCGTTTGAACGAAAAAGCGGTGGAACTGGCGGCCAAGGCCGGTTTCGCTCTGGACTGCACCGTGAACGAAAGCTCGATTTTTTCGCGCAAGAACTATTTTTACCCGGATTTGCCGGGCGGGTATCAGACCTCGCAGTTCGCGCCGCCCATTTGCGAGCACGGCCGGCTGGACGTGACCGTGAACGGCCAGACGCGAAGAATCGGGATTACCCGCATCCACCTTGAGGACGATGCGGGCAAGTGCGTGCACGGCCAGGGCGGCGTAACCCTGGTGGATTTGAACCGGGCCGGCACGCCGCTGATTGAAATAGTGAGCGAGCCGGATATTCGCAGCGCCGAGGAAGCGGCCGAATACATGCGCCAGATCCACGCCATCCTGGTCTGCATCGGGGCCACGGACGGCAACATGGAAGAAGGCAGCCTGCGTTGCGACGCCAACGTTTCCGTGCGCCCCAGGGGTGAAACGCGCCTGGGCACGCGAGCGGAAATCAAGAACCTGAACTCGTTCCGCAACGTGCAAAAGGCCGTTGAGTACGAAATTTCGCGCCAACTGGCCTGCCTGGAAGACGGCGTGGCCCTGGTGCAGGAAACGCGCCTGTTCGACTCGGTCAAGCAGGTGACGCAGTCCATGCGCACCAAGGAAGACGCCCACGACTACCGCTATTTTCCCAACCCGGATCTGCCGCCGGTGCTGGTGTCAGCGGAGCAGATGGCCCGCTGGCGCAAGGAACTGCCCGAGTTGCCGGCCCCGCGCGCGGCCCGCTTTGTCAAGGATTACGGCCTGTCCGCGGACGACGCCGCCTCGCTGGTGTCCGACCGGGCCGCGGCCGACTATTTCGAGGCCGCCGTGGCCGTTTACAACCAGCCGCGCCGCCTGGCCGGGCTGATGCAGGGCGAGCTGTTGCGCGAATGCGCGGCCGGGGGCGTATCCCCGGCTGAAGCGAAAATGACGCCGGCCGCCCTGGCGGAACTGGCGGCGCTTATCGACAAGGGACTGATCAGCGCCCGCATGGCCCACGACATTTTTCCGGAACTGTTCGAAAGCGGGGCCGCGCCGGAAGCGTTCGTGACCGAGCGGGGCCTGGCGCAGGTTTCCGACGCCGGCGAACTGGAGGGCATGGTGGACGCGGTGCTGGCCGAAAACCCGGCCGAGGCGCAGGCCTGCAAGGGCGGCAAGACCAAGCTGCTGTCGTTCTTTGTGGGCAAGATCATGCAAAAGACCAAAGGCAAGGCCAACCCGGCCCTGGTGAACGAACTGCTGACGAAAAAACTGGGGAAACACTGATTTTTTCCGTCTGGCGTCGTTGCTCGCCTTTTTCAGGACAGGGCAGGACAGAAGAGTCCAGCCCTGTCCTGAAAAAGACTCGCGCCTAGCCAGGCGAAAAAACTCAGCGTTTCCCGGGTGTTGCTCGCACCTTTTTTAAATAAGGTGGGGCAAAACGGATAATTTTGCGGCACGCCTGAAAAATAAGGACGCCTCCTTTGCGGGTGGCGTCCTTTTTTTGGGCGACGTCATTCTTTCTCAGGGAAACAGCCGGATCATGAAGAGCACGTGAAAAGCGCTTCCGAGCAGGACGAACAGGTGGAAGATTTCGTGGAATCCTATCCACCGCACCTTCAGGGGGGGCCACTTCAGGGCGTAGATGATCGCGCCCAGGGTGTAGGACAACCCGCCGAGCAGCAGCAGCACGAATGAGCCGAGGGAAACCGCGTTCAGCAGCGGGTAAAAGGCCACGATCACGATCCAGCCCATGATCACGTAAATGGCCGTGGAAAGCGCGCGCGGGGCGTGCAGCCAGAAGATTTTCATAAAGGTGCCCAGCAGGGCCAGCCCCCAGACCACGGCCAGAATGCTCCAGCCCCACGGCCCGCGCAGGGGGATGACGCAGACCGGGGTATAGGTTCCCGCTATCAGAAAAAAGATCATGGTGTGGTCGATGCGGCGCAAAACCTGTATCACGCCGTCCCCGGCGCAGGCCATATGGTATATGGCGCTGGCCGTATAGAGCAGTATGAGCGAAGCGCCGAACACGGCAAAGGAAACCGTGTACGCGGCCCCTAAAGGAACGGCCTTGCCGACCATCCAGACGGTGCAGAAAACAGCCGCAACCGCCCCGGCAAGGTGGGTAAGGCAGCTCATAGGATCTCTGATTATTCTGATCATGGCGTTTATCCTTGGATTGCTCCGCTGAAACGGGAAAAAGCGTTGCCGCGCGGGCGTGCTCCGTATCGCCGGAACGCGATGCCAGACCATGGCAACTTTGAGATGTTACCCTGGCATCAGACAAAAAATGGGGTTTCCAAAGGGAATCATTCCCTTTGGCCGCCGGAGGCAATGCGACTCTTGGGCAACTTCAAAATTACTTCAGGGTGTCCTTGCGTTCGGCCAGCATGTCGAGCAGGTTGGCGCGTTCCTCGCGGGGCAGGTGCGCCAGCAGTTTGACGGTCATGCACAGCTTGTCCGCATCCACGCCGGTGGGCGCGACGTTGAGGTTCAGGGGCTCCGTGCCGACAAGCCTGTTGCTCCGCGCCACCCAGGCCGAAGGCGCGAATTCGGCGGCCCGGTCTTCCTTCAGCACCAGGCAGACGAACATGGCCCGGCCGTACATGCCGCTCACATAGGCATCCTCAATGGCGTCCCAGGGGATGCGGGGCCGGCGCAGGCCCCTGTCCCACACGCCCTCCTCGTCCAGGACGATCCACGGTCGTTTGTCCAGCAGCCAGTGGATTCCCAGCGGTATGCCCAGGCCGAAAAAGACCGCGCCCAGCCAGAGAGCTTGCGGCGCCCGCTTCTCCGGCAGCAGCATCACCGCCGCGATACCGGCCACGAGCGCGGCGCAGACGACAATGGCCATCACAGCCTTGCGGGGGGATTTGTATAGCGTGTGCGATTTCATGAACCCCTTATATGGCAGGGGCGGGATAAAAGAAAGCAAAAGCGCGGCGTCCGTGGCGGCGCTGTCCGGCTTTGCCCTTTGCCCGTCCTGTTTTTCCCGGTATATATATTGCATTACTTGCCGAGGAATCATAGTTTTCCGGCAAAAAGCCGGGGCGGCGGGAAAATGTTGCCCGCTGTCCGACTGTTGCGTGAAAAAGGCATACTCGCGGGGAGGTAGCGCATGCGCTTTCATCATTTCACGTTTTTACTGGCACTTCTGGCCATCGGGGCGATTGTGGCCTGTTCGCCCTCGCGGCATCGGGTGGGCAACCAGGCCATGCTGGTGGCCAACGCGGACAAACCTTACGCCGCCTGCCTTGATCACTGCCGCCAGATCAGCAAGTACGACATTACCCTTGAGGCCTGCGAGCGGGCCTGCAACGACGCGCGCAAAGATTTTCCCTACCTGGACAAGGGCTATTCGTCCTATGAGCGCTGCGCCAGGGATATGGACGACCTGGACCTGAACCGCCTTGATATCGTAAGCGAGGCGCAGGAGTCGTGCGAAAAGCAATACGATCACCTGCACAAGCGCCACGGCTGCAAGGAAGGCGTTGCCGCCTACTACAACGCGGCCACGATAAGCAATGTCTGCGGCGGCTACACGGCCCTGGAAGTGGCCCCCCAGACGCTCCGGACGCCCCAGACCGTCGCCCCGCCCGCGTCTAACCCCACGCCCGTGATCACCCCCTTTGTCGCGCCCGTGGCTCAACCCGCTCCGGCGCCGGCGGTTACGCCGCTTACCGATACCCGGCCCGTGCCGATTCAACCCGCGCCCGCGCCGTCCACGGCCGGCGTAAGCTACAGCGCGCCCGGCGCGCCGGCCAAGCCCGCGCTGGCCGCCCCGGCCCCGGCGAAGCCCGCCCCCGCGCTTGCCCCGGCTCCGGCAAAACCCGTCCAGGGCAAGAGCGCCCGGCCCGGCGCGCCCAAGCCGGTAACGGTCAAGGGTTCGCCTTCGCCCCAGGGTAAAGCCGACGCGAAATCCGGGCAAAAAGGCGCCGCAACGGCAAAGCCCGCCCCCGCTCCGTCGCCAATTCCCGCGCCTGTGGCGGCGCCCGCACCGGCTCCGGCCCCCGCGCCAGCTCCGGCACCGGCACCCGCGCCCATTATCGTGCCCATTCCCGTGCCCATGCTTACGCCTGCACCGGCAACGCCGGCTCCGGCCCCGACGGTTTCCGAACCGGCCCCGGCGCCCGCGCCCGCACCCGCGCCCGCGCCGGCACCGGC
>JAVBOI010000056.1:0-17686 GCA_031550695.1 Desulfovibrio sp. | reverse complement strand
ATTAGGGCCGCCCATGGCTAGAGCATTTCACGAATGAAATGAGTGAATTGCTCTACAAGGATTTGTCCTCAAATCCTTGCCGCGAAAGAGGCGTAGGCGGGCCTTGCCCGCCGTTAAGCGACTCTTTCAAGCGTTAATTGCTCTAACGGACGGTGGCCCTGGCCAGCTTGGCCTTGTACGCCGCAATGCCGTCGGCCAGACCCTCGGCCTGGCTCTGGAGAAATTTTTCCGATTGCAGATTCCGGGCGTCGTCCCTGTTGGTGGCATACCCGAACTCAACAAGAATGGCGGGCATGCGCGCCCCCATGAGCACGTAAAACGGGGCCGAACGCACGCCGTTGTCCGTGGCCGCGAATTTGCCCTGACGCACCCGGCTTAAGATGCCCTTGTGCACAAGGCCGGCCAGTTCATGGGACTCCTCGGTCTTGGAACTGAGCATCAGATCCGCCAGAATAACCTGCAAATCGCTGATGTTCTTGACGGAAACGGCGTTTTCCCGGGCGGCCACCACCGCGGCGCTCTGGGTTTTGGCCATGTCCAGATAGTAGGTTTCCAGGCCGCAGACCTCGGGGTTGGGGTTGGCGTTGACGTGGATGGAGATGAACAGGTCGGCCTTCTTGTGGTTGGCGATGTCCGGGCGATCCTGAAGCGAGATGAACTTGTTGCTCGAGCGCGTGTACAGGACGGTAAAGCCCTTTGCCTGCAAAAGCGCGCCCACCCGCTTGGCCATGGCCAGGGTGAACTGGTGTTCGACAATGCTGCCGGCCATGGCGCCCGGGTCTTTGCCGCCGTGTCCGGCGTCGATCATGATGGTCTGCACCGTAAGGCCGAGCTGTTCCATCAGGGAATTACCCCGGGCCGGCCTTTTGCCCTCGCCGCCTTTTGCCGCGCGCACGCCGGTAGGGCCGTCGTCGTCATCCAACTGATCCACGGCAATGCCGTCCTTGATATCCGCCTTGCGGCTCAGTTCTATCTGGATGGTTTTGGGGGCGTTTTTTGGTCTGCGCACGGCAAAGCAGCGCAGGCCCTCGCAATCGAACATGATGCGTGTGCCGTCGCCCGACTGGGCGGTGCGGATGCGGGTGACGGCCAGGGATTTTGGGGTCAGCCCCGGCTTGACGGACTGGGCCGGGTAGGCGCCCGTGATGTCAATATACAGGCGGGCCGGGGTTTTTTTGGCGGCGTCCGGGGGGATGAACTCGTATTCGTACTGGGCCGTTCCGTCCAGTTCCAGGGTGACGAGGGCCCGCTGCGGCTTGCCGCTCCAGAGAATGTTTTTGATGGTGACCGATGATTTGGCGGCGGTTTTGCCGGCCGGTTCCTCGGCGCGCGCCCCGGCTTCGCTTCTGGCCTCGGCCAAGAGAGTGGTCGCCTTGGGGGCTTCCGTCGCCTTGGGGTAGCGCTTGAGCAGGTTGCCCAGCACGGCAACCGCCGCTGCCGGCTCGTCCAGAAAGTTTTTCAGCAACAGGGCCTGCTGGTAAAGGGCCGAAGGCGCAAGGGGGGATCTGGTGTAGGTTTTGGCGAATTCCGCATACATTGCGGCGGCCTGACGGCGATCGGCGGCGAGAAAGGAGCGCCGGCCCAGTTCCTCGCGGGTGACGGCGGCGTGGTAGGCGGCCTTGGCCGCGGTGACGCCGCTGCTCTTGCGGCGGAACTGAATAAATTTTTCTTCCAGGGCCAGCCAGAGATCCCGGCGTTTGGAGCTGTTGTCGTCCTTTTGCAACTCCTCAAGCTCGTCTGTCAGCTTGTCCAAGGGCGAGCTTTTCGCGGCAACGGGCTTTGCCGGAGTCCTGGCTGACGCGGCCGGTCCTTTGCCGGGCGCGGCAAGAGTCTCACGGGGCGCGCCAATAAGCGGCGAGCCGGCCATGAGGGCAAGCAGGAAAAGCAGGATCGGAAAAGCGCGCATGGCATCCGGGCTGGTAAAAAGTGGCCACTGTCGGGAAAACAGCCAAACGGGCCGGATGGGATGGACTTCCGGCCCGTTTGTTCCCGTGCGTCACCTTTTCACAATTTTATAGGTTTTGTCTAGACTTTCCGCGACAAAACCCGGAACGCCATGTATATTTCCCCGCGATTGGGGAAACGCCCGCTTAATCGTTGAACGTAAAGCCGAAATTGCCGCCGGAGGTCAATCGTGTCTCGCAGAACGAGGCATTTCTGTAGCCGTCTCCCTGCGGGCGCTGCTTGCCCTGTTTGTACAGAAACTTGCTCGAGACGACAGGATATGTACGTGAACTGCTTTTGCCCTTGCATCCCCAGTAGGTATTGCCGGCACTGCCGTGCACGTAAATTATCGAGTTATTCGTATTGACTTCTATGGTATTTTTGCTCAGCGGATTGACGTTGAACCAACCTCGTACCACCCAGTCGTTGCTCGTGCTGTCTTTGTAGCAGATGGAAATAAAAATTTTTTTGGTCGTTTTGTTGGTCACCACCAGCTTTTTCGCCAGGGCCTGCGTTGCAAAGAGGCATATGAAAAGAGCGAGAAATATTGCCAGTTTACTTGCGTGCTTGCGGTGCATGGTTTTCTCCTTGGGCGTTTGCAGGCTGTCGGGTTGCGGAAACGTTACGCGCGCGGGTGCCAGAAATGTTGGCATAGCGGCGCGGATCGCCGGGTATGGAAGAAGAAAAAGCATGGTTCATGCCAGATGGTGGGCCGGAAACTATTTTTCAGTAGCTGAGTATAATATAACATTGATTGCGGTAAGTTACATCATGTCGGCAAGTGTCGATACCGTTGAGCCTCTCAGGCCGGAATGCAAGAAGTGCCAAAAAAGTAGGCATAAAAAAGCAACGTCGTCGGACCTAGAGCATTTCACGAATGAAATGAGTGAATTGCTCTACAAGGATTTGTCCTCAAATCCTTGCCGCGAAAGAGGCGTAGGCGGGCCTTGCCCGCCGTTAAGCGACTCTTTCAAGCGTTAATTGCCCTAAGGTCCGGCGGCAAGCGGCCGATAAGACAGGCACGGGAACGCCCGGCATGCCGGGAACGGGGATCATCCACGCAAAACGATTGGTGTCGCGCCAGAATCATAATCGTAAGCCGGATGATGAGGTTTTCATGTTTTGCCAGTTCGCCCGCATTCTGGAGCGGGAGCTTCAGGCCGCCGGCCTGTCGCCCCTCGACGTTCCCGTCCGCGAAAACGAAGCGGCGTCCCGCCGGCCAACGGCCGGGGGCGCTTTTTCTCTGCCATTGCCCTCCCCGGACAGCAGCGCTTTTTCCGTCAAGGCCATAAACCTGTCCTGCTCGCTGCGCCATTACGCCAGGGATGCCGAACGTCCCGGCCAAAGCGACCCTTCCGTGGTCACCGGCTGGAACGAGGCCGGATATTTGCGCGATACGGGCCGGGGGCTCAGCGGCGAAATGCGGTTTACCACGGCTTCCGGAGTGGCCGTGACCATAAGCGCCGATCACGACAACCGGGCCGATATCCGGGTGCGGGCCGTCAAGGACGGCAGCGCCCACGTTTTTTCCCTTGACGATTTTACTCAATGCGACAGCGGCGCGGAAACGTCCGCGACCGCTTCGGCGCGGGCCGCGCTGCCGTGCGGCCGGGAATCGGAAGGATCGCCGCCGCTGGCCGCCGCCTACGGTCCCACAGGCGTCCCGCCGGCCGCCGCGCGTTCGTCCATAGCCGCCCAGGTGTGTTGAAGCGAACCGCCCGCCAATCCCGCCTGTCCATTTTTTTGCCGGACCCCGTTCGGGAGCCAGGCCATGGCGGAACATTCGCGTCACCGTGTCCTCACAACCCCCAAACTAAAAGTTTTGAAGGGAGAGGATGGGGGTCCGGGGGAAGGGGGTCTTTCTTCGTAGTAGCTCGTCCTCGCTCCGCTCGGATCGAGCGGGCTTTTACAAAAGTTCCCCTCTCCTTCCCCGGCTTTGAAACAGTCCCCTTCCTCTCACTCTTATCTTCCGCCCCCTGTGTAGCGTTTGGAGCAGTCGCGGCAGAGGGGGTCGGGGTTGCCGGAGGCGAGGGCGGCGCGGAAGGCGGCAAAGGCATCCGATTGCCAGACGTTCACGGGGTTGTCGCGGAGGCAGGAGCCGTAAACCCGGCGCAAGGCTTCGGGCATGGCGGCGGGCAGGTTGAGGTAGATGCAGGGGGACAGGTTGCCTTCGGCGTCCACGTAGGCGTTGCGGGCCGGGTTTTCCAGGCAGGCGGAGCCGGGCTGTTCGTCGGGCAGGGCGTAGTAGAGGGAAAGCCCCATGGATGCGGCCCGGCCGGCCGCCTGTTCCAGCTCTTGCCGGGCAGCGGCGATTTTTTCCCGCTCGTGCGGGGCAAAGGCCTGGGCGGCCAGTTCCGGCGAAGGGATGTAGTCAAGGGTGCTGACAACGGCGGCGTGCACGTCCAGTTCGCGCATCAGGTCGGGCAGGGCGCGGATTTCGGCCGTGCTATCCGCCAGCATCAGGTAGGCAATGTGGATTTCGAGGTGGACGCCGCTTTTTCGTTTGCGCACCGTTTGCAGCAGGCGGATGGCGGCGGCCACGCGCTCAAAGGGCACGCCGGCGCGCAGGGCGTCGTTGCTTTCGGCCGCGGTTCCGGCCAGGGAAAAGGCGATGATGTCCAGGCCGCTGTCCACCAGGGCCGTTGCCAGATCCTCGGTCATGTGCAGGCCGCAGGTGGTGGTGGAAACACGGCATCCGGCCCGCCTGGCCAGGGCGGCCATGTCGATGAAGCGCGGGTGCAGAAAGGGTTCCCCCCATCCTTGCAGGTGGGCGCGGCCGCTTTCGAGCAACAGCGGCCAGAGGCGGGCGTAGGTTTCGGCCCGCATGTGGCGGCCTTTCCATTGATCCCGCATGGTGGTATGCGGACAATACAGGCATTTGCCCGGACACAGGGAGGTGACCTCAACCTGGACCACGTCCAGCAGGCGCCGCTTGCCGCCGAAACTTTCGCACAGCGTGCGCCACAGTCCCGGCGGACGAAAGGCGGGATCGGCAAAGGGATCGGGCTGTCCGTTGGCAAGGCTCGCGTTTTTTTCCGTGTTCATGGAGCGTCCGTATCGGTATGTCATTCGCGTCCCTTGCCCATATCACGGCCGAGGCCGTGGTGCCAGAGCAGCTTGTGCACTATGTGCGGGCGGTTTCCGGCCGGCGGGCGGCTCTGTGCCGGGGATGGGTCGCCTACATTCACGAAGGCCATGCCGTGCTTGTGGTTTACCCGCCCAAGGGGAACGGCGAAACGGCCGTGGATTTGCGCCCGGCCCTGGAGGATCTGCGTCTGGGAGCCTGCCAGGCGGAGAGGGGAGGGAGCGGCATGACGCCGGGGCGCGCGGACAACCGGGATCTGGCCTGCTCGCGCGTGACCGTGCTGGCGCCTTTCCGGCCGGTTGAAGCGCCGGAGGGCGCTTTCGGCAAATCGGACAGTTACTGGCAACTGCCTGTGCCCGCGCCCGCGCCAGGGGCCAAGCTGCGCAACATGCTGGTCCGGGCCGGCCGGGAACTGCATCTGGAAGAGGAAGGCTGGAGCCCGGCCTGCGCCCGACTGCTGCGCCATTACCTGCAGGCGCGGCCTTTGCCTCCGGGCACCAGAGCCGTGTTCGAGGCCCTGCCCCGCTACCTGGGAGCGCCCGATCCGGGCGAAGCGGCGGGAGGCGGCGCGCCAAAGCGCAATCCGGGTGTGGTTCTGCTGGCGGCGCGCCGCAAGGACGGGGAATTGGCCGGTTTCAGCGTTGGGGATTTTTCCGGCCTGCGCACGGCTTTTTACATGTTTTCCTTTCGCCGGCCCGACGCGCCCCCGGGAACGGCCGACGCGCTGCTGGCCGGGCTGTTGGACAAGGCCCGAGGGCTCGGGCACGAACGCATGAACCTGGGCCTGGGCATCAACGACGGCATAGGCTTTTTCAAGCGCAAATGGGGCGCGATACCCTTTGCGCCCTACGTGGAAACGTCGTGGGATTTGCGGCCGGAGGGCGCTTTGGCCAAGCGGGAAGGCGGCCTGTTCGGCAGGCTGCGGCAATGGATTGGCGTGTAAACGGATACTGGAGCGGAGTCTTCGCGAAGCCTTAGGGCATGTTAACGCTACGGCCCTTTTGCCCTCTGCCCGCGTCAGAAAGCTTTTTTATTCCAGTTGAGTACCGTCAGAGCTGACTCGCCACTTCCTGTGGCTCGCCCTGCGGGCGTTGCCTGCGGCAACGGGTCACTCCTTCCATAAAAAAGCTTTCTTCCTTGGCGGAGAACAAAATGGCTCGTAGCGTTAACAGGCCCTACGCCGGCCGGTCATAGTGCCCGCTGACCCGCTCGAGCACCTGCAGGCGGGGAACGGCCAGTCCCTGTTTGGCCACGGCATCCAGCAGGCGGCGGTTCAGGGCGTCGGGCAGTTCGGCGCTGATGTGCAGTTCCGTGCGGTACGCGCGCAGGGGAGCGGAAGCGCCGGCGTTCCCGGTTGTTTCCGGCCCGGCCACAAAGCGCAGGCGAAATTCCGGCACGGGATCGGCATGGGCGGCCAGCAGCCCGTCCACGACGTTTTCGGCCACTTCAAGGGCGGCCAGGGTTGCCAGCGTGGGCGACAGACCGTATGCAAAGCGGGTGAGCAAGCAGGGGCGGGCATGTTGATCCGGCCGATCCAGCCCAATCCGGACGGCCAGCCGGCGGATGTCGTCTTTGCTGAACCCGGTTTCGGCCAGGGGAGAGCGCACTTCCAGTTCTTCCAGGGCGCGCCGGCCGGGCCGGTAATCGTTCCAGTCTGAAAGGTTGGTGCCGTCGCAGAGCACGGGCGTTTGCCCGGCAAAGGCCGGGTGGCCCGAGCAGGCCTCGCGCAGGGTGATGAAGAGAAAGCGCTTGCAGTGGTAGCAGCGCGACTTGTCGTTGGCGCGCACTTCCGGTATAGCCAGCGGGTTCAGAGAGACAAGCGTGAGCCTGAAACCGCGCGCCCCGGCCCAGGTGAGGGCGTCGGCGCTTTCAGCCCACTGCACGTGGGGGCCGCGGACGTGGAAAAGCCGCAGGCGCACGCCTTCCGGGGCAAGCCGGTAGGCCATCTGGGCGAGAAAACGGCTGTCCAGCCCCCCGGAAAAGGCCAGGGCCATGGGGGAACAGGCGTGCAGGCGTTCGGTCAGCCGCTCCAGCAGCTCCCTGTCCCTGCTTGCGTCGAAATCATCGAGATCCGACGCGGAGCCGCCAGGCGAGGGACTGCCGTGCTTTGTCGGCCGGAAGGGGGTGGGCATGGCGTTATCCGTGTGTAAAGAAGAGGTTCGTGATTCCGACAACTCTACCACATTTCCGTCGTCGGAATCAATGCGCTTTTTACGAGGGTTTTACTGTAAAGTTTATCCGTAAACTCCGTGAGATACGCAAATGGACATTGCTCCGTACAGTTGTCGCTTTGGTTCGTACAGTTTGGCCGGCCCCCAGGACGGTGACGCCCTGACCGAGTTGCTGCGCTCTCGTTCCGCGCCTGGCGACGTGCGGCTGATCATGCGGCGGGAGCCGAATTTTTTCGCCAATCGCAACTTTTTGGGAAAACAGGCCGCGGTCATAGGGCGCACCCCCGGGGGCGAGCCCATGTTCATGTGCGAAATGCGGGAATACCCGGTATATCTTTCCGGCAAGCCCACGCGGGCCGTTTACCTGGGGCTGCTGCGCCTGGCCGGGGAGTCCGGCCGCCACATCGGCGTGCTGGAGCACGGCTTTCTCGCTCTGCGAAATTTCGCCCGCCGTCTGGAGTTTGCCGATGAGTTCTTTACCGCCGTTTCCCACGACGATGTACGAACCAGAGCCATTCTGGAAGCCCGGCTGCCAAGGTTGCCCCGCCATGTCAAGCTGGGCGCGGTGCGAAGCCTGCTTCTGCCCGTGCCCCCCGGACCGGCCGCGCCGGAATTGCCCGAAGACTACGTCCTGGAGCCGGCCGAACCCCGCGACGCCAAAGATCTGGAAGGCCTGCTGGCCGCCTCTGGCGCAAGCTGGAGCTACGCCCCGGCCCTTGGCGCCGCGCAGTTCACCGCCCTGCTCACGCAGGATCGCGATCTGCGCCCTGTTTCCGACCTGCTGGTGCTGCGCCACAACGGGCTGGCCGTGGGCTGCGTGGGCGTGTGGGATCAGCGCGGGCAGCGCCAACTGATAGTTGAGGGCTACAGCGCGGGAGCCGCCTTAAAGCGCACCCTCTTTTCCCTGGTGGGACGCGGCACGCCGCTGATGCCCACGCCGGGCGACAGGCTCGAATTGGTGTACTTGCCTTTTTTCAGCATTCGCCACAGCCACGCCGAAGCGGGCGCGATGTTGCTGCGCCAGGCCCTGCACCACGCGGGCACGCTGGGCGGGCGGGTGTGCGCGCTGTGCCTGTCCCCCCAAAACCCCCTGTTCAACCAACTGGACATAAAGGACCACGCCCACGGCATCGAAATATACCGGGTCGTCTTTCCAAGCGTCGGCCCGACGGCGGAAAGCCGCCTCTTCGCCCCGCAGCCTGAATTAGCGCTGTTGTGAGGGGGGATTGCCTCCGGCGGCCGGGGCGTATCTGTTCGAGATTGCTTCAGCCCATAATGAGAAAGTCCCCGTTCAGATGAACGGGGACTTTCTCATTATGGGCTGTTTCGCTTATTTGTACGGAGGAATCGGGAGCTGCACCAGCTTCAGGAACTTGTCGGTGGCGTACTTGCCGTTGCCGACCTTTTTCAGGTCTTCCTGGTTGATGCGGCCGACCTTGGCGAAGAATTCCGCTATATCGGCCTGCCACTTCTGGGCGACGCTCATGCCCTTGCTGTCGTCAAACATTTTGATCTGCTGCTCGTAGTTGAACACGGGATGGGTCTGCAGATCCTTGAGGGCCATTTCCGGGCTGTACTTCTTGCCGGCCCACTCCAGGAAGAAGCGGCAGTATTCCGGCACCAGGGATTCCAGGGGCTCGTTCTGGAGCATGTTCACGGAGCGCAGGTACACGCGCAGGAACTTGGCCACCAGTTGGGGATTTTCATCAGCGAATTTTTTGTCCGCGATCAGGGTGATGGGCAGGCCGACTTTGCAGGTGTTAGGGGTGCCAACGACCTTCCAGCCTTTCTGCTCGCCCACGTACATGTGCGGCGCCCACAGGGACACGCCGTCGCCGATGTTGTTGGAGAAAGCGCCAAGGGCCTGGGCCTGGTCCATGTTTTTGATGACCACGTCGGAGTCGGTCAGGCCGAGCACGCGCAGCCAGTGGCTCAGGGCGAAGTGGGAGGAGGACACGGTGGTGGCCAGGAAGGTTTTGCCCTTCACGGTTTCCGGGCTGCCGTAAACGTCGGGATAGTCTTTGTTGTAGCCTTTGACTTTCAGGATGGGGCTGTCGGGACGCACCATCACGCCGTTGGTGTAGGACTCATCGTTGCCGATGGCGACAACGTAGGTATCGTGGCGCAGATTGCCCATCATGCCGGGCACGGCGCCGGTGCCGCATACGACCCATTCGCCGGCGGGCAGGGCGTTAAGCTGGGCCATGCCGGAGTCGAAATACAGCAGTTCGAGGTCAATGCCTTCTTCCTTGTCCCAGCCTTTTTCTTTGGCATACCAGATAAGGAAGGTTTCATGTTCGTCCATCCAGGCGGAGCGCATTTTCACGGGCTCGGCCGCGAAAGCGGCGCAGGCGCAGCTTACGGCGAATATGCTCACGCACAACAAAGCGAACAAAGATTTCAGTCGAATCATGGATTCCTCCTCTTGAAGTTCATGATAAGGGGACTGAAAAACGATTTCAGTCCAGTTTCACTTTTTCCGTTCACATACCACTTGTTACCTAAGGCGAAATACTTTGTCCATGCCCCTTGAAAGGCAGCCGGAGCAAGCTTGAAATATACTTTTGCGCGCGTTACGCATGCGGCTGGCGCGCCATTGCGTCAATCCGCTCCAGCAGAGGCAGGCACGACGGAATGTCCGGCGCCAGAAAGTCGGCCCCGGCCAGGGTAAGATCCCGCCCGGCCTTTTCCACCACCGCCTCGCGCCGCGCGGGCGAAAGGGCGGCCAGTTCCTCTTCGGAAAGCCCCACCAGACTGCCGGTAAGGGTAATGCCGATGGTCCACATGCCCGCGCTCCGTCCTTCAAGAATATCCTGCACGGTATCGCCTATTTTGACGGCGCGCCAGGGATTGCTTATGCTGAAGCGGCGCAGGATTTCCAGGCACATGTCCGGGGCGGGCCGGCCTTTAGCCACGTCCGTGGCGCAGAGCAGGCAGTCGGGCGAAAAGCCGGCCAGGGCGGCGCGCTCGGCCATTTTTTCCGCCACCGGGCGCGGGTAGCCGGTGCACGAGCCTATGCGCAATCCGGCGGCGCGCATGACGGAAACGCCCGCCACGGCCCCCGGAATGGGAATGCTGTAGCGGGCGATAACATCCAGCATGGATTGCTGCACGTGGCCGTAAACGAGCTCGGCGGCGGCCGCGTCCGGCGGGGAGCCGTGGAGCTTTGTCCAGAGCTGGCCGATGCGCGGCATTGCCAGCATGGCGGCCACATGGTCGAGCTTGTTCATGCCCATGGGCTCGCGGGCTTCGGCTTCGGTCACGTTCAGACCGTGGACGGCGAAGCTTTCCACAAAGACCCGGGCCGGTCCCCGGCAGCCGTAGTCAACGGTGGTGCCGGCCCAGTCAAGGATTACGGCCTGGAGGTTCTTGAGAGAAAGGGCGGGAAATTCAGCCATGGCGCCTGCCTGTGCGATACGAGCGGGTTGAAAACGGGTCCGTAAATGTCAAACTGCCGGATACCGGCCGGAAACCGGGGTTCCCCCGACCGCCCAAAGCACGTCTCTATGCTTCGGGCGATCGGGAAACGCGCTGGCGGGCCATCCCGCCGGCGCGGATTTACTTGGCAACGCAACTGCGCACGCCGCCGGCCTTGACCTCTCCGGACGGAGTGACGGCGTCCGGATGGGCGAACCTGACGGTGGCGACTTTGCCCTGGGTGAAGAAGTCGATGCCTTCCTTGCCCTGGACCTTGTTGGTGCCGAGATGTGAATCCTTGATGCCGCCAAAGGGCAGGTACGGGTGCGGCGCGGGTACGCCGATGTTGACGCCCACCATGCCCACGTTGGCTTCGGAGATGAAGCGCTCGGCGTAGTAGAGGCTCTGCGTGAAGATGCAGGCGCCGTTGCCGAAGGGCTGGGCCCGGATCAGCTCAAGGGCGTGCTCGATGCAGGAAACCTTCATGACGGAAACCACCGGGCCGAACACTTCTTCCTGGGCGATCTTCATGCAGGGGGTGACGTCGGCCAGGACCGTGGGGGCGACAAAGTAGCCGTTGGCGTTCTTTGCCGGCAGCTTGGGGTTGCGGCCGTCCACCAGCAGTTTGGCCCCGCCGGCCACGCCGTCGGCAATGGCCTGTTCCACCGTGGCTTTGGCCTTGGCGGAAATCAGCGGTCCCATGTACACGGATTCGTCACGGGCGTCGCCAACGACCACGCCTTTGGCCGCTTTGACCATGGCTTCAAGCACCTGGTCGTACACCTTGTCCACCACGGCCACCACCGAGCCGGCAAGGCAGCGCTGGCCGGCCGAACCGAAGCAGGAGTTGATGAAGTTGGGCAGGAAAACGTCCATCAGCACGTCATCCATGACGGCCAGGTAGTTCTTGGCCCCGCCGAGCAGCATGGAACGCTTGCCGTGGCGGCCGCAGGCTTCGGCCATGACCTTGGCCGTGGGCGTGGAGCCCACCAGGCACACGCCGGGAATGCGCGGGTCCGGATACCAGGAAGCCGGGATGCTTCTGTCGCCGTGAATGATGTTCACCACGCCGGCGGGCAGGTTGATTTCCTGGAAGATCTCGCCCATGAGCTGCATGAAATAGGGCGACTGGGTGGACGGCTTGAAGACAAAGGTGTTGCCCACGCCGATGGCAAAGGGAATAAACCAGCCGAATACCAGGGCCGGAAAGTTGAAGGGGGCCACGCCGCCGAACACGCCGAGGGGCTCGCGGATCACCCGGCCCACAATGTTGGTGCCAACGTGGTCCAGGGTGTCGCCCTGGATAAGCGTGGGAATGGAGCAGGAGGTTTCCAGAATCTGGATAACGCGCTGCACTTCGCCCCGGGCTTCGCTGACGTGCTTGCCCTGGTCAAGGGCGATGGCCTGGGCCAGCTTTTCCTGATGCCGCACCATGGCCTCGCGCATGGCGAACAGGTAGCCCACGCGCTTGTCCAGGGCCGTTCTGCGCCAGCCGGTGTAAGCCGCGTGGGCCGAAGCCGTGGCCGCTTCGGATTCTTCCGGCGTGGAGAGCGGCACTTCGCCGATCTGCTCGCCGGTGGAGGGATTGTACAGGGGGGCAAATTTCGCCTTGGGGCTTGCTTTCCATTCGCCGTCGATGAAGTTTTTTATCGTAATGGGGGCAGTGGACATACTTCTCTCTTCGTCACAGTGGTTGGTGAAAAGGCGAACCGCTCACGCGTGGGCAATCGCGCGCCGCTGTCCGGCCGGTGAAAGCCGTCCCGATGGCGGCCGTGCGCGTTGGCGTCTTTGAATATCCTGAAAAAGCGGGAATATGGCTCAACGCTTCAGGCCACCGGGCATGTGATGGCGAAGCAACAATTGTGCCTTTTTTCTCATGTCTCGGCTAACAATCTGTAACTGTTACGCAAGTGGCGTCAAAAGCGTATCGCGCAATCGCGAAAATAATCCGTTTTTGCATTAAAAGTGCCGACCATCGGTTCGGGCGCCCGCTTGCGGCAGGGGGATCGTCGATGCCGGCATCTTGTTTCCGGACTGCTTTTTTTAAAAAAAATAAATTGTTATTTCGTGACAATACGAACGTTTTGTTCTTCGCCTCACTTTTTTCCCCTGTCAAGGGCATTACTTTTTCGCGCCGGTTGCGGTTCGGCATTCGGCTTTCCGTTTTGTGGTCATTTGATGCGATTATGCATCGAATAACGCAGGCTCCTTTCCGCTGTCGTGCTCTGTTGACAATTGTCATAACGGCATGATTTTACACATTACCTATTACTGTTCCCGCATCCGGCTCCGGTATATCTGCACGGCTTTGTTGTGGTCGTTCAGGGTTTTGCTGAAGCTGTGCCCGCCATCGACCCCGGTGGCCACGAAGTAGAGAAAGTCGTGGCGCTCCGGCGCGGCCGCGGCCTTGAGGGCATCCAGGCCGGGGGAGCAGATGGGGCCGGGCGGCAGGCCGGCATGGATATATGTATTGTAAAGATTTTTGGCGTCGTTGAGTTGCGATTTGCGGATGCTGCCGCTGAAGCTTTCGCCCACGCCGTAAATGATGGTGGGGTCGCACTGGAGAAGCATGCCCAGGCGCAGGCGGTTGGCGTACACCCCGGCCACCCGGGCGCGTTCGGACGGGATGCCGGTTTCCTTTTCCACCAGGGTGGCGAGAATCACCAGCCGTCTCAGGGCCTCGGGATCGACATCGGCCGGATTGAGCAGCGTGGGCGGAGGAGTCGAGGTAACGGCCGCGGCCGTGGCATTGCCGCCGGGGAGCGAAGCGGTGGCGTTGCCGGCATTGGCGCCGGGCGTTGCCGGAGAAGCTGTTGCGGGAGCCGCGACAGCGTTTGCCGCCGGAGTCGCGCCTGCCGTGGCGTTTGCCGCCGGGGCCGCGGCCGGCCGCTGGTCGGCGGAAACGGCCGGGGCCGGCAGGGTGGCATTGGCCGGCGCGCTTTGCCGCCGGCCGGAGCCGTCCGGCGACCCCATGCTTCCGGCCACGGGGGCCAGGGATACGGTTGACGGGGCCGTGGCGTTTTCCGCGCCGGGAGCGGGGCGGGCAGCGCCGGCCGGCCCGGCGCCAGGCCCGGAGCCCGGGGCGGACTTGGCGTCCTGTTTCCGGGGAAGCTGCGTCCAGATGGGCTGCGTCTTTTTCCAGAACATGTCCACCATCAGGGCGGCCACCTCGCGGGCCTGCGCCCTGTCCATGGCGCGCGGCTTGCGCATCAGGTAGGTTTCCGGAAAGAGAAAGCCCTCGGCATTGGCAAAGGGGATGTTGTACTGGCTTAAGAATTCGGGATCATGGATAACGGCCTTGAAATCCTCGTAGCGGGCAAAGCCCTGGGCTTCGACCTCCCTGGCCGTTTCCCACCAGGTAAGGCCTTCGCGGATGGACATGCGGTACAGCACGGGCTGGCCCATGGTGACCTGCCAGAGCACCTGTTCCGGCGTCCAGCCGGTGTTGATCAGGTACTCGCCGGCCCGGATTTTGCCCAGAACGTCCTTGTAGCGCGCCAGCAGGCGAAAGCGGGTGACGTCCGTGAGGGCGCCGGCCTTTTTCAGATCCCAGGCCACCCGGTCAAAGGTCGCGCCCGGCGCGACGGTGAACATGATCTCCTGCGGCTGGTCCGAAGCCGGCGTGGTGAGAAAGTGGTGGGCGTCGTAAGCGGCGTAGCCGCCGCCAATCAGGAGCAGCCAGAAGAAAAAGGCGATGATGCGCTTCATGTCGGGCTCGGCTGGTCGAGTGTTGCGGGGCGCGAGACCGCAACGGCCTCCCGCTGGATCGGGGCTGTTTCCGGTATGTGCAGCGACAACTGCGGGAAGGGAATATCAATGCCGTGCTCGGCAAAGGCCCGTTCCACCTCAAAACGGATGGCGGACAGGGTGCCCACGCCGTTGTCGATGTCGTCTATGAACACGTTCAGGGTAAAATCGAGCGAACTGGCCCCGAAATTGGTGAAAAACACGGCCGGCGGCGGCGATTTGCGCACGTGATCCTGCTTGCGGGCCGCGTCGAGCAGCAGCCGGGTCACCAGTTCCGTGTCCGATCCGTAGGCCACGCCCACCTGGATGCTGCGCCGCACCATCCGGCTGAGCCGCGTCCAGTTGGAAAACTGGTTGGACATGATGGACGAGTTGGGCACATACACCAGGGCGCGCTCGGGGGTCTCAATGGTGGTGGAGCGTATATTGATGGCCTTGACCGTGCCGGAAACGCCGGCCACGTCCACGTAGTCGCCCACCAGGATGGTGCGCCCGAAAATAAGGATCAGGCCGCTGACCAGGTTGTTGAACAGGTTCTGCACGCCAAAGCCTATGCCCACGCTCAAACCGCCGGCCACCACGGCCAGGCTGGTGAAGTTCACCCCGAGGCTGCCCAGGACGATCAGGATGAACAGCGTCCACGACAGGTAGCGGACCATGGTGCGCAAGGGCGGGATGACGCCGCGCTCGATGTGGGGCATGTGGTCGGGCAGGTGGTTCAGGGAGGTGGTGCTCAGGCTGACAAAGGAACGCACCAGGAAGAACAGGACCACGATCAGCAACAGGCGCGAGAAATCGAAACTGGCCTCGCCCAGGGTGTAGTTGGCGGCCAGGGCGCTGCGCAGCAGGTAGCGCGCCCCGGGCACGGCCCACAGCCAGGGCACGGTGCAGAGCAGGGAAAGCAGGCAGGCGGCCGGAATGGACAACGCCTCGGCAATGGCATTGCGCACCGGGCTTTTTTCCTTGTCGAACAGCTTGTCGCCCAGGTGCTGGAACAGGGCCATGAGGGCGTTGCCCAGAATGCAGGTGTTCACCAGGGCGAACATGGCCATAAAGAGCAGAATGGCCAGGCGGGCGTAGCCGCCAAAGGCTACCAGCAGCGAAACCAGACCCAGCCAGAAAGCGCAGCCGTAGGACAGCCGTTCCAGAAGCGGCAGGACGCTTTTGCCCCGTTTTCTGTGCAGGTAATAAATCCAGCCCAGAAAAACGAGCATCACCAGGCCCCAGGCCAGGCTGAGCACGCGCGGGTGCAGGTCGGAAAAGAGCATGCACACGCCCAGAACGGCCGGCGGGATCAGGCGGTTCAAGGGCGAGGGTTTGTCCTTGAGGGCTGGCTTGACGGTTACGCGTAAGCGCCAGCTTAAGGCCGCCACCCCGGAGATAATGGCCATGAGCCCCAGGATGACCAGGAGGATGTAAAAGCCTCCCGAAGGGTTGGTGGAAGCGGCCAGCACGGAAAAACCGCCGCCCACCCCAATCCAGGCGCCCTTGAAAATGTCCGTGCAGGCCTGGACCCAGCGTTTGGAAAGAATATGCGCGCCGCGCAAGGCCAGAAAGCCGAAAAGCCCCATGACCACAACGGCGATGGCAAAGTTTTTGCCCGCCTCCTGCCAGTCGGCCGCGTTCTGCGGATGGGCGAAGCGCATGCGGGTGTTGATGGAGGCGGTCCAGTCGGCCATCAGAACCGGGACAGCGGCAAAGGTGCTGAAATCGCTTCCCGAGGGCGTCAGGTAGTAGTTTTTCCAGATCTCCACCAGGCTGCCTTCGGTATTTTCAATGGTCTGGCCGAGCCGTTTGCCGGCCGCCCTTGCCGGGGCGAGGATTTTTTCCAGCCGGGCGTTGGCGTTGGTCAGCTTGTTTTTGGCGTCGGCCATGGTGCGGGTATAGTTTTTCAACTCCGTCAGGGCCGTGCCGGTCAGGGCGCCGTCGCCGGCGTTGTCCTTGAGCAGGTCGTCCATGTCCTTCTGAAGGCCGGCAATGTCTTCCAGGCGCTGGCCAATGGCGGCGGCAATGTCTTCCAGGGCTTTCATGTCGTTGCGCAGCTTTTCCTGCAAACCGCGCATCTGCCGCACCAGGGTGAGCTGTTCCATGGGGTGGCCGCGCAGGGCCTGGAACAGGCTGGACAGCCGGGTGGCCTGGGCCCTGGTTTCCTGAAGGCTTCCGGACAGGGGCGCGGCCATGCTTTCGGCACTGGCGCGCAGGCTGGTGGCTTCCTTGGCCAGAACGGCCAGATCTCCGGCGCGGGTGTTCCATATTTCCGCCAGGGAATCCTCTTTGGCTGGCGCGTCCGGCTTGGCGGAATCGGGCTTGGACGCGGGGTCCGGCTTGGGAGGAGCGGGTTTCGGGGCCGGCTCGGGCTTGGGCGCGGGGTCGGCCGCAGGCGCTGGGTCGGGCTTGGGCGTCGGTGCCGGCGCGGGCGCCGGGTCGGGCTTGGGCATCGGCGCGGGCGCAGGTTCCGGCTTGGATGCCGGGTCCGGTTTCGCGGCAAGGTCCGCGCCCGGAGCGGGGTCCGCGGCAAGTACGGGCGCGGCTCCGGCAAGCAGGAGGGACAGAACAACGGCCAGCGCCATTCCACGAACCGCTTGAGCATATAGGGAAAGCATTGTTCCTCCAACCCGGCAATGAAAGGACTGACAAAAGAATATGTTTTCCACGGGCTTACCGCCGGGAACGAGGGAAAAACCGCGCCGCCGCCACGAACCGGCCAACGGCGGATTCATGCGCTTTTTCCTTCGCCTTCCCCCTGGCGCCGGATCAGGGTGCGGCGTTCTTCGGGCAGGGCGAGAAACGATTCGAGTATGGCCACGGCCGCGGCCTGATCCAGAACGCCCAGCAGGGCTTTGCCGCTTTTGCCGGCCTGACGCAGATGACTTTCCGCCTCATGGGAGCTGAGCAGTTCCGGCATGAGGTACACGGGCAGGTCGGTGCGGCGGGCCAGGCGGGCGGCCATGTTGCGCGCCTGGCGGGTGGTTTCGCTGTCCTCGCCGTTGGAACGCAGCGGCAGGCCGACCACAAAGGCCCGGATGCCCTCGCTTTCGGCCAGGGCGAGCAGTTCGGCGAAAAACGCGTCCTTGCCGCGCATGGCCAGGGTGGCGCGCGGAAAAGCCATGCGCCCCTCCGGGTCGGACACGGCCAGGCCGGTGCGCTTCTGGCCGTAATCAATGGCAAGGTATTTCATAGTGTCCGGTAACGCAGGGTATTTTGAAGTTGTTCAGGAGTAGCGTTGCCTCCGGCGGGGGGGGGGGGGGGGGGGGGGGGGGGGGGGGGGGGGGGGGGGGGGGGGGGGGGGGGGGGGGGGGGGGGGGGGGGGGGGGGGGGGGGG
>JAVBOI010000055.1:0-32991 GCA_031550695.1 Desulfovibrio sp. | reverse complement strand
CCACCCCCCCCCCCCCCCCCCCCCCCCCCCCCCCCCCCCCCCCCCCCCCCCCCCCCCCCCCCCCCCCCCCCCCCCCCCCCCCCCCCCCCCCCCCCCCCCCCCCCCCCCCCCCCCCCCCCCCCGCCGGAGGCATTCTTCCCCCTCTTCCTTCCTTCTACTCCACAACCAACTCGTCATTTTTCAGCGCGATGTGTACGGTCCGGCCGTCCTGGACGGTGCCGGCGATCAGGGCTTTGGCCAGCGGGGTTTCCACGCGCTGCTGGATATAGCGGCGCAGGGGCCGGGCGCCGTACACCGGATCGTAGGCGGCTCTGGCGATGAAGGTTTTGGCTTCGGGCGAGAGGAGCAGGGTAATCTTGCGGTCGTCAAGGCGCGATTGCAGGCGTTTGACGAGCAGATCCACGATGCTGACGATCTGTTCGAGCATGAGCGGCTTGAAGATTACGGTTTCGTCCACGCGGTTCAGGAATTCCGGCCGGAAGTGGGCGCGCAGTTCGCGCATGACATCGTCACGCACGTTGTCGTGGAACTCGCCGGTGTCGGTAATGCCTTCAAGCATGAGGGCGGAGCCGATGTTGGAGGTCATGATGATGATGGTGTTGCGAAAATCCACGGTGCGGCCCTGGCTGTCGGTAAGCCGGCCGTCGTCGAGGATTTGCAAAAGAGCGTTGAACACGTCCGGGTGGGCTTTTTCCACCTCGTCAAAGAGCACGACGCTGTATGGCTTGCGCCGGACCGCCTCGGTAAGCTGGCCGCCCTCGTCGTAGCCCACGTAGCCCGGAGGCGCGCCGACCAGGCGGGACACGGAGTGTTTTTCCATGTACTCGCTCATGTCCAGGCGGACCATGTTGTCTTCGGTGTCGAACAGGGCCTGGGCCAGGGTTTTGCAGAGTTCGGTCTTGCCGACCCCGGTGGGGCCGAGAAAGATGAAGGAGCCGATGGGCCGGCCGCGGTCGGACAGGCCGGCGCGCGAGCGCAGCACAGCCTCGGACACGGCAATGATGGCCTCGTCCTGACCGACCACGCGTTCGTGAAGCAGGTCGGGCAGGCGCAGGAGCTTTTCGCGTTCGGATTCGAGCAGGCGGGTGACGGGTATACCGGTCCAGCGGGCCACGATTTCGGCCACGTCGTCGGGGCGCACTTCCTCCTTGAGCAGGCGGGCGGCCTCGTTGTCGCCTTTGTCCTTTTCCGCGTCGGCCAGTTCTTTTTCCAGGCGCTGGAGCACGCCATACTTGAGCTCGGCCGCCTTGTTCAGATCATAGGCGCGCTCGGCTTCTTCCATGCTCCGGTGGGCTTTTTCGATTTCCTCTTTGAGGGCGCGGATGCGGTTGATTCCGCCTTTTTCCTTTTCCCACTGGACCATAAGGCCTGCCTGCCTGGCGCGCAGGGATTCGAGCTCGTTTTCCAGCTTTTCCAGGCGCTCGCGCGAGGCGGAATCGGTTTCGCGGCGCAGGGCCTCGCGTTCGATTTCAAGCTGCATGATCTTGCGCCCGGCCTGGTCCAGTTCGGCCGGCAGGGAGTCTATTTCCGTGCGGATCATGGCCGCGGCCTCGTCAATGAGGTCAATGGCCTTGTCCGGAAGCTGGCGGTCGCTGATGTAGCGGGTGGAGAGGGTAACGGCCTCCACAATGGCGGCGTCGGCGATGCGGACCCCGTGGTGGACCTCGAAACGCTCGCGCAGGCCGCGCAGGATGGAGATGGCGTCCTCCTGGCCGGGCTGGTCCACGAGCAGGGGCTGGAAGCGGCGTTCCAGGGCCGGATCTTTTTCAATATATTTGCGGTATTCGTCCAGGGTGGTGGCGCCGATGCAGTGCAGTTCGCCCCTGGCCAGCATGGGCTTGAGCAGGTTGCCGGCGTCCATGGCCCCGTCGGTGCGGCCCGCGCCCACGATGGTGTGCAGTTCGTCGATGAACAGCAGGATGCGGCCGTCGGAGTCCTGCACTTCCTTGAGCACGGCCTTCAGGCGTTCCTCGAATTCGCCCCGGTACTTGGCCCCGGCGATGAGTGCGCCCATGTCCAGGGCGTAGAGCATTTTGTCCTTGAGGCCTTCGGGCACGTCGCCGTTGAGGATGCGGCGGGCCAGGCCTTCCACGATGGCCGTTTTGCCCACGCCGGCCTCGCCGATGAGCACCGGGTTGTTCTTGGTGCGGCGGGACAGGATGCGGATGCAGCGCCGGATTTCGGCGTCACGGCCGATAACCGGGTCCAGCTTGCCCTTGCGGGCTTCTTCCACCAGGTCGCGGCCGAACTTGCTCAGGGCTTCATAGGTGTCTTCGGGGTTCTGGGTGGTGACGCGCTGGGAGCCGCGCACTTCGCTCATGGCGGCGAGGATTTTGTCCCTGGTCAGGCCGAACTGGCGGTTCACGCGGCCAAGACCGGTGGAGGGCAGTTCCGCGGCCATTTCGCAGAAAATGTGCTCCACGCTGACGAACTCGTCCTTCATGCGCGTGGCTGCCTCGTGGGCCTTGAGCAGCATCTGGTGCAGGCGGGGGGTGATGCTCATCGAGTCGCGCGCGCCCGGACCGCTCACTGAGGGCAGTTTGCCCAGTTCCTTTTCCAGGGCGGCGGCGTATTCCTTGGGCGATACCCCGGCCTTTTCCAGCAGACGCGGCACAAGGCCGCCTTCCTGGCGCACCAGGCACAGGGCCGCGTGCTCGGCGTCCACCTGCTGGTGTCCCATGCCAAGGGCCAGATCCTGGGCCGCTATGACGGCTTGCTGCGATTTTTCCGTAAATCGTTTCATGTCCATACAAGTTACCTCATGTAATTATCAGAGCATATTACCTTTGAGATTATCCACTATTGCCTGAACAACAAAATGGGGTTTCCAAAGGGGTTCACACAGAGCCTGTGTCCCCGACCCCCTTTGGCCGCCGGAGGCAATACGACTCTTGGACCACTTCAAAATTAATTTGCCCTATCAAGGCGAAAAGACTGGCGCGCGTCAGTCGGCCTTTTTGGCGGACAGATCGCGCAGTTTTTCCCATAAGTCTTTGGCTTCGGGCGTGGCCGGCTCGGTAATATCAATGACAATGCGCACGAACTGATCGCCCTTGTTTTTGCCGCTGCCCAGGCCCTTGCCGCGCAAGCGCAGCTTTTTGCCGCTGCCGGCGCCGGACGCGATGGAAAGCTCCACCTTGCCGGACAGCGTGGGCACGGTGGCCTTGCAGCCCAGGGCGGCGTCCCAGGGCGCAAGGTGCAGATCGTAAATAATATCAGCGTCATCCAGGGTAAAGTCAGGGTGGGGCTGGATGGCGACCTTCAGGTACATGTCGCCGGCCGGTCCGCCCCCCATGCCGGCATCGCCCTGGCCGGTAAGGCGGATGCGAGCCCCGTTTTTTACCCCGGCCGGGATGTTGACTTCAAAGGAGCGGGGTGGGTTGCCGGCCGCGCCGGACAGGGTGAGGGCCTTTTTGCCGCCCAGAAAGGCTTCTTCCAGGGTCAGGGAAAGGTTGGCCTCCACATCCTGCCCCTTGCGCGGCTGGTGGGAAAAGCCGCCGAAGCCGCCGCCTTCAAAGGGGGAACCACCAAAGCGCTGCCCGCCGCCAAAGGACTGACCGCCGGAAAAGCCGCGCCCGCCGCCGAACAGGGTTTCGAAAAAGTCGCTGAAACCCGAGGCGTTGAAGCCCCCGCCGCCCGGGCCGCCAAAGTCGAAGCGCACGTTCTCGAATCCCGGCGGGCGCTGGAAGTTCTGCCCGTTCTGCCAGTTGGGACCGAGGTGGTCGTACATTTTGCGCTTTTCCGGATCTTTCAGCACTTCATGGGCTTCGTTCACTTCCTTGAAGCGTTCCTCGGCCTTTTTGTCGTTCTGGTTCAGGTCCGGGTGGTGTTTTCTGGCCAGTTTTTTATAGGCTTTGCCAATCTCATCGGCAGTGGCGTTTTTGTTTACGCCCAAAATTTTGTAGTAGTCTTTATACTCGACAGCCATGCGGCGTGCTCTCCTTCACGTGCGTGGGATTATTTACTGGAAATACTCCGGAATTTCTTCCTGTTGCAAAAGTAATGCCCGTCCGGTAAGAGTCAAGCGCCCCCGCGCGTTATTTCCGATACGGTTCCGTATTGCACAGGATAGCAGATAATGAAGTCCAATGCAGCAAAAAGTCTTCCCGTCATCATGTACCACTACGTTAACGATAGTCCGGGCTCCATCACCGTGTCGCCGGACTGCTTTCGGGGGCACTGTCGGGCGATGGCGGAAGCCGGCTGGCGCGGGGTGAGCCTGGCCGAGGCCGAAGCGTTTTGCATTCACGGCGAGCCCCTGCCGGAGAAATCGGCCCTGATCACCTTTGATGACGGCTTTCTGGACAACTGCCAGAACGCTTTGCCTGCTTTGCACGCTTATGGGCACAAGGCGGTGATGTTCGCGGTTTCCGGCCGGCTGGAGCAAGGGGATACGCCGCGCGTTCCCATGGCCGATCTGCTTGCCGGCACGGCGCAACCGCTGCCGGAAGCAAACCGCCCGGTGCGGAAAAACGAGCGCGGCTTTATGGTGCGGCGGGACGTTTTCTGCAACCATGCGGAAGTCCGGGCCATGGAAACAAGCGGGGTTATGGCCGTGGCCTCCCATTCGCGCGGGCACCTTGGCGTGTTCGCCGGGCCGGAGTTCACGGCCTTTGCCGCGCCCGGCAACCAGGGGCGCACCTTTTACCTGACCGAGTACGGGCATTTCTGGGGTCTGCCCAACTTCAAGGTCGCGCCCGGCCTGCGCGATCGGGCCTTTCTGCCCAACCCGGAGTTGCTGGAACGCATCCGCCGCCTTGTGCCCCAGGAGTATGACGCGGCCCTGACGTTTTTCGCCTCCGAGGACAGCGTGAAGGCGTTGAAAGCCCTGGCGGCCGGGTTTGCCGGCGACATGGGCCGCTTTGAAACCGATGCCGAGCGCCGCGACCGCATGTGGCGGGAACTGGCCGGCGGCAAGGCCGATCTGGAAGCCATTCTCGGGCACGGCCTGAATACCTTTTGCTGGCCCTGGGGCGAATACGGCCCGGAAGCCCACGCCCTGGCCCTGGAAGCCGGTTTTTCCCTGCTGTTCACCACGGCCGAGGGCCCCAATCCGCCGGCCGCGCCCCTGGCCGTGGGTCGCTTCAAGGGCAAGTCCAAAAGCGGAGCCTGGCTGGTCAGCCGGCTGCGCGCCTATTCCCGCCCCCTGCTGGGGAAATTTTACGCCCGGTTGCGAAATCTGTTCTGATATTTCTTGCTTTTTTTCTCGCTCAGAGCGAGTCTTGCCATGGTACCCTAGCCGTGAGGCGGCTTTGACACCCGCTCGCGACATGCCTCCGGTGTTTTCTTTGCCTGAAAAAAAGGAGTACGCTCGCCCGTATTTTCAACTGCCTGGCTTCCGGATCATATTGCAGTCATTGCCATAGCGTTTGACCCTGTTACAAGGAGCGCTTCATGCGTAACGATCGTATTGTTTTTGGCATTATGGCGTATATTTTGTTGCTGGGGTTCATCGTTTTTGCCGACACCACGCTGGCGGCCGCCCCGGTTTTCAAACCCGGCCAGCAGGTGGTGGTCGCCAGCGGCGAAACCCCCGCCTACCCCTCGCTTGAAGCGGCCAAAAAGGGCGGCGAAACGGAAGACAGTCTGCGCGCGCCCGAGCTTATCGAGAGCCGGGCCGTCAGCAACACCGCCTACGCGGTCCTCGATCAGCAGGGCGGCTGGCTGCGGGTGAAGGACGCGGACGTTGCGGACGATAGTGAAAACTACTGGGTGGCGGCCAAGGCCATGCGCCCCCTGGACGACTTTTTGAATGACCCGGCCAGCAGGGAGATCGTTCTGGCCTGCCCGGACGCTCTGCCCAAGCGGATTGTTCTTGACCTGGACGAAGGGCGCAAACAAGCGGTATTGCGCCTGATCACAAAGCCGAGCCTGGACGGCGGCGACATCCGGATGGAGGTCTGGGACAGTGCGGAAAAGATGCTGCTCTGGAGCACCGACGATCCGGAAAATTCCGCCGAACGCACCGCCGAGACCGGCGAATTTTCCGTCCAGTTCAGCTGCTACCCTCTGGGCGCGCTCTGGCCCCAGGTAACGGGCGATCTGGACGGCGACGGCAAGGGCGACATCCTGTACATGGAATCCGAGGCCTACCGCAATCCGCCGCCGTCCCTGACCATGCTCACCTGGAACGGCAAGCGGTTCGTGCTGAAGCAGGCATTTACGCTGGTCGTGTTCGCGGACGCCATGCCCACGTCCGGCCCGCTGGACGCGGAAGGGCCGGAAGACGCCAAAAGCCGCATCTACCTGGAAAGCCTGCTGGGCCTCGGCAAAGATGGAAACATCCGGGCCACCTTTATCCAGGATTTCCCGGCGGACGAGAACGCGCCTCTCAAGCGGGGCGTGGGACTGTTCCGCCTGAACAAGGACGGCAAGACCTTTGCCTTTGGCGGCTGGGAATCGCCCCTGAAGCCGGCGGAGTAAAACGGTGTCGCGTCCCGTTGACGCGGCTGAGCCGCAAAAGGAGCGAGTACGGTGAAAAAGGGTGTCTTTGTGGCGGCGCTGCCAGCGGCCGTGATGGTTTGCGGGCTTGCTTCCGCCGCGGACCCCAGCGGTCGGTATTTCGGGTATTACGATAGAAAATAAAATAATGACGATACGATAACTATAAAAAATCCGGCGCGGATGAATATTCCGTTGACGTGATGCTGGTCCAGGGAATGTTCTCCCGCGGGTTCACCGGCAAGGGGAAACTGGCGGGCGGCGCGATCCGGGTTGTGAACGGGGGCTATACTTTGCCTGTTCACGTCAGGCCCGGCAACATGCTTGAACTCCTTTCGGAGGAAAACGAAGGCCTGCGCAAGGAGTTCTGCGGAGCGGGCGGCGCCGTGGAGTTCGGCGGCACGTTCAAGAAAAAATACTACCGCGCCATGAATGCCCGAAGCCCCGCAGGGAATGCGGGGCTTCGTTTTTTTGAGGGGAAAGCGGCAAATTTTATTCGCCTTCTTCCACGCGCAACAGCCCATACAGGGCCGCGCCCCATAGTCCGGCTTCGGGCTTGCGCACGTGAAAGACCGGGATGTTCCGCAACAGGCGCTTCTGGGCGAGGCTGTTGTGGAATTCTTCGGCAAAGGCGGGGTGGGAAAGCGCGGGCACGCGCAGGGCCATGCCGCCGGCGATGTACAGGCCGCCAAGGGCCAGGGTGGCAAGAACGTAGTTGCGGCAGGCCCGGCCGTAAAAGCGGGCGTACCATTCCAGAGCCTGGGGAAGGGCCAGGGCGCGGGCGGTCGCTTCGCGCGGGGGCAGGCGCTCGCCGGTGAGAAAGGCGACAATGTGGACCAAGCCGGAACCGCTGACAATGGTATCGCCGATGATGCGCTCAATATCGGCGCTTTTGCGGACGAAATCGGCGAATTCCTGTTCCTCTTTCCCGGCAAAGGGAAAGTCGCAGTGTCCGCCTTCGGCCGGCAGAATTCGTGTTTTTGCCAGGCAAAGCAGCGTTCGGCCATGGGCTGCCGGGTCCAGGCGCGCTTGCGAGGCCGTGGACAGGAAGCATGCGTCGGGCAGTATCAGGGCCTGGCCAAAGCCCGTGCCCGCGCCGGCCACGGCCACGGGCGCGCCGGGCACGGCCTCGCCCGGCAGGACGGGGGCGGCGTCAACGTTTTCCGGCATCAGGCAGGCGTATGCCTGGGCGGCAAAGTCGTTGATCAGGCGCACGTCGGCGATGCCAAGTTCTTCGCGCGCATCGTGAGCGCGGACGAACCAGGACAGGTTGGACAGGCGGCATGAGGCATCCCGCACCGGCCCGGCCAGGGCGAGCACGGCAATGGCCGGACGTTCGCCTGGCTCCTCGGGCAGAAAGGGGCCGTGGTCAGCGGGCTCGCGCAGAGTTCTCAAGGCCTGGCGGAACTCCGGGTAGTCCGCGCCGGCCAGCCATTTTTCGCGCAGCAAGCTGAGCATGGGCAGGCCTGCATCGTCCATATTGGCCCGGAACAGGGCGAAGCGGCAGTTGGTGGCGCCGATATCGGCGGCAAGGATGGTATACATGGCGTTGTTACCGCGAGTCGTTGAACCGGGTGAGGATTTCGGCCCTGCCGGCCAGGGCGCCCATGTCCGGGGAAGAGTCCGGCAGCAGGGCGGTTTTGGCGGCGGGAGCGGCGGAAGCGCCGGCCGGCCGGTCCTGCAGCCGTTCCAGGTCAAAGACCGCATCGGCCCTGGCGCTGAAGTCGCGTATGGTCTCGTCGCAGCCGCGCCACAATTCCCGGCTGTCGGGCAGGTAGCCGGTCCGCTTTTCTCCGACAGCTTGCGCAAGGCGGTCGCGCATGCAGGCCGGGGCGGGCTCGCGGTATTCGGCCAGCAGGCGCATTTCTGTCTCCGGCGTGGAAGACCAGCGCTTGGCCAGCCAGAACTCGGGAATCTGCCGGCCGTTTTTCAGCCAGAGTTCGCTGAACCAGTCGCCGGCGGCGACCACGGGAAAGATCTGGGCGGTCCAGTATTTGCCGCCCTTGCGCTCGCTGACGCGGGACAGGGCGTCGTGCTTGCCCCAGGTTTCCATTTCCCAGCGCCAGGAGTCCAGCGGCAGTTCGCAGAACATGGTGTGGGCGTGGCGGGTCACGGGGCCGCTGTCGCCTTCGGCAAAGGCGGCAAAGGCAACGGTGGCGATGGGGGCCACCAGAGCGTCGTCAGAAGGCACGCGGGCGGTCAGCCTGCCCGATGCGGCCAGGGTCAGGGGCGGGGCCACGCGTATGCTGAAGTCGGCTATGCCCGAACCTGAAAAGCTCTGGGACGAGGCCTCGATGCGGCGGGGCGTGCAGCCGGGCGCGGCAAGCGCGAGCAGGACCAGCGCGAGCGGGACAAGAAAAAGGGAATGGCGGCGGTTTGTCATGGTCATGCTCCTTTATAACGGCCGGCGTGGCAGCGCGGCTTTTGGCCCATCGCATGTCCGGGCAAGGGCGGTCATGCTTTTTTCCAGAAGATGCTCTTCTTGTCCACAACAGCGGTTTTGCCGCCGGGAAAACGGTGGGTGGTCTTTTCCCCTCCATTCGCCCAAGCCCTGTCCAGGGCGAGCAGAAGCGGCAGAAGCGGCTGGCCGGGACCGAGGCGGGACAAGGTTTTTCGGTAAAAGCGCAGACGCAGGGCCTTGGGCAGGACCGCGAGCTGTTCGTGCCGCATAACGAGCGGTGACGCAGGCCCGGAGACCGGACGGACGGGCGGTTCCGAACGGTCCGCGGCTTGGGGCGCGGGATTTGCCCGCCCCTCCCGCGCGGGCTTTGGCGCAAATGTTTCTTCCTGCTCCGGCAGGGCATCGGGACTGGGCAGGAGGGCGTCGAAATATTCCTCGTCAATACGGCCAAGCCGCCAGAGACCGGCCGCGTTGTTCAGAAAGGCCGGGTTTTCCCGCAGGACAAGCGGCAGCAGATCCAGGCGGATGCGATTGCGCAGGTGGGCGCGGTCGTCGTTGCTTTCGTCCTGTAGCCAGGTGAGGCCAAGGGAAGAGAGAAAATCCTCGATATCCTTACGCGGCGTGAGCAGCAAAGGCCGTATGAGTCGGCGCTCCGGGTCCGCTGCCGGCATGCCGCTCAAAGCCGGCCAGCCGGCGCCCCGGATCAGGCGCATGAGCAGGTCTTCGGCCAGGTCGTTATTCTGGTGGCCGGTGGCGATCCAGTCGCTGCCCAGCCGGGCGGCGGCCTGAGCAAGAAAATCGTAGCGGGTCGAGCGGCTTTCCTCTTCGATGCCGGTATTGTTGCGCCGGCGTTGCGCGGCCACGTCGCGCCGCTCAGTGGCGCAGGCCATGCCCAGTTCGTCGCAAAAGGCGCGGCAGAAGTCGGCCTCCTTGTCCGAAGACGGACGCAGGCCGTGATCCAGGTGGGCGGCCGCGAGCTTGAGGTGCAGCGACGGCGCCAGATAGTGCAGGACAAGGAGCAGGGCGGTGGAGTCGGCCCCGCCGGAAAAGGCGATCAGCAGGGAGGCTCCCCGGATGTCCAGGCCGAGATCCTGTTTGACGAAGCGCGACACGGCAAGACAGAAGCGCGCCTGGGCGGGCGCGAGTTGCTGGAGCGAAGCGGGAATCCGGGGCGTGGTGCTCATGGGCGGGCCGGGTGGTTCGGAAAAAAATTCGGGCTGTTCCGACTCCATGTATGCCCCAATGCGCTTAAAGGCGCAAGTTTTCGAAAAAAGGGACAGTGGGCGGACTGTTGACAAAGCCATTATTGTTGAAGCCATCCGGCCAGATGCGGGCTCCGCCCACACCCGCAAGGGCCTTGCCGGCCCTTGACCCGGCATTTTGGGTGAGGGCCGGGGTTTGTCAGCACTCTCGGCAGGGTCAGTGTGAAATTTTCATTTCCGCCCCGCTACCGTATCTCTTTCCGTGTTCTCGAGGCGGCAGCGGTTATGGCCCGTCATCCGCCACGGTCTTACCAAGATGACGAATCAACCCGTTTTCATCACGAAGTTTTAATTCCAGTGGCGGCGGATTGTTTTCCGCAAAGGTGATTCGGAGGCAGCGGCCTATCCAGCCGGACGCGCGCTCTACCGCGATGATCGATGCGACAGGAACCCTCACATCCAATCCATAAATTTCGGGCAAGAAAAACAAGGTAAAGGGAAACTGCGGCGCAACCACCAGTTCGTTCCCTTGCACGTATACCATTAGGGAATTTCTGGCGCCTCCGATACGTGTGAGCACGCTACGAAGGGATCGGCCCGAACACCGGTTCTCATGAAACACGGCATCGGACGGCGCGCGCGCAACAATCGCTTTGCCGTTCATGCGGCGATGGAAAGCTGATGCGATCAGCCAGCCCCCGACCCACAAAGCGGCCATGTATTGGAGAAATGGAAATGGAAATTCCGGCATTCCGGCATCCTTAAAAACAAGAATAACAATACACCTGACCCGCTGCCAAAAAACACGTCCCAAATGCCGGGTCCAGGGCCGGCAAGGCCCTGGCGGGTGTGGGCGGAGCCCACAGCTGGCCGGATGGCTTCGACAAATTGTCTTTTCTTATGTCGCCAAACGGAAAAAATCGGCGTTTTCTTAAAACATGATTTTCAGTTCGGTAAGCAAACGCTCCAGATAGTCGATCATGTGGTTGCGCAGTTCCTGCGAGGCAAAGGAGAGGCATTCGCAGCGGATGCGCCCCATGCCGCGCACGAGCAGTTCCAGGTGGATGGCGTTGTGCTCCACTTCCAGGGCCAGGCAGTAGGGGCCGCAGGAATCGAGGTGCTCTTCCTGGATGGGGGTGAGCATATCGCGGGGCACGGGCAGCCAGTAGACGCCTTCCAGGCCGGCCTGCAGTTCCATGTCGAGCAGGCGCGAGTTGATGGCGGCGATGTCCGCTTCTTCCAGTTGGTCGATGGTATAGGTTCTCATGGCGTATCGTCGCGTGAGGGGGTTGCGGAAATTCGGAACAGGCGGCGCTTTTCCGGACAGTGGCTACGTTCGATCAGGCTCCCGGTTCCGCCCCTGGTGGGGCGTTTCCGGAACGGAGTCGGCGTCCAGGTTGAAAATACGCCGCACCAGGCCGATGTGCCGGACGCCGTCGTCCTTTTCTTCGGCAAAGTGGCGCTTAAGGAACATAATCGGCTCATGATTCAGTTTCTTTACCACGGAAGAAAGCATGGCCGTCAGAATTTCCCGCGATTCCTCGGGCAGGGGACCGAGGCGCTTGAGGGAACGATCAAGTTCGGCCTGGGCGATGGATTCTCCCTTGCGGATCAGATCCACGATGGTTGGCTGTAAATCCAGCGATTTAAGCCAGCTACAGAACGTTTCCGTTTCCTCGGCCACAATAATGCGAGCCCGGGCCGCTTCCTCGCGCCGGCCGGCCAGGTTTTCCTCCACCACTTCCTTCAAATCGTCGATATCATACAGATACACGTTGTCCAGGCCGTTAACGTCCGGGTCGATGTCGCGGGGCACGGCAATGTCGATGAAGAACATGGGCTTGTTCCTGCGCTTGCGCAGCACCTCGCGCATGTCCCTGGCCCGGATGATCGGTTCGTGGGCGCCGGTGGAACTGATGACGATATCCACCTGGGCCAGGTGCCGGGCCAGATCGTCAAAGGCGACGGCCTCGCCGCCGTACTGGGCGGCCAGTTGCACGGCCCGTTCGCGCGTGCGGTTGGCCACCCGGATGGAGGCGATGCCGGCGTTGACCAAGTGGGTGGCGGCCAGTTCGGCCATTTCGCCCGCGCCTATGAGCATGGCCTGGGTTTCGCGCATGTCGTCAAAGATTTTTCGGGCCAGTTCCACGGCCGCGTAGCTGATGGAAACGGCGCTGGAAGCGATGGCGGTTTCGGTGCGCACCCGTTTGGCCACGGAAAAAGCCTTGTGCAGCAGCCTGTTCAAAATAACCCCGGAAGTGTTGTTTTGCAGGGCGGCCCGGTAGGCGTCCTTCAACTGGCCGAGGATTTGGGGTTCGCCGAGGACCATGGAATCGAGGCTGGAGGCCACGGCGAACAGATGGCGGATGGCGTCCGCGTGTTTGTGCACGTATACGTAGGGTTTAAGGGCGGCGGCCGTTTCTCCCCTGGCCCGCGCCCAGTGTTCCAGCAGAGCGTCGCCGCAGTCGGGATGCCGGGCCACGGCCAGCAGTTCCACCCGGTTGCAGGTGGACAGGATCACGCATTCGCGGACGGCGCCGTCAAGGGGAACCACGCCTTTTTCCAGCACCTGGGGATCGGTCAGGGCGAAGCGCTCGCGCACTTCGACCGGGGCGGTTTTGTAGTTCAGCCCGACAAGATACAGTTCTTTCTTCATGTCTCAGGGAAGCAACTGTCTGCTGTGGTGGAACACGGCGTAGTCTATGCCAAAGGACAAGGCGGAAATGGCAAAGATGACAATGGCCATGATGGCGGTTTTTCTGCCCCGAAAGCCCAGGGCCGCGCGCTGGTAAAAAAACAGGGCGTACAGAAACCAGACGAAAAGCGAGAGCAGCACCTTGGGGTTTTCCACTATGGCCATGGCCATGGGCGCCCAGATAAAGCCGGACATAAGCCCCAGTGTATACAGGGGAAAACCCGCCGTTACGGCCACCTGGTTGACCTTGTCGCAGGTGGCCAGGGAGGGGAAGTCTCTGGCGAACTCCGCCATGGGCAGTTTCTTTTTCAGCCGGCCTTCCATGTAGATGAACAGCACTCCCGCGCCAAAGGCCATGGCCAGCAGGCCGAGGCTCAAATACAGCGACCAGATGTGCAGGGTGAAGAACAGCCCGGACAGGTGTTCCGGCAAAAGGCTTTTGGCGCTGGAAAGGCGCATGGACAGAGCGTAGAGCAACAGGGCCAGGGGCGCGGCCGTGAGCCCGAGAAAGGGCAGGCGCAGCCAGCCCCAGGCGCAGATATACAGAAAGATGATGCTCCAGGCCATGAGCTGCAGGTAATAGCCCATGGACAATTCCGCAAAGGGGTGCGTGACCAGCATGGCGACGGCGGCAATGGTGTGCAGGGCGAAGCCGGCCAGGGTGACGCGGTTGGCGATCGTTTTGAGCGGCCGGTTCAGGGCCAGGGTGCCCAGCAAAATGCCCAGAGCCCCCAGCGAATAGCAGGCAATGACGCCAAGGGACAGAAGATGTTCAAAATCCATGCAGGAGTTCTCCCATATGGGAATGCAGCGGCTTTGGCAGCCGTTCGGCGAGCAGGGTTTCCGCGTCCGCGCGCCGGCCTGTTTCCAGCAGTTCCGCCAGTGAAGAATCCACCAGCGAGCGGAAGATTTCGCCGTTCTCCTCCGCGGGCAGGCCGAGCGCGAGCAGCAGGGGACGCAGGCGCGAAAGGATCGTGAGCAGACCAGCATAGCGCGTTCCCAGCCAGGCTTCAAGCTCCGCGCGCAAACGCCGGGCCAGGGCCGGGCTGTGCCCGCCCGTGCTGACGGCCAGGGTGATGCCCTGGCTTTCAACATGCGCGGGAACGAAAAAATCGCTTTTGTCCGGCGCGTCGGCAATGTTGCAGAAAATTTCCCGTTCGCGGCAGAGTCGCGCCACCAGGGCGTTGACTTCCCGGTTGCCGGTGGCGGCAAAAACCAGGGCCTTGCCGTCCAGATCCTCCGGCGTAAATCCCCTGGCGTGGCAACATACCGCTCCCGAAGAGGCCAGTTCCCGCGCAACGGCGGGTGTGAGCCCCGGATCAACGACAACGACGGCGCGCGGAGAACAGGGAAGCAGAGAAGCCACTTTCCGCCGGCCCACGGCTCCGGCGCCGACCACCAGAATGTCCTTTTCCGCGAGGTTGAGGAACAGGGGATAGTGCTGCATAGGGATAATCCCCGGATGCGCCCGGTTCTTTCGAAAAAGCGGCGCGTCTGGCGGTGAAACGGTTTCGGGTCGGGATATTGCGGCCGGGATGTTGCGGCAAATCGCGCCGCGTGAATATACATGCGGCGGGTGCAAATCGCAACCCGGAATGCGGCGCGGCCGGCCGGTCCGGAGCGGTCCGAAAAACCGCCGGCCTGCCGGGCTTTGTTCCGCTGGGATATTGACGGAAATATGCCACTTGCCAAAAGTCGCTTGCGCTGCGTAAAATATTAAAATATACGGTATTATGATCTAAATTCAAAATGCGGTTACAATGCTGCGCGCAGTGAGAGCGGAAAAGGACACTCAACCGGAGGCGGTTGTTATGCATAAGGCACTGATGGTTTTCTGTGTTACGGTCTTGTTTGCCGGTATGGCCGGCCCGGCCCTGGCCAAAGATGAATACCCTCCCCTGCGGGTGGCGGTGGATGCTCCCTATCCGCCCTTTGCCATGGTGGACAAGCGCGGCAACTTAAGCGGCTTTGACGTGGACATCGCCAACGCCCTGTGCGCGGAACTCAAACGCACCTGCGTCATCAAGGCCGTGCCCTTTGACGATATCATCCCCGGCATTGTCGCCGGCAGCATCGACATTGGCATCGCCGGCATGGGAGTGACGGAAGAGCGTCTGCGCCATGTGGATTTCACGGACAAGTACTTTCGTTCCCTGACCATCTACATCGAAAGGAAAGGAACCGTACATTCCCTCACGCCCGAAGGCCTCAAAGGCCTGCGCATCGGCGCGCAGGCGGGCACCATGCAGGAAAAATATTTGCGGGCGAATTTCAACGCCACCTCGACCATTGTTACCGAACCCAATCACAATGCCGTGCTCACCCTGCTCAGCAAGGGCGAGCTTGATCTGGTCCTGGTGGACGGCCTGGCCGGTTATGCCTTTTTGAAGACCGAGGCGGGCGACGGTCTGGAAACGGTTGGCGGGCCGCTGGAGTCGGCCGACATCATGGATTCGTCCTGCATTGCCGTTTCCAAAAAGCAGCCGGAACTGCGCGAGGCCATCAACAGAGCCATCCAGGATTTGCGCCGTAGCGGCGAATACGGAAAAATCAACAGAAAATACTTTGACTTCAATGTCTATTAGAGCCTCTTGCGCTTGAGATTTCCGTTTAACGGCGGGCACAGGCTCTGTGCTTTGTCCGTAGTTTGGCGACTCTTTCAAGCGCTGCATGCTGTAAAAAGATGCGCCGGGCGAAAAGCTCCCGGAGCGGAAGATCGTACGGTAACTGTTGCCTCGGGCGCCGTCTCGGCGCGAAAAGATGTTCGCCATAGCCCGGAGTGGGAATGCGCTCTCCTTTCAAAATAAGCATAACGGTGTTCCTGGGGCTGGCGTCTTCTCTTTTGATGCTGGTCTTTCTCGTCATATCCATTGGCGCGCTGAACAGTATCGGCGAAATAGCCCGGCTTTCCTCGGCGGTTCGCCAGAAAAACCTGCCGGAAATTCTCGAAAACCAGCGCTCCTTCATTAACCTGGAGAGCCTGCGCCGCATCGCGGAAGTGGCTTACGTGGCCGACGATCCGCAGGTACGGCGTTCCGCGCGCATTGACGCCCAGGCCCTGGCGGCGGAATCGGTGTTTAACCGCGACAGCGGTTTTCATGAGCGGGCTCGGAATCTGTCCACACTGATCACCGAACTGGTGGCCCGGCGCGACGCGGCCTATAAAAACGGCCTGCGCCTGCGGGAACTGGCCCAGGAATTTGCCCAGAATATGGGCCAGATGGGTCTTTACGCGCCTGACGCCAAAATGTTTCAGGGAATTTTTCAGGCCTATGCCGACACCTCCATGCCGAGCGCCGGCCCCATTGATTCATCCGCGCGCAGTCCGGTCTTGTTTGAGGAACAGCAGAAAAAGGACAAGGACAACATCGCTCTGATCCGGCGCTATTGCGAAACCTACGCCAGACAGCATCCCGCCCTCGCCCCCGCGTGCGCCCGCCTGGAGGAAACCGCCGCCGCGTATTTTCAGGAGCGCGAGTTGCTGCTGGAAAACGATTCCAGCGCCCGCGAACAGTGGCGGGTCGTGGACGACGCCCTGCGGGAGATGCGGGATAACCTGAGCAGCGATTCAGAATTCGTCACCACCGACGCCCTGACCTCCATCGAAGAGCGCTCCGCCGCCGCCGACAAAGCCGCCTGGGTTGTGTTCGCCGGCGGGTTGCTCTGCTTCGGGCTGTATCTTTTCATTCTGAACTGGCACATTGTGCGCCCGGTGCGCTGGACCGCCCAGAAGCTCAAGGAAATCAAGCAGGGCTCGCTGCACGGGACCATGCCGGTTATCCGCATTTCCGAAATGTACAACGTGGGCCTGCTGTTGGACCAGTTCAGCGAACACCTGGTCGAGCTGTATTCCCACGCCTCGCAGCTTGAAGAGGACGTCGCCGGAAAACAGGACCTTGAAAACCTGATGCGTACGGTCTTCCAGGCTTCTCTGGACGGCTACGCCGTATGGTCCATGGAAGGGGTTATGGTAGCCAATCCGGGGCTTTTGCGCCTTGTCGGCCTGAATGATCCCGGGGAACTGAACGCGCAACGGGAAAACATGGGTTTTTCGTCCTGGGACGAACTGGGCGACATCTACGCCAGGGTCACGGCCGGGGGCACGTACCGCAAGGAGCTCTTGCTGCGCACCGCCTCCGGCGAACGGATGCCCTGCGAAGTAACTTACTTGCCCATCAATTACCGGGGCATGTCGTGCGTGCTCAGCTATTTCCGCGACATCCGCATGCAAAAGCGCACTGAAGAGGAACTGCGTTTCGCCAAAGATGCGGCCGAACAGGCGGCCAAGGTGAAAAGCGATTTTCTGGCCCGCATGAGCCATGAAATACGCACGCCCATGAACGGCGTGCTCGGCCTGACGCATCTGGCCCTGGAAAATTCCCCGCCGCCCAGGCAGAAAATGTACCTGGAAAAAATCCAGGCTTCGGCCAGGATTCTTCTGGGCGTCATCAACGACATTCTTGATTTTTCCAAAATGGAAAGCGGCAAATTCCACCTGGAGCGGGCTCGTTTTTCTTTTTCCGGCATGCTTTCCACCGTGGTTGATCTGTTCCAGGGCCAGGCCGAGGCCAAAAATTTGCGGTTCGTTCTGGACAAGGATGAGGGCATTTCTTCCTTTGTCATTGGCGACGAGCTTCGCCTGTCGCAGGTGCTGCTGAATCTGTGCAGTAATGCGATTAAATTCACGGAACAGGGCGAGGTGATCCTGCGCATACACATTGCTGATCAAAGCGCGGATACCGTCCGGCTGAGCTTTTCCGTTACAGACAGCGGGGTGGGTATGACCGAAGATCAGCTGGCCGGCCTGTTTCAGCCCTTCACCCAGGCCGATACGTCCACCACGCGTAAATACGGCGGCACCGGCCTTGGGCTGGTTATCTCCAAGCTGCTGGTGGAAATGATGGACGGCGAAATAAGCGTGAATAGCGCGCCGGGCGCGGGCAGCACTTTTCAGTTCACGATCCCGCTGGAAAAGGCCGACGCGTCCGAGACCGCCGGGGAAGTCGCCCAAAGCCCGGAAACGGCGGAAGGCGAAAGCCGTGATTTGCGCGGCCTGCGCGTTCTGCTGGTGGAAGACAACGAGATAAACCAGGAAATCGCGGTTGCTCTGATGGAAAGCCTGGGTCTGTCCGTCCTGGTGGCCGGCAACGGGGCCGAAGCCTTGTCCCTGCTGGCGGATCACGATGTGGACGGTGTGCTCATGGACATCCAGATGCCCGTGATGGACGGCCTGACCGCTGCCCGGCTTATTCGCGAAACAGGGCGCGAGGGTATCCGCAACCTGCCCATCATCGCCATGACCGCCCATGCCATGCAGGAAGACCGCGGTAAAAGCCTGGCCGCCGGCATGAACGATCACATTACCAAACCCATAGACGTGCGGGAATTACGTGCAAGGCTGGACCGCTGGGTATTCCCTTCGTCCGGCAGGGGTAAATGAGAACGAAGACGGAATGGCCGAAGCGCGGTTCCGGGCGGAGACAGCATCCCCGGCGGAATGACGGGAGAAGGATTTTCACCAGACTCGCCTGAATAACCTGTTGACATTTTTTTAGCGGAAGACTATATACCCCGCTTGACGTATCGCTGACCGTCCGTGGCGCGCCGTTGAGCGGCTTGGCGGGGCGAACCGGAAAACGCCTCGTTTCGCCGGGCCCACTTTGAGACAACGCATCTGGAGGAATATCCCTTGGCTAACCATAAGTCCGCTATCAAGCGCCACAAGCAAAGCCTTAAGAAAGCCGCCCGCAACCGCGCGGCACGTACTCGTGTGAAAAACGTCATCAAGGCCGTGCGCGTGGCCGTGCTGGAAAAAGACGCCGACAAGGCTGCTTCGGCTTTTGCCGCCGCTACCTCCGTTCTTGACAAGACGGCCTCCAAGGGTGCCATCCATTGGAAAAACGCCGCTCGGAAAATTTCTCGCCTGGCCAAGGCCGTGGCGACGATCAATCCGGCCTGATCAGGCAGGATGGGCGGCCGGCCGTAATGGTCCGCTCGCCGCAGATTGTCAGGAGTCCCTGTTTCGGCTTGTCCCGGAACGGGGACTCGCTTATTGTTCGCGCCAGCTTGTTATCGTGGCCGGGAAGCCGCGGAACTCCGGCGCGGGGCATGCGCCGGCATCCGGGGGAGCAAGGCGCGCCGGCCGGACCATAACCATGTGCCGATCCCGGTCAGTTACTGTCCACAACTTCCAGCAGCGGGCAGCGCCTCAGATCCGAGGGGGCGATCACCGCTTCTTCCCAGGGCATGTCCATGCCGTAGCGTTCCCTCATGATTTTTTGCACCTCGGCGTGGTTCAAATCATAGTCGCGGAATCTGTGCGGCTTGCACAACTCTACGCCGGCCCGTTTGTACAGCTTCCAGACCAACTCCGAGCAGTACATCTTGTCATCCGTCCACTGGAAGAGCAAATCATACTTTTTCCCGGCAAAAGCCTGCGTGGTCACATATATGGCCGCAAGGGCTTCGGGCGTGAGTGTTTGCGGATCTCTCAGGCGCATGAGCACATAATGCCGATCTACTCCGCGTTTCACCCAGGCGTCCAGCGGGGTCCAGGTCACGGTCTTGGCCGCCTCGAAAACCTGAAGTTTGCCGTTTTTCCGCAACAGGATGCCGCAGTGGGTGTAGTCAGACTTGGTGGCGATTTTGATGGCCAGACTCTGGCGGGAAACCGTGGTCTGGAAGATGATGTCCCCTTCTTGAACCACACCGGCCAGCCGGCTTGTTTCCGCGTCAACGGCCGGACCCGCCTCGGTCTGGGTGGCGAACGGTTCGGAAGCAGGACTGTCGGGGGAAGGGGAAGCCGCGCCGGCCGTCAGGCAGGGCGCAAAAAGGCTTAAAGCCAGGAGCAGGGCGATCACGCTTGCGCCGGAATGCGGGCAGCGATTCAGAAAAAAGCTGATGATGCGTTTCATGGAGGCGCTCGTCGTTCTGGGTGCGTGAAAAATGATGGAAGCGGCGCGGTGTCGGGAGGGAGCGGTGTGTGAAGGGTGATGAGTCCGGCGATCCGCGTTTTTGGGTTTGTTGCTCAAAACGCCGCTTTATCCATATACCTGTATACGTGCAATTATTTTTTTGGTCAAATACATCCCGAAAACGTCGTGGCCGCAACGCGGCGGGCGTATGCGAGGAGCGCGCGGGTGAACACAATGTCCTTTCCCGAATTACTGGCCCCGGCCGGCGATCTTGAGCGTTTGCGCGTCTGCCTGCTGTACGGCGCGGACGCCGTGTACCTGGGCGGCCGGAGCGGAAATCTGCGGGCCGCCTGCACGGGCTTTTCCGCTGCGGATCTTGAGCGGGGCGCGGCCGAGGCCAGGGCGGCCGGGGCGCGCCTGTATTACTGTCTGAACAGCTTTCCCCCGGAAAAGGATTTGCCCGGCCTGCCCGCTGTTATAGAAGAGGCCGCCTCGGCCGGAATTCATGCCTTTATCGTGGCCGATCCCGGCGCGCTGCATCTTGTGCGGCGTTACGCGCCCGGCCTGCCCGTTCATCTTTCCACCCAGGCCAACACCACCAACAGCGCGGCCGTGGCCTTCTGGGCCGAACAAGGGGTTGAGCGGATCAACCTGGCCCGCGAACTGAATTGCCGGGAAATCCGGGCCATTCGCGCGGCCTGCCCGCAAACGGAGTTGGAAGTTTTTGTGCACGGGGCCATGTGTCTGGCCGTTTCCGGCCAGTGTCTGCTCTCGGCCTGGCTGAACGATCGGCCGGCCAACCAGGGGCGCTGCACGCAACCCTGCCGCTTTGAATACCGGGCCATGGATTGCGGTCCTGTTGAACAATGGACCGCGCTCACGGTGGAGGAACGCACCCGGCCGGGCGAAGCCCTGTGGGAGATAATGCGGGACGAGCGGCACTCCAGTTTCTGGGCGCCGCATGAACTCTGCCTGCTGCCCTGGCTGCCCTGGTTCGCGCGCAACGGCATCAATTCCCTGAAAATAGAAGGCCGCATGCGCGGTCCCGCGTATATCGCTCAGGTGGTGGACGCGTACCGTTGCGCCCTGGATCGCGTGAAGGCCGGCCTTTCCGGCACGGCCGGGAGTGATTCCGGCGGTGGCGCTTCCCTGGATAGTCGCGGGCGTGACGGCCTTGATCCCTGCATGGCCGAGTTGTTTTACGCCGCTTCCCGCCCTTTGAGCAGCGGGTTTTTCCTGCCCGGCAAACGGCGTGATTTCAGCCGGGAATTTCTGTCCCGATCGGGTCTGGCCGGCATTACCTCCAGAAGCGGCTCATCGGATCTGCCGGATTTCGGCCGCCGACCGCTGGCCCGCGTGCTGGAGCCGGCCGGCCGGGCCGCCTGGCGGGTGGAAATCCTGAGCAACTGGCGGCGGGAATGGGATGTGGAATTGGTGCTGCCGGGGCTCAACCGGCCCCTGCTTATCGGCGGCGCTTACGGACTGGAGAACCAGCGGGGCGACCTGGCGGACGAACTGGGCAGCGGCGTGCGCGGTTTATTACACGCGGATGCGGATGGCATGGTGCCCGGCGTGTTTATCCGGGCCGGCGGAGGCATATCCCCCGCCCGCCCGCCTATTCCACCGGCGGGTTGAAGTAGCCGATGTGCAGCCAGGGACATTCCTTTTTCAGGCGCTTGCGGAAGTTGAGAAAGCCGAGCGACGGGCCGGTTTCGATATCGCGCATCAGTTCCAGGTAATATTCGGGGTCGATGTTGAGGTTGCGCAGTTGCACGCAGTCAACGCGCTCGGCAATGATCAGTTCCAGCAGGGCGGCGGTTTCCAGCTCCGTGTCGGTAAAGCCGGGAAAGTAGAGCAGATTGAGGGAAACGTGCACCCCGCCCGCCTTGGCCCGGCGTATGCTCGCGCGCACCTGGGAAAAATCGTAGCCCTGGGGTCGGTAGTAGCGGGAGTAGGAAAGCTCGCGGGCGCTGTTCAGGCTGACGCGCAGGGAACTTAAGCCCGCGTCGGCCAGTTCGGCCACGGCCTCGGGCAGAGAGGCGTTGCTGTTCAGGTTGACCGTGCCTTTGCCCCCCCTGGAGCGGAACAGGCGCACGGCCTCGATCAGCAGGGCGCTTTCGGTCAGGGGCTCGCCCTCGCAGCCCTGGCCGAAGGAATAGATGGGGGCCTTGCGCTCGTTGTCGGCGTGGTATTCCATGACCTCGACGATTTCTCTGGCCGTGGGCGTGAAGTTCATGCGGTTCTGGGGTGTGGCGCAAATGCGCGAGCCTTCCTCCTGCCGGGAAATGCAGCCTATGCAGCGGGCGTTGCAGGCGCGGGAAACCGGCAGCGGGGCCTCGTATCGTCCCAGGCAGAGGTTGCGCGCCGCCGGACAGTTGTAGGTCAGGGCGCATTTGGCCGTCAGGTGCTGCACCAGCCGGTTGTCCGGAAAACGCTTCATCAGGGCTTCGGCCTTTTTGCGGATCAGGGCCGGAGGAATGTCCTTGAAAACCTGGCGCGGGTCTTCATCCACCTTTTTGGCGCAGATATACAGGCGATCGTTGGCCACGCCCACGGCTCCGTATGCGAACAGGGGCAGCATGGGCGCGTCCGGGTCGCTCATATAGGCCGGGTGGGCAGTCAGGGTGTGGGCCGGGGCGGCAAAGGCGGCCACGGCCAGTTCTTCCTGCTGTTCCAGTTGGCCGCTTTCCGGGTCCAGTCCCAGGGCGCGCCGGCCCGGCAGCAGAAACAGTTCGCTTTCGTCGGGCAGGGGCATGAGTTCGTCGGGCCGGGGCAGGGTGAATTCGCGGCCGCGCCGGCAGACCATGAGGAGTTCCGGGCGGTCGTAAATCTCGCCGTCCGGGCTGGCCACCACAAGACAGGGGCGGATGGAGGATGAGGCCATGGGCTGGTCCTTGTGAAGTCGTTGCGCCCGCGTGCCGGGCATTATGCTAATTTCATTCGCAAAACGGACTAATTGGCATTGTTTCGCGGGAGGATTTGTGATAGCGCCTTAGTGACGCCAATATTCCGGCCTGTACGCCGGCGCATGTAAGGGCATTACGCAAGCTTGGACCGGGGCGCAAGAAGAACCTGCGCGTCCGTCCGCGAACACGTAAAAAGCCCGCGCCGCCCGCCCGGTCCGTCTTCCAAGGGGAATGCCGATGTTCCAGGATCCGCTCACCACTGTCATGGCCATGCTTCTCCTCTGTTTCATGGGGATTTTGGTGATGTTCCTCTTTTTTGTCCGATCGCTGTCGTCCCAGGCGGCGGAAATGCGCGAATCCTTTCGCAAGCAGCAGTTGAGCCTTGCCGACATAGAGCGGCAACTGATGGATCTGAGTTTCGCCCTGCGCAAGCTTCAGGGCGGCGATGCCACGCCGTCCGAGGCGGCCGGAACCGCCGGCAACCTGACCTCCATGCGCCAGGAAGATCTGATGTCGTTGCTGGAAACCGCCAGCCAGCGAAAGGGCGCGCCTTTGCGTTTTGACGATCATCTGCTGCCCCCGCCCGTTACCTCGCGCCCCATCGCGGAAGAATACGATCCGGCCAAAGATCCGCATCTGTTCGAGGATTCCCTGCTGCCCGATCCCGCTTACGGCTCCTACCGCCCGCGCACGGACAAGAGTAAAGCCGCGTCGCTCGGCAAACGCCCTTCACTTTCGATCAAACTGGATGACTGAGTATGCCTGAATTGCGCAAGGTCGCGTCGGTGGCTCTGATGGCCAAGGAAGGCAACCCTTCGGCCGAGGCCGCCTGCCGCGAAGTGGAACAATGGTTGCGGGCGCGCGGCGTGCCCGTGTGGAATTGCGGGGACGGGAATTTTCTTTCCGGCAACGGCCGCGAAGCCGGATTGGTGCTGGTGTTCGGCGGCGACGGCACCATGGTGTCCGTGGCCCGTAAACTTCTGGGCACCTGCACACCCCTGGCCGGCGTGAATTTCGGCCGGGTGGGCTTTCTGGCCGAACTGTCCGAGCGGAACTGGGAGCCCGAGCTTTCCAAAGTTCTGGAAAACGGGCTGGCGGTCGAGGCGCGCATGAGCCTGCGCTATGAACTGTATCGGGACAAGAGCGTCATCCACAGCGGCGAGGTTATCAACGACGCCGTGGTCACCCGGGGCAAGGTGGCCCGTCTGGTCAATCTCTTTCTCGGCGTCAACGGCGCGTCTTTTGTCTCCCTGCGCTCGGACGGGCTGATCCTGTCCACTCCCACCGGTTCTTCCGGCTACGCCGGCTCGGCGGGCGGGTCTTTGCTCATGCCGGCCCTTAACGCCTATGTCGTGGCCGCCATCTGTCCGTACCTGAGCAGTTTTCCGCCTCTGACCCTGTCGCCCGAAACGGTGTTTTCCGTCACCGTGGGCGAGGCCGCCCCGGATCTGTACCTGACCCTGGACGGGCAGGAGGCCCACCCCCTGGCCGAGGGCGACCGTCTGGAAATACGGGGAGCGCCGGATCGCTTTTTCATGGCCGACTTCGGCCTCAAGGACTATTTCGAGCGCCTGCGCGAGGCGGGATTCGTGCAGACAAACCAACGTCAGGCGTAATTTCGGACAAGGGCGTAGCGTTAACAGGCCCAAGACCGGCGCGCCGCGTTCGCCGGCTCCCCCCCCGCCGCCTTTTCAGCCGCATCAACGCCGTTGCGGGCGCTTCCAGGGCTTTCCAGTCTGCGAGTCGCCGCGCCCGACATCCGCGCCAACCTTGTAACGCGCTTTCCTCTTCGCCGATGGAGACAGCATGCCGAAACTGCCGAACCTGACCCGCGTCAGCGACATCCGCCTGAGCAGCAGCCCCGTTCTGGAAGCCTGGGTCTACCACTTTCTTACGGAAAACAACATTGAACACCTGCTCAACCCCTCCATTGTCGCTTCGCCGGAACAACTGCGTTTCATGGTCGCCTTGCAGGACGACCAGCTTTACGTGCCCTGCGACGACGAGGTGTTTGCCCGCATTTATCAGGGGCGCTCCGAGGAACTGGCGCAGGAATATTTGAAATCCTGGCGTTTTGTGATCGGCCTGGTGCACAGCTACGCCATGGACAAGGCTGACGCCAGCCGCATCCTCTCCCTGTGCCGCTATCGTTTCCGGCTCTTTTTCGACGAGCGCACCATCCTGCCCTCGCGCATGATAAAACGCCTGGTCAACATCGTGCTTACCCAGCGCGGCGACCCTGATCCTTTCCGGGAAAAAAAGCGTCTGGCCAACGCCCGGGCTCTGGAAATGATCGCCGACCCCGCATTTCAGGATCTGCTCCGGAAATGTCCGGACATCGCCGGCCACTGCGTCGATATCCCCCAACTGCGCCGCGAGTTGGACATTGTGGAAATGAGCCGGCTTATGCGGCTTTCCACCTTTGAGGACATCTGGAACGGCGCTCCCTCCATGGCCGAAATCGAAAAGGAAATCGACGGAGCGGAAGACGACTGCGCCTGCCTGCGCACCGTATTTGCCGAAGCAAACGGGGAGAGCAAAAAAATTCTGTTCATCCCCGACGTGGCCGGCGGTTTCATGTTCGACGTCCACCTGATGCTCTCCCTGTTGCGCCAGGGACATCAGATCGTTCTGGCCCTCAAGGATGCCTTCTACTTCAACTCTCCCTCCGTGTCGGATCTGGACAGTGACGGTCTGCTCAAGCTGGCCTTGGAAAAAGCCTTTGTCTCCGCCAACGAACACCTGAGCAAAAACGAACTGCTCCAACTGCTGCGCGAACGCCAGTTCGTCATCATTTCCGACGGCATTTCCGAGCAGCTTAACCTCTATCGCACCAGCGTTTCCTTTTCCCGGGCCTGGAAAGAATGCGACGTGGTCATCGCCAAGGGCCGCCGCAACAGACACGTGCTTATGGGCACAAGCCACCGGTTCACGCGCGATGTCATCTGCTGCTGGCGCGAGGAGGCCGGCCAGTTCCACTGCGCCCTCAAACCCCGCGCCGAATGGGCCGTCAAGTTCAGCGAGCAGGATATTCTGCTCCAGTCCAAAAAGATCATCCGGGGCATGCGCCAGGCCAAGAAGGCCGGCAAAACCATCATGTTCTACAGCGCCATCATCGGCTCCATTCCCGGACAAACCAAAACGGCCATCGAACTGGTCAACACCTTTGTCGCCTACCTGCGCGACAAGCTGGACAACACCCACATCATCAATCCGGCCGAGCATTTCGAGCAGGGCATGGACGGCGACGACCTCATGTACATGTGGGAACACGTGCAGCGTAGCGGACTGCTGGATGTCTGGCGTTTCCAGACCGTGGAAGACATCGAAATGAGCTTCGCCCTTATGAATCAGAAAGTTCCCTCCGCCTGGTCCGGCAAAGACTCCACCTTTTCCACCGGATGCACCAAGGAAATGCGCATCGCCCTGGACGTGCAGCGCAAACAGCCGGAACTCCAGATCACAGGGCCGGCGGGAGAAAAATTTTTCCGCCGCCGAGACTATGGCATCGGCAAATACTACGACGCCACGCTGAAACATTAACGAAGGGGAGAGCGGGGAGGCGCCCCCGGACCCCCCATCCCCTTTCCTTCAAACCTTTTTAGTTAGGAGTTTTTAGGGGTGGCGGAAGAATGAAAGTTTATTCATAATCAGGGCTCTCGCGGTGACGTGAAAGGTATAAGACGCGAGCTTTCATTTGATACATCACTGTTCGAGAGCGCGTTCGGCGGGAAAGCCTCTGGAATAACCGCAACAGTCGCGCGAGCCCGATGGGGATTCCAAAGGGGGTCACCCCCTTTGGCGGGGATTCTCAAGGGGCGGAGCCCCTTGAGCCGCCGGGGCATACACAGGACGGATATATGACAAAAGATATTGCTGAGATACGGGTGGCGCTGGAGCGTTGCTTTGCCGCGCAGGTGTCGGCCACGGCGGAATGGCATGAGAAGGAGCCGGGCGAACCGGCCTGCTCCGGGGAGAGCGGCCCGGAGGATTTGCGCTGCCTGGTGCTGGCGCAGCATCGCTGGAACTTTCTGCTCTGGCATGTGGAAGACACGGCCAGACGGCGCGACGTGCCCGACTCCGCGATCGCGAACTGCAAGCGGCAGGTGGACGCGCTGAACCAGAAGCGAAACGACGGCATGGAAAAAGTGGATCAATGCCTTGTCCGTTTGCTTGAGCCCTTTCTTCCCGCTTCGGCCAAGCCCAGGCGGAACACGGAAACCGCGGGCATGGCTGTGGACAGGCTTTCCATTCTGGCGCTGAAGATATACCACATGGAAGAACAGACCCGACGGACCGATGTCGGGCCGGAGCATATCCAAACCTGCGCCGGCAAGCTGGACGTCCTCCGGCAACAGCGCGACGATCTGCGCCGGGCCGTTTTGGAACTGATTGACGATTACGCGGCCGGCCGCAAGGTAATCGCCTTATACTCGCAGTTCAAGATGTATAACGATCCCGCCCTGAACCCGGAGCTTTACGCCCGCCGGTAGGTTGGGGCGTCCCCGTGCCGCCGGGTTTTCCGAGGCCGCGCCGGGTGTTCGTGAATGCGGGAACATGATCATGAACACTTGAACTGTGGCGAAAGCGACTTACCTTAACCGGTATGCCGGGCTGTTCACAGCGTTGCCGTGAAGAGCGATCCCCGGCACATCAGCAATAAGGAGCCTTGTTCATGAGCAAAAAAACGAAAAGCAAACCCGCCGATATAAAGGCCGCCGCCGGCAAAAATCAGGGAGTGGATCTGGAAGACGCTATTATTGCCGAACTGTGCGAACGGATCGGGCCGGAAGCGCTGGCCGAAATCCTGGCCGCCGGGCCGCCCCCTGGCATGGACGCCCCTGAACGGCCGGCCGGAGCGGGCGCGGCCGATATGTTCGCCTCCTGTTCCCCGGACGCCTGCGGCGCTTGTCCTTCCAAAAGCGCCGGCTGCGGCCTTCCCCAGGCGGACGTGGCCGCTGGCGGGCCGGCTCAGGAAAGCCTGCCGGTGCCCACGGAAGAAGAGCGGGCCGCCATTCTGGCCCTTGACCACCGGGCCGTGACCCGGGCGCTTAGTGCGGATGAGCCCATTGCCGTTGCCGTGGCCACGGAATATATTGTGTACTATTCCCTCAAGGTGGCGGAGGCGCTCAGGCAAGGAACCGAATATCTCCACGTGATGCAGTGCGCCGAGGACACCTCGGCTGTGGAGCGCATCGCCATGGCTCTTGTGAGCGAGTCCGTGCGGGAAAGTCTGGAACAGGAATCCGCCGGTTGGTATAACGCTTAGGGTCTCGATCGTAACAGGCTCTGGACAGCGAAAGTATCGGGAGAGCGCATGGAAGTCGCCCTGCTGGCGGGATTGCTGCTTGTACTCGGCATTGCCGTTGTTCGTCCGCGTCCCGGCCATGCGGCCCCGACGTCGGACGACGACGCGATGTGTTTTTCGGGTATAACGAACGCGGCCGAGGTGGAACGCCGCCTGCCGCTGCTGCGGGGCAGGAATTTTCGCGATCTCGGCGGCATGCCCGTGGCCGGCGGCCGGCGGGTGGTCTGTGGCCGGTTGTTCCGCGCCGACGATTTGCACAGCCTTTGCCAGGAGGACCTCGACTTCCTGGCCGCCATTCCCATTGCGACCGTGTTCGATTTTCGCTCCGCCAGCGAGACTGCCCGGCATCCGGACAAGCTGCCCGCTTCGGTGAAGCAGCACGTGCTTCTTCCCATCGTGCCCGGCCGGCTTGAGCCGTGGAATCCGGACGAAGGCCTGCGCGCCAAGGGCGGGCACGGGTTTATGGTCGATATTTACCGCTCCCTGGTTCTGGACGAGCCCTGCATCGTCATGTACCGGGAGTTTTTCCAGCATGTGCAGAAAGGCGACTGCCTGCCGCTTCTCTTCCATTGCTCGGCCGGCAAGGACAGAACCGGCATGGCCGCCGCCTGCATTCTTCTTTCCCTGGGCGTGGACTGGGAGCACATCGTACGCGACTACATGGATTCCAACATCTGCCTGGCCGGGAAATACGATCACATCATCGCCAAAAATGTGGAACGCGCGCCTATCTTTTTCGCCGATCCCGGCTATCTGGCCGCCGCCCTGGCGGCCATGGAGGAAAAAAGCGGCAGCGTGGACGAGTATCTGCGTTCCGTGCTCGGCATCGACGCGGAGAGGATGCGGGCCTGTTTTCTTTGTCAGTAAGGCAGTCTTGAAACGAAAAGGGGAAGGACAACGCTATCCTTCCTCTTTTTCTTTTTTTCTCTCGCATTACCCCCTCAACGCCGCCAAACAAAAAAACTCAGCGTTTCCTGAAGCGTTCCGCCAACTCTGTGCCTGATACGCGTTCTTTGGTGCCCGTTTTGAAGGCGCGGCAGCAGCCGGGGGATATTTCGTCGATCAAAAGGGGCGAACCGCTTTCATCCAGGCCCCATTCGATTTTGATGTCCCAGAGGTCCAGGCCCCTGGCCGAGAACATGTTGCTGATGGCGTTCATGGCGGCGGCGTTGTCGGCCAGCAGGCGGTCCATGACGTTCTGCTTCACTATTCCCAGGGCGACAAGGGCCGAGGGCACGATAAGGGGGTCGCCGGCGGCGTCGTCTTTAAGGGTGATTTCAAACACCGGCGAGGGCAGGCGCATGCCGTCGTGTATGCCCGGCACCATGCCGTAGCGGCGCAAAAAGCTGCCGGTGCATACCCAGCGGGCCACCCATTCCAGGCCTGGGGAAAAGAGTTTGGCCTTGCGCACGACCATGGACAGGGAACCCATGTCGTAGGAAACCATGTGGGTGCGGGCGATTTTTTTCGCGCTGATCTCGTCGAAAATGGCCGAGGTCATGAGCAGGCAGGCTTCGCCCTGACCGGGCGCGGTTTCTTCCGCCACGATGTTCCCGCCGGGGTCGATTTCGCCGGCGTCGTTTTTGGTCACTCTGTCGGTGAAAATCAGGCGCAGGGTATCCTGCCCGTCTTCATAAACATCCTTGGTTTTGCCTCGGTACACAAGCTTCATGTATGGCGTCTCCTTGAGGAATTTGCGGTGAATCCGGCCGGTGCGGCGCGGACGGCGTTTATTCAGAAACAGCCCCTAAACGTTGACCACCGTGTTGTCAAGCAGCCGGGCCTTGCCCACATACGCGGCCACGGCGATCAGCACGGAACCCTCAAGCCGGGGCAGGGGCCGCATGGAATTCGGATCGACGATTTCGATGTAGTCGATTCTGACCCGGGATTCCGCGGTCATGACGTCTCTGATGATGGACATCAGAATTTGGCTGTCCCGTTCCCCGGCGGCCACGGCTTCTTCGGCCAGGCGCAGGGAGCGGTTCAGAACCCGGGCGGCCGTGCGTTCATCGGGCTGCAGGTAGGCGTTGCGCGAGCTTTTGGCCAGCCCGTCCGGCTCCCGGACAATGGGGCAGCCGATCACTTCCACGGGGATATCAAGATCCCGCGCCATTCGTTTGATAACGGCCAGTTGTTGGGCGTCTTTCTGGCCGAAGTAGGCCCGGTCCGGGGCAATGATATTGAACAGCTTGCACACCACCGTGCATACGCCGAGAAAATGCGTGGGCCGGCTTTTGCCGCACAGGCCCGTGGTCAGTTCGCTGACCTCAACCGTGGTGTGGAATTCCGGGGGATACATGACCACCGGTTCGGGGTGGAATACCAGGTGGGCGCCGGCGCTTTCGCAACGGGCGAGATCCCGCTCCAGATCGCGCGGGTAGTTCGCAAGGTCTTCGTTGGGGCCGAACTGCATGGGATTGACGAAAATGCTGGCCACAACGCGGTCGTTATCTTTGGCCGCCTGTTCTATCAGGCTTTGGTGCCCTTCGTGGAGATAGCCCATGGTGGGTGCCAGACCGACGCTTAAGCCCTCTTTTTTCCAGCCCGCGATTATGGCGCGGACTTCCTTCACAGTGCTGGCAATGGGTATCACGGCGAATCCTTTGAAAAAAGTTACGGTACGCGCGGCGAAATTCTCCGGCCGGAAAACGGAATGCAGCCGGAAAAGTTTTTTCGATTTTTCCCGTGGCCGCCTTCCTATAATAAAAAATTTCGCGGAAAGGGGAAGGGGGAAAAGGAAGAAAAATACGAAAAAAAACGCTGAGGATACAGCGAGATGTACTTGACATTGTGCCGCGCGCGTTGCCGGGGCGGGCCGTTCGTCGCAAAGAGGAAGGTTCGGGGAAAATGATTTCCCCCGGCCGGCGGGGGCATATTTTTCGCAGCCTTTTAGAGCATTTCACGAATGAAATGAGTGAATTTCTCTGCAAGGATTTGTCCTCAAATCCTTGCCGCGAAAGAGGCGCAGGCGGGCCTTGCCCGCCGTTAAGCGACTCTTTCAAGCGTTAATTGCTCTAGTTGGCGGAATAGCTCCGCAGCCTATCCATGACGACTTCCACGTAGCGGCGCGTTTCCGGGTTGGGCATGTCCGTGGTCAGGGCGGAGTAGAGCTGTTCCGGGGTAAGGGCGTTGATGCGTTCCACGGCGGCGTCCGGGTTGGGATCGAAGAGGCGGAGCACGGCGTTGGGGCCGCTGTTGTAGGCGGCGATTATGCACAATTGGCGTGAGGCGCCGTTGGTGACGCCGCCGAAATAACGGCGTCCCAGCAGGTGCAGGTAGATGGCCCCGTATTTGATGTTGTGCTCGGGCGAGAACAGGGTTTCCATGCTGGGAGTGCCCTGTGTGCCCATGAGGAAGCGGTAAACTTCGTTGCCGGCCGTGTCCGGAACAATCTGCATCAGCCCCACGGCCTGGCTGGGGCTGACGGCAAAGGGATTGAAGTTGCTTTCCGTGTGCATAATGGCCAGCATGAGGCCGGCGGCCAGATCGTATTTTTCCGCATACAGGCTGACGTAGTTCTGGTATTTTCCCGCGCTCAGCCCGTAAAAGCTCCCGGGAACGGGCATGGCCATGCCGAGCAGAAGGCGGCGCACGCCACGGACACGCATATTTTCAGTAAAATCACAAGCGCGGACAATTTTTCGGGGAAAGTCGCCGTTGCGCCAATCCCAGCGGATTGGCCTGCCATCGCTGTCCAGGGCTTCGCCGTACAGGAAAGGGGGAATGCCCGCCTTGGCTTCGGCGGTGCTCGCAAACAGGTTGAGATCAAGCGGATCAACGGACGGCGCCGGGGATAGGGCGGCCGCCTGGCGCAGGCGGGCAACGGGAATGCTGCCGTCCGTGGTTTCAATGCTGACGCGGCCCCCGGAAAAACTGACGATGCCTTGCCGGGCGTGCGCGTGCGCGGCGGCTTCGGTGAGCGGACGCGCCTGTTTCGGGTCAGCGCTAATGTTTTCAGAAAAGGCGCCGATTTGGGAATAAGGCGTATCAGGCCAGCCGTCATGGCGGATGTTTTGCGTTCTGGCTTCGGCATACACGACGCCAAAGGCCGAGGTTTCCACGCCCTGGGGACCGGCGTCGGCATTCAGCACGGTAAAGGTCGCGGGCAGGCGGACATAGGGGCCATAGGGTCCGGTAAGCGGCCGGGTGATATGGGCCAGCAAAGCCCCGGCGGCAAGGACGGTGATGACGACAAAGGCCAGCGCGGCCCCGAGCAGCAGCCCATGGTAGGAATGGGAAGACGGCGGTTTGGCGGCTCCGCTCCACAAGGCTATAAGCTCGTCAATATTCTGGCGACAGAAAACCGTCAGGCGGCTTACACCGCGCCAGCGATTTTTGCTATGAAAAAAGAGGTCGCCAATCATAAAATTGTTGCCACTACGCCGGAAAACCCGGGTTGTTGCGTCCTGCAGGGGCATGCGCCGTTTCAACTCAGATAAGGTACTGCAAACAGCGGGCCAAGGTCAACGTTCCTGGTGAGATGGCGGTAATAAAAATCGGTAAACCCCAGGCTTTGCCTGGGGACTCACAAAGTTTGACTTTTCCAGAAATGAAAGGAGCCTCTTTTCGTGAACCGCTCAAAGTTCGCCGAAAGGAGGCCCCGGATAATGGACAAAGAAAGCTTAAGCCACGCCAAATGGTATTGCAAGTACCATGTAGTTTGGATTCCGAAATATCGGAAGAAGAAACTATTTACCTGGCTCAGGCCCCAGTTGGGAGAAGTTTTGCACGAGCTTGCGCGACAAAAAGAATGTCGAATCGAGGAAGGGCATTTGCTTGAAGACCATGTGCATATGCTCATATCGATCCCTCCGAAGTTGGCCGTATCTTCCGCAATAGGATACATCAAAGGCAAAAGTGCCATCTATATCGCTCGCAATTTTTCTGGTCGCAGAAGAAATTTTACGGGCGAGAGTTTCTGGGCACGCGGTTATTATGTCTCAACTGTTGGTCTTGATGAAGATTCTGTGCGCAAGTACATCAGGCATCAGGAACAAGAAGACCAACGGATAGATCAATTACGGTTGTTGTAGGTCGCCCCCCTGGGGGGCTCACATATTCAAACCGCTTTGAGCGGTTCACTGCCTTTCAAGCCCCCGGCTTTGCCGGGGGTATATGACT
>JAVBOI010000081.1:0-35372 GCA_031550695.1 Desulfovibrio sp. | reverse complement strand
CGGACAAGCGCCGGTGTTTTGGTGGATGCAGCCATCACGTCGACGTGGGGCTCCGCCCCACGCCCGCAAGGGCTTGCCAGCCCTTGACCCGGCATTTGGGTACGATGCGGGGTTTTTCAGCAAACACGAGCCCCGGCATGGAAGCGCGCCGGGGCTCGTGTTTTATCGGATGACGTGGATGAGTCCTTCGTCAGTCAAAACGGGGTTTCCAAAGGGGGGTCGCACAGAGCCTGTGTCCCCGACCTCCTTTGGCGCCGGAGGCAATCATTCTCTTGGGCAGCTTGCTTCAAAATGAATTTACTTTAACGCTTGGGCCGCTTGGCCGGAGTGCGGCTCTGGCGCTGCTTGGCCGGCGCGGCCGGCTTTCCCTCGTCGGGCGGGGGGGAGGTCACGCTGAATTCCGGGGCCGTGCTGCCGGCGGCATTGATGCGATCAATGACGTTGTCCTTGATCCAGTGATCGTCAAGCCATTCCAGCGGGGTGACTTCCAGGCCGGAAATCAGGATGCCAAAGTGCAGGTGATCGCCGCCGGCCATGCCGGTGGCGCCCGTTTTGCCGATAATATCGCCCTTGGCCACAACCTGGTCTTTTTGCACGTTTATTTCGCTTAAGTGCGAATAAAGGCTTTGCAGGCCAAGACCGTGATCAATGACAATAAGGTTGCCGTAAATGCCGAGATAGCCCGTGTAAACAACCTTGCCGTTGTTGGCGGCCGGTACGGGCGAGTTTTTGAGCGAGGCCAGGTCAAAGCCCAGGTGGGTCTGCTCGTCCACCTTTTTGCCTTCCCATTTGTAGGTGCGGTAATCGGCAAAGCCGGCCCGTGAAGCCGCCTTGGGCATACGAAGAAACGCGCCTTTCCAGAGCATTTCCGGGGCGGTGTCTTTTCCTATTTCCATCAGGGTCTGGGCGTTGCTCCGGCGTACTTCGCCGTTAACTTTAAGAAAACGCTCGATATCCGACATGGGGCCGGGCGCCATGGCTTCGAATTCCGCCGCTTTGTCGTCGAGAAATCCCTGGGAAATCTCAATGGTGTCGGTCTTGAACTGGCGGGGAATACGCGACACGCTCAACTCGGTGATCTGGCTGTTGCCGGCCACGTCAATGGCCACGGCCTGGGGCTGGTAATCTTTTGTGTCCGTGGTGTACGGAAAGGCGAAAAAGCACAGGTAGTCGCCGCTGGACTGGCGGAAAGCCGGAAAAAAGAAGCTGCCGACCTTGACGCCCGTCTGCCGCACATCCTTGTTGATGGAATACACAACGCACCCGCTGCCGCCCCGGCGCATATACGGCGTGGTAGACTTCATGGAAATGCGCGGCGGGGTGGTGTCGATGCGCATGGGGTAAATTTTTGTGATTTTGTTGCCGAACCCGAACCCGCCGAGGGAGGCGTCGGCAGCGGTCACTTCCAGATCAAAGGTGGAATCCTTAAGCCCTGTTTTTTCCAGGCTGAAGGTCAGCTGCTGCGTTTTCGCGCCGTCGGAAAAGGACGTTTCCACAATGGGAATGATTTTCTCGTTGTGCCGGACGATAACCGAAATTTTCTTGACCGCCGATTTGTCGTCCGTAACGGTCACGGTGATGGGAAGGGTTGGGGAGACATATTCCGATGTATGGGAAAGGCTGATTTCCGGGGATGTCGTGTCCTGAAAAAGCAGGTAGCCGCCGCATCCCAACAGGATGGCAAGCAGGACGGCAAAAAACAGAGAAAGCTTGGAGCGTTTGGCCATGATCTCTCCTCAGGCGGATTCGGAATACGGCGAGGTATGGCGTTCGGAGCGTCCCGGCCGGAAGGCGCAACTTCCCCGCCTGAGACGAATTACGCGGGTGGGGCAGGGGATTCGCCTGTCCGGCCTCCTCGTCTTCGGACTTCCCCGTGATATCACGAGGAAAGCCCGTCTGCCTACAAGAAGTTTTGCTCGCACATAAATTTAGTATTTTTATATAGTTATGACATACAGCTCTTTTTTGCCGCCCCGCCGCATTGACTTGCGCCGGAAAATTTGTTTCCAGTCAGAGGGCAATGCGTATTTGCCGCGCGGCGAATGTTGCTATATATGAAGATGGATTTTTGGAGCGTTCGCGGACAATGCCTTAACGCGAAAACGAGGTCCGGGGAGCATGGGCACCTTTCAAATCAGCCGGGATCGCATGGTGCGCGAGCAGCTTGCGGCCCGGGGAATAACCGACCAGGCGGTGCTGTCCGCCATGCGCAAGGTTCCCCGTCACCTTTTTGTGGCCGAGGCCCTGGCGGGCAAGGCCTATGAGGATCACCCCCTGCCTATCGGCCTTGGCCAGACCATTTCCCAGCCCTACATCGTGGCGGTAATGTCCCAACTTTTGCAGGCCAAGCCGGGTATGCGGGTTCTTGAAATAGGAACGGGCTCCGGCTATCAGGCGGCGGTTCTGGCGGAAATGGGGCTTGAGGTGTACACTGTGGAGCGGCTGCGCGAACTGTACGACCGCACAAGCAGCCTGCTCATGCGCCTGCGTTATCGCACCGTCCGTTTGAAGCTGTCCGACGGCACCGAAGGCTGGCCGGAATCCGGGCCGTTTGACAGAATTATCGTTACGGCCGGCGGCCCGTCCGTGCCGCGTCCCCTTGTGGAGCAACTGGCTGATCCCGGATTGATGGTGATTCCCGTGGGGGAAGAACGTCGCGGGCAACGTCTGGTTCTTGTGCGCAAGGAAAACGGGGCTATTGTGCAGGAAGGACACGAGCGCGTGGCCTTTGTCGATCTGGTGGGCAGCCACGGCTGGCGGTAACGACGACTTTACTATAACCACGGATGCCGCACCGACGCGGTGACCATAAGAATACATAAAGGATAAAAGACGGCCATGGTCAAAAACCCTTTTACGCCCCCCCCGGGCGCGGCGGCGGATCCCAACTGCGAGTCCCGTTCCTCCTGTAAAAGCGCCGGAGCCGACGGTTCCGGCTGCTCAAGCTGCAGCATGAAAAGCGGAGCCTCCGATCGTTTTGCCCAGCAGGACTCGGCCATCGATCATACTCTCGGCCACATCAAATATCCGCTTTTTGTCATGAGCGGCAAGGGCGGGGTGGGCAAAAGTTCGGTAACGGTGAACATTGCCGCCGCTCTGGCGAAGAAAGGATATCGCGTGGGCATTCTGGACGTGGACATGCACGGCCCGAGCGTCCCCAACCTGCTCGGCCTCGGCCGCGGGCTGGAAATGGACGAGCAGGGGGAAAAGCTTATCCCGGCCGAATACCTGCCCAACCTTCACGTTATTTCCATGGATTCCCTGCTGCGGGACAAGGACACGGCCATTCTCTGGCGCGGTCCGAAAAAAACGGCGGCTATCAGGCAGTTTCTTTCCGAGGTGCAATGGGGCGATCTGGACTTTCTGCTTATCGACTCGCCTCCGGGCACTGGCGACGAGCACCTGACCATACTCAAGGTTATTCCCCATGTTCTGAGCATTGTCGTGACCACGCCTCAGGAAATCGCCCTGGCCGACGTGCGCAAGGCCGTCAACTTTCTTCAGCACGCCGGCGCGGCCGTTCTGGGCGTGGTGGAGAACATGAGCGGCCTGGCCTGCCCCCATTGCGGCAAGGATATTCCCTTGTTCAAAAAGGGCGGAGGAAAAGAACTGGCCGATCATTACGGCATTCCGTTCCTGGGGGCCGTGGCCCTGGACCCGACCACGGTGGTGGCCGCGGACAGGGGCTTGCCGGTTGTGTTGATGGAGATGGATTCCACGGCCAAGCGGGATTTTCTGGCCCTTGCCGAGTCCGTGGCTTCGGCCTGCGCCGACGGCAAGGCCGTGCAACTGGCGCTGCCCCGGTCGGATGAGCGGAATTGACGCGTTCTGGGAAGCACCTCATTAGTTAGCGATCTTCCGGACTTCCGGCGGAATACGCAATGCCGCGCGGGTGAAGCGCCCGCAAGCAAAACCCGCCTTTTCACTTCGTCATTGCCTAAATGGCCTGATTCGCGTACCATGTGCGCGTGTCAGGCCTTTTACCGGGCGGGCGTTTCGGGCACGGCCCTGAATTGGTCAGACTCTTGCCGCTGAGCAGGTTTTCATGAAAACACTCAATCTTCCCAACCAACTGACAATCAGCCGGATTCTCGTTGTGCCCATTCTGGTGGCTGTATTGTCCTTTGGCACGAAATGGGCCTGTTTGCTGGCCGGGATATTGTTCGCCCTGGCCGGGTTCACCGATCTTGTGGACGGCTATCTGGCGCGCAAGGACAACCAGGTGACCAGCCTGGGCAAATTTCTGGATCCCCTGGCGGACAAGCTGCTGGTCTGTTCCGTGCTGGTCATGCTGGTCCAGCTTACCTGGGTTCCGGCCTGGGTGGCCATCATCATCATTTGCCGGGATCTCATGGTCACCGGCCTCAGGGCGGTCGCGGCCGATCAGGGCACTGTCATCGCCGCGGACAAATACGGCAAAGCGAAAACCGTACTGCAACTGGTCGCCCTCGAACCTTTGATCCTGCATTATGACTGGCTTGGTATGCCACTGCATTTAATAGGTATTTTTTTGCTTTACATGGCGCTTGCCCTCACAGTATTTTCAGGCTGTAAGTATTTTCTGAATTTTTTTCGCGACTGGCGAAACACGGGACTTTTCTGACCGGCAACAGGGAATTACACCCAAACATGCTTACTTTGAAAAAGGCCGGGATTTTTTTGAGTTGATACGCCTGAGACGGGTGGAACAAAGGGCGACCGCCAGGAAAAGAAATGGATGTGACCATACTGAATTGCAGGCTCCGCAATTGCCTGCTGACAATTCTGGAACTTGAAGAAACGCTTGAACGCACGCATCTTGGCCCGGCGTTGCAAAAGGAATTCACCGCACTCAAACAGGTGATGCAACATCTTGAAAGCGTTACGGTTGTGGAAAGCGATGTTTGCCGCATCGAAGCCGCCACAACCCGTTTTCTGGCGGAACTTAAAGAACCCCTTGAAGGCGTCTCCACGGCACATAGTATTCCTTCAAAGTTTCTGCAATAAGTCATGTTTGCCCGTCGTCTGGTGCTGGGAATCTCTCTGGTTTTGAATTTGCTGCTGTTTTACAACCTGATCTGGGGGACAAGCGGGGCCATTTCCTATAATGAGTTGCGCGAGCGTTGCGCCGCCCTTGAAGAGCGCATCAAGCGGATAAGCGAGGACAACCTCTCTTTAAGCAAAGAAATCCGCCTGCTGCAATCAGATGAGAAATATATTGAAAAAATGATCCGCAATCGTTTGAACTTTGTCCGCGGCAACGAAATACTGTATATTTTCCCCGACGAGAACAAAGCCGAACATTCAGGAGTCCAGCCGAATGAAGCAAAAGATTGAATGGTACAAGGAGGTCCTGGAGCTTGAGCCAGGCTCCAGAGTATTCTTTCCGCTGGCTAAACTTCTGGCCGCGGACGGACAGACTGCCGAAGCCGTGCACGCTTTGCGGCAGGGCTTGTTGCGGCATCCCGAACATGTGGAAGCGCGCCTTTTGCTGGTGGAGCTTCTTTTCCTGCAGGACGCGGAAAGCGAACTCAGAACGGAGATAGACGGCCTGGGGGCCTTGTTCGCCGCGTATCCCGGCTTCTGGAAAGCCTGGAGCGAGCAGCTCGCGGCCACGCCGGCCCTGCGTGACGCGGCCCTGGCCATGCGCTTTTTCGCCGCCACTCTTCAAGGGAAAAAGGTCAGTTGGGGCGAAATCATCGAACACGGGCTGCAAAGCCTGCTTGGCGCGCATGACGGCGCGGCTTCGTTTTCCCCGGCCTTTGTCGCCCACACGCCCAGCGCCCAGGAAGAAGCGGCCATGCGCCGCAAGCCCCTGCAAGCGCCCAGTCTGACCGACGAACAGGAAGAAGTGTCGCCGCCGAAGCTTCCGTTCACGGCCCGAAAAACCCTGCCGCGCCCGGCCGGGCCGCTGACAGCGGAAACAGTCCCTGAAGCGGAAGAAGAGGGGGCGGACGACGAGTCGGAAGAAGCCTTTTCCATCCGCACCCGTTCCATGGCCGAAGTGCTTGCCGAACAGGGAGACATCTCGGGCGCGCTGGATATTTATCAGGAACTGATGCAGGCCGCCGAACCGGAGGAGAAAAACTCCCTTATGGCCCGGGCGGATGAGCTGGCGCATCGCATGAATGCCGGTCCGGCCGTCGATGCGGGCCGGGCGGAAGAAAAGGCCAAGGCCCCCGGCGGCGAAAGCACCAGGCTTGTCAGCCTTCTGGAATCTCTGGCCCAGCGTCTTGAGGCCAGAGCGCGGTAACCCCCGGCGGCCTAAGCCGGAACAGTAGAATATGGCGTCCAATTCCTCTTTCCACACCTCTTGCCTTGTCGTCAGGAGCGCAGAGTGCAGCGTCTTCTCATAATCCTTCTTCTTGTCGGTCTGTCCGGGGCTCTTGGCTGCGGTAAAAGCCAAACCATGAAAGACTCCTGGAAATTCACCACCAGGCAGTATCGAACCTACCTTAACACCCCAGCAACCCTTGACATGGAAGACAAAGGCAGTTGCGAGCCCTATGAACTGGCGCTCGGCGAAGCTGTCCTCAAGGTCGATGATGAGTTGCAGAAGCTGATCCGGGCCATGGAAAACAGCGATCACAACCCGAACCAGGCCTGGGCTCTTTCCATGCTGAGCCGTTTTCCCTGGCTGGACGGCGTGGCCCTGGTGGAAGGCGACGGCAAGCTGGTGGCCCAGTATCCGGAACATTTCGCCAAGCAGTTTGACGCGCAGCCGCTCATGGAGCCGGACCCAAAACAGCGCATGGGCGCTCTCAGGGCCTATGTGCAGATGTCGGACGCCGGGCCGGAAATTTATGTGGCCAATCCGGTTTTCGGCGGCGGCGAAATGCGCGGGCTGATCATCGCCTATTTCGATCCCAGAGCCCTGATCACCACAAGCCCCGATCCGGGCAGCTTTGCCATGGCGTCTCCCGCGGGCCTCATCTGGCCGGGCAACTACGGCGGAGGTTCGGTGGTGGCAAGCCAGGATTGGGCCGTGCTGCTCAAGCAGAAGTCCTGCGGCATCATAGGCTCGAAAGGCTCGGACTTTTTCTGGACCACCCGCTATCTGGGCAACCTGCCCCTGGTTTACGCGCTTCCCACCAGCGCCGGCAAACCCCTGGAAGAGCCGCCCGCGCCTCCGGCCCAGCCTGAGCCCCCGGCAAAAGAAGCCGAGACAAAAGCGCCGCCCGCCGAGGCTCTGCCAAACTAGAAAAAATTCATTGTGAAGTTGCCAAAGAGTTATATTGCCTCCGGCGGCCAAAGGGGTTGAACCCCTTTGGAAACCCCACTTGGGTGGTTAAAAGTTAATTCGCACCACAGCAGAAACCCCCTCAATGTTGCGCCACCCAATTGAGGGGGTCCAGGGGAAATCATTTCCCCTGGTGGGGTCTGGGGCGAAGCCCCGGTCGTCGGAGGCATATCTTTAATTATTCGCGAGCCCAGCGGAGGATTTTCATGGCACCGGTAGCACCACCCGCTCCACAGCACAGACAGGTCACCGTCACCGAGCATCTTCTGCTGCACCAGAAACAATCCCCAACGGCCACGGGCATTTTCACCCGGCTGCTGTACGACCTGATCCTCGCGGCCAAGCTGATAGCCCGCAGCGTGAACAAGGCCGGGCTGCTGGATGTTCTTGGCGGCACGGGCGAAGTGAACGTTCAGGGCGAAAGCGTGCAGAAACTCGACGAGTTCGCCAACCGCGTGCTCATCCACCGCATGGAACGCAGCGGGGCTCTCTGCGCCATGGCCTCCGAGGAAAACGCCGACATCATCAATGTTTCCGAGCGTTTTACCCGCGGCGACTACATTCTGATTTTTGATCCCCTTGACGGTTCCAGCAACATTGACGTGAACATCAATGTGGGAACCATTTTTTCCATCCTGCGCCGCATTTCCCCCAAGGAACAGGACGTTTCCTTAAGCGATGTGCTGCAGCCGGGCTACAAGCAGGTGGCGGCCGGCTACGTATTGTACGGCCCGTCCACCATGCTGGTATACAGTACGGGGCAGGGCGTGCATGCCTTTACCCTTGACCCCAGCGTGGGCGAGTTTTTGCTGTCGCATTCCAATCTGGTCATTGCCCCGCGCGGCAAAATTTATTCCGTCAACGAAGGCAACTCCCTGTTCTGGGACGAGCGCACCCGCACGGCCGTCAACAGCTTCAAAAGCACGGACAACCCGCGCGGCAAGCCCTATACCCATCGCTATGTGGGCTCCCTGGTGGCGGATTTTCACCGTACCCTGCTGTACGGCGGCATCTTCATGTACCCTATGGACTATAAAGATCCCGAACATCCCAAAGGAAAACTGCGCCTGATGTGCGAAGCCGCCCCCATGGCCTTTCTGGCCGAACAGGCCGGCGGGGTGGCCACGGACGGCTCGCGGCGCATTCTGGATATCGTGCCGGGTTCCCTGCATGCCCGGGTGCCCCTGTTCATAGGCTCCGTGCAGGAAGTCTCCCACGTGGCCGACTGTTTGAACCAGTAGGCCGGGGCCTTTGCAACGTCAATGCTGTGTCTTGGCATAGAAACCTCCTGTGACGATACCTCCCTGGCTTTGGTGAAGGACGGCCGCCTTGTCGGTCAGGCCACCTCAAGCCAGGTGGAGTTGCACGCCCTGTTCGGCGGCGTGGTGCCGGAAATGGCCTCGCGGGAACACGCCCGCCTGATCGGTCCGCTCTGCGACAGGCTTTTTTACGACGCCGGTGTTTCGCCGGATGCGGTGGATGTTGTGGCCGTGGCGCGCGGGCCGGGGCTTCTGGGCAGTCTGCTGGTGGGCGTGGCCTTTGCCAAGGCCTTTGCCCTGGGCCGGGGAACGCGCCTTGTCGGGGTCAACCATTTGCACGCCCATCTGCTGGCCGTGGGGCTGGAGCAGGAGCTTTGTTTCCCCGCCCTGGGTTTGCTGGTTTCCGGCGGGCATACCCACTTGTGCCGCATGGAAAGCCCCATGGCCATGCCCGTACTTGGCAGAACCCTGGACGACGCGGCCGGAGAAGCCTTTGACAAGGCGGGCAAAATGCTCGGACTGCCTTACCCGGCCGGCCGCCATATTGACGAACTGGCCAGCGAGGGCAGGGCGTCCGCGACCTTGTTTCCGCGTCCGTATCTGGACAACGATACTCTGAACTTCAGTTTCAGCGGCCTGAAAACCTCCATGTCCGTCTACCTTGCCGCCCACGGCAAACCCGGCGCCGGCTGGGATCCCGCCAGCGGCGAAACGATTCTGCCGCAAGGGGCGGCGCGGGCCGCTCTTGCCGATCTCTGCGCTTCATACAGGCTGGCCGTGGTGGAGACCTTGATCGCGAAGACCCGCAAGGCCCTGGAGTCCGGCGGCATGGGCGACATCGCCGCTCTTGCGCTTGCCGGCGGGGTGGCGTCCAATTCCCTGTTGCGGCACAGCATGCGGGATTTGGCGGCCCGTTTCGGCAAGCGTTTTCTCGCGCCTTCGCCGGCCCTGTGCACGGACAACGGGGCCATGATCGCGTATGCCGGCTGGTTGCTGGCGCGCCAGGGCTTTTGCCATTCCCTTGATCTGGAAGCGGTGCCCAGAGGCCGGGCCGTTCCTGACGACATGATCAGGGCAGCGGCTTTGTAAACAGCCGACCACCGAGAATGGCGCGGAGAAGAGCGGCCTTGCTCCGGCCATTGAGAGCTTGACAGCGGGGCGCGAGCACACTATTTTCAGTCAAAATCACCCTGTCGCGGATGCGCGCGACAAACGACCAAGGAGATGCGCATGGCCGCTCCAGTAACTGACGGAACCTTCGAGTCCAGTGTATTAAAATCTTCACTCCCGGTGCTGGTGGACTTCTGGGCTCCCTGGTGCGGTCCCTGCCGCGCCATAGGCCCGGTAATCGACGAATTGGCCATTGAGTACGAAGGAAAAATCGCCATCTTTAAAATGAATGTCGATGAAAACCCGGCCACGCCCGGCCGGTACGGCATTCGCGCCATTCCCACCCTTATTCTGTTCAAGGACGGCCAGGTGGTTGAACAGGTGACCGGCGCCGTTTCCAAAAACAACCTGAAGGATCTCATCACGCAAAAGGCCCTGGCCTGATGCGGCGTTTTCATTCGCTGGTAATCGGGGCGGGCCCGGCCGGGGTATCTGCCGCTCTCTACCTTGCGCGCTTTGATCTTTCCGTTGCGTTGGTGGAAAAAATGGCCCCCGGCGGGCTGCTTTTGCAGACCGCCGAAATAGAGAATTATCCCGGTTTTCCCAAGGCGATCAAAGGCTATGAGCTTGCGGACGCCTTTTCCGCGCAGCTTGATCCCTACCCCAACCTTGTTCGCATGACCGAAACCGTTTTGGAAATGGAGCTCGAAGGGGATATCAAGCGGGTGCGCGTGGGAGAAGAATGGATCGAGGCGGAAAGCGTCATCATCTGTTCCGGCGTGCGCTACCGCAAACTGGGACTGGATGGCGAAGGCCGTCTGCTGGGCAAGGGGATCTCGTATTGTGCCCTGTGCGACGGTAATTTTTTTCGGGGACAGACCGTGGCCGTTGTGGGCGGCGGCAACTCAGCGCTTGAAGAGTCGCTCTATCTGGCCAGGCTGGCTTCCCAACTGCATGTTATCCACCGGCGCGACGAATTTCGCGGGGCGCCGGTATATCTGTCCAGACTCAAGGCTTTGCCCAACGTGACTTTTCACCTCAGTACGGTTGTGACAAAACTGCATGGGGAAAAACAGCTTGAGGGGCTTACGTTGCGCGATGTCCGCCAGGGCGGAGAAACGCTTCTTCCCCTGGACGGTTTTTTTGTGTTTATCGGTTTTGAGCCGACAGCGGATTTTCTTCCGTCGGCGCTCAAGCGGGATACTCACGGGTTTATTGAAACTGATGTGGAAATGCGCGCCAATATTCCTGGCGTCTTTGCTGCGGGGGACATCCGTTCAAAACTGTGCCGCCAGGTTGTTACCGCGGTCGGGGATGGCGCCACGGCCGCAAACTCTGCCTATACCTACTTGATGGAACAAAAACATGCGTAACTCTTCGGCACGTCTTTTCGGTATTCTCGTTCTGACGGCTTTTCTCAGTGGTTGCGGCATTATCGACTATTTTTACCTGCCCCCGCCGGAAGATACGGCCCAGGAGCTGTTTGAAGCCGGCAACGACGCCATGCGGGAAAAAGACTACGTTTCCGCCAGCGGCTACTTCAGCAAGCTCAAGGACAATTTCCCCTTCAGCCCGTACGCGGTCGAAGCGGAACTGTCGCTGGCCGACTGCTATTTTCTGGACGAGGAATGGGGCATGGCCTCCGACGCGTATAAGGAATTTGAAACCCTGCATCCGCGCCACGAAGCCATTCCGTACGTGCTCTACAACATCGGCATGGCCAACCTGAACGGTTACCCGTCCATAGACCGGCCCTCCTCCCAGGTGGAAGAGGCCTACTCCTATTTCAGCCGCCTGCGGGAAAGCTACCCAACCACGGAATACGCCGCCGTGGCTGAAGAAAAAATGAAGGAATGCCGCAAGCTCATGGCTGAACACGAGTTGTTCTATGCGGATTTTTATTTCCGCATGGAACGATACGCTTCGGCTTTGTCCCGGTACCAGGGCATTCTCCGGGATTTCCCTGATGTGCCTGAAGTTTACAACCACGCGGATGTCAAGTCCAAGGCGGCTTTCATCAAAGACAGAGAGCAGCGCGCTGAGCAGACTCGCGAAAAGCGGGAAGGTTCCTGGAAACAATGGTTTGACTGGCTGTAGCCATACCGCAACATTACTGGTCGTCACCGGACAGGCCGGCTGCGCAACGCGGCCGGCCTGTTCTTCTGAAAGCACTCGGCATAAAGGAACACACGCATGAGCCATTCGCAATCATCGCCTCAAGGGGCGCAACAGCCGGTTTTGGCATACGATGCCGGCACACTGCTGGAATCATTGACCGTTACGGATCTGACGGTTGATGGCGGCGCGGTCGCCCGGCATCAAGGGCAGGTGGTTTTTCTGGACGCCGGTTTGCCCGGAGATGTCCTTTCCGCCCGCGTTGTCAAGCGCGTCAAGCGTGTTGTCCATGCCCAAAGAGAGCGCTCCCTGCATCCGTCTCCTCACGCGGTTGAGCCCTGGTGCCCGCATGCGGCCGATTGCGGCGCCTGCTCCTGGCAGCACCTTTCTCCGGAGGCGGCCTTGGCGTGGAAACAGAAACACGTGCGCGAAACTCTTGCCCGTATTGGCAAAGTAGTTGAACCGGACGTTTCGCCTCTGGTTCCTTCGCCGCGCGACCGGGGCTATCGGAATAAAATGAGTTTTGCTTTTGCGCCGGGTGCGACGCCGGATCACAAAACGCTGCTCGGCCTGCGCCGTTTCAGGGAACAAAGCGTCGTGGAAGTGACCGACTGCGGCTTGCAGACGCCGGAGGTCATGCGGATGCTGGCCGGCGCGCGGCAAATGGTCAACGACCTGGGATTGGAAGCCTGGCAGGGCAGGGGGGCGGGATACCTGCGGTTTCTCGTGGTGCACACGCCCATGTACGAGCCCCTGGGCAAAAAGCAGATGGTGGTGGAGTGCATCACCGGCGACGATCACCGCCGGATCGACGCGGTCCAAGAGGACAGCGGGGGGGACGGCGATAAAAAGCCGCTGTCCAACGCCGACAAGGTCCGCGAGCTTGGACAGGCGCTTATGAGAGACTTTGGCCTGACCGGCTTTGTCCATTCGGAGCGCCGGCATCCCGCGGATCTGGCCCAGGGGGAGCGCAGAGTGTTTCTGGCCGGTTCCGGAAAATACCAGGAACGCTTCGGACACCTTGTTCTCACCGTGCCCCATAACGCATTTTTGCAGACCAACACCGACCTTGCCGCTTTACTGTATGCCGGCGTGGCGGAAGAAGCCGGGCTTACCGGCCGGGAAGTGCTGTGGGATTTGTATTCGGGCGTGGGCGGCATCGCCCTGTATCTGGCCGACCGGGTCAAAGAGGCGCACGGCTTTGAGATTCAGGCCGAAGCGGTTGCCTCGGCCCGGAAAAACAGCGAAAGACTGGGCCATGCCCACTGCCATTTTCATCACGGGGCTCTGTCTTCGTCTTTGCTTGCGAATGTTCCCCGGCCGGACGTGATTATCGCGGATCCTCCCCGGGCCGGCATTGACGAGCCGGTTCTCAAGCTTCTGCTCACAACGCCGGCCAGACGGCTGGTATATGTGTCCTGCGATCCGGGCACGCAGGCCAGGGATATCGCCCGGCTCGCGCCGGCCTGGAAAATGCTGCGCGGCCGGCCGTACGATATGTTCCCCTATACCCCGCATATGGAAACGATTGTTGTCCTGGATCGGATTACCGGCTAACATTTCCCTTGATGGTAAATTAGAAAATATATTAGATATTCAGCATAGTAACAGCATTTCTACACAAGGAGTTAACGCTATGCCCGCTGATCTGGACGCTTTTCTGGCAGGCTGGACCGAGGACAAAAACGCGGTAAAGCCCCTTTTCCTCTCCCTGTACTCCCTGCTGCAAGGCCTTGACGGGGTGGAACTGGAATACAGGGGCCGGCCCGGAGTAAGCCACTCCCTGCGCGCCCTGTATCCGGGAAGAACAGACCGCCCGCTGTTTGTGCTTGTGGATATTATTGACGACGCGCCCGAAGCCCGCTGGCTTTCCATCTGCTTTTACGCGGATCTGGTTACGGATCCGGAAGAATTGGGCGATGTGGTTCCCGGCGGCTTGGCGGGAGAAGACGCCCGCTGTTTTGACGTGGATGCGCCCGAAGGTATGGAACCCTTTCTGCTTGAACGCCTGAATGAAGCGTACGGCAACGTTTCAAAAGCGCCATAGGACCGAGTAGCTCCCTTTATAAAACGCTTTCCTTTCTTGGCGGAGAATAAAACAGCATGTAGCGCCACAAGCCCCGGGCCGGCGCAATGCCTTGCCGAACTTGATAGGACATAACGCTTTTCCTGTCCTATCTTGCCTTTAAGCATTAAGAAATACTTTGCAGGCACAAAGCTTGCAGAGAGCTGCCGACTGTGGCAGAATAGGGGCGTCGCGTATCTCTCAGCAAAGGATATTCCATGGCCCTTGAGCTCAGACAGCAACTCAAACTCTCGCAGCAACTGGTAATGACTCCTCAGCTCCAGCAAGCGATCAGGCTGCTGCAGCTTTCCCGGTTGGAGTTGCTTGAAACCGTGCAACAGGAGCTGATGGAAAATCCTTTTCTGGAAGAGGGCGCGGAAGAATCGTCGATTGTTCCTGAAGAAAAGCGGGCGGATGCGGCCGAAGATACGGAAGCGTACAGCCGGGAAGTAGCCAGAAATGCCGACTGGGAGGATTATCTCGGCGATTTTTCCAGCACCACCCGCCAGTCAGCCGTCCGGGAAATCGACAACTCCGATGACGGCCTCAGCTTTGAAACGCGCTATTCGGCCAAACCGACCCTGGAAGGACACCTGAACTGGCAGCTGCGCCTGTCGCGCCTCACGGAAGAGCAAAAAGCCATAGGCGAGGCCATTATCGGCAACCTGAGCTCTTCCGGCTACTTGCAGGCCACGCTTGAGGACATTGCCGCCCTGACTTCCACCGCGACCGGGGAGGTCGAAAAGGTGCTCAGGCAGGTGCAGCGCTTTGATCCCGTGGGCGTTGCCGCGCGTACCCCCCAGGAATGCCTTATGGTTCAGCTCGAACTGCTGAACTACGACCGCGATCCCATCCTGGTCGCCCTGGTAAAGGAACACCTGGGAGATCTGGAGGCCAAGCGTTATAAGCCCATCCTGCGCAAATTCAAGCTGACGCTTGACGATCTGAAGGAATACCTCGACATTATCCGGGGACTGGACCCCATGCCCGGCGCCAGTTTCGGCGGTGGAGAGCCGACCTACGTGTCGCCCGACGTTTTCGTCTACCGTCTGGACGACGAGTTCATCATCGCCCTGAACGAGGACGGCCTTCCCCAGCTTCATCTTTCGTCTTTTTACGAGGACAGCCTGCAGGCGGCATCTGATCGGGACAAGGATTATTTTCAGGAAAAGATGCGTTCCGCCGCCTGGTTGATAAAGAGTCTGTACCAAAGGCAAAGAACGCTGTATAAGGTGATGGAGAGCATCGTCAAATTTCAGAAAGCGTTTTTCATGCACGGGGTTTCCCACCTGCGCCCTCTGATTTTGAAAGATATCGCTGACGACATCAGTATGCACGAATCCACGGTCAGCCGGATCACCTCAAGCAAATACGCGGCTACCCCCTTCGGCATATTTGAGCTGAAGTTCTTTTTCAACAGCGCGTTATCTTTGGATGACGGCAGCGAGGTGGGGTCGGAGAGCGTCAAGGCCTTGATCAAAAAGTACATCAATGCCGAAGACCCCAAGGACCCCTTAAGCGACGAACGGATCGGCGAACTGCTTAAGGAAGACCTCAAGGTGAACATCGCCCGCCGCACGGTGGCAAAATACCGCACGGCCCTTGATATTCCATCGTCTTCCAAGCGCAGACTCATTTTTTAAAAAAAGAAAGCACGGGCAACTCTCTCATGGCATGACGTTTTTCCCCTCCACGAACACCTGCTGACAACCTGGGAGGAACACATGAACATTGCATTAACCTTCAAAAATTTCGAGCCGTCCGACCATTTGCGACAGTATGCGACACGCCGCTTCGAAAAATTGGGGCGGTTCGTCCATAAAGCTGACTCCGTTGAAATGACCGTCGTGCTCACAGTCGATAAATTCCGCCATAAAGCGGATGTCCAGTTTGTCGGTGACACCGTTTCCCTGTCCGCCGTGGAACAGTCTTCGGACATGTACGCCACTGTGGACATGGTTCTTGACAAGCTTGAAGTGCAATTGAAAAAGCATGCGGAACGCCTGAAGGAAAAGCGTCGCGGCAACAATGCCGGCAAAGCGGCCGAAGGTGTTTATATCGCCGCCTCCGAACCTGACGACAGCGACAAAAGCGGCTTGGTGATTGTGGAAGAAACGGTCGAGCCCAAGCCCATGTTCTCTGATGAAGCCGCCTTGCAGCTTGAGCAGCGGGGCGATGTCATTCTGGTGTTTCTCAATGCGGAAAACGATCGGGTAAACGTGCTGTATCGCCGCAAACAGGGCGGTTTCGGCCTTATCGATCCGGGAACCCATTGATGTGGCTTAGCCCGGCCTTTCTGTAGAAACGCCGGCGCATAATGAGTATATGTGGACGAAAAACCATGAATATCGGCGAACTTCTTTCCAGGGACGCGGTGCTGGCGGACTTGAAAGGCAAAACAAAGACGGAGGTACTGACCGGACTTGTAGCGCCGCTGCTGGTTTTGCATCCAGAATTACGGTCGATTGACGTGGTTTCCATACTCAATCAGCGCGAAGAACTCGGTTCCACGGCCGTGGGGGAGGGGGTGGCCATCCCCCACGGCAAGGTTCCGGGTTTGTCGCAACTGCTTCTTGCCGTCGGACGCAGTGCCGAAGACATTGATTTCAACGCTCCCGATGGGCAGCCGTGCCGGATTTTTTTTCTCATTCTCGTGCCGGAGCATGGGGCGGGCCAGCATTTGCGTCTGCTGGCGCAAATCGCCCGCCGGGCGAAAGATCCCGTGTTTCGCCGCGAAGTTCTTTTGACGGAAACCGCGGACCAACTTTGGCAGACGCTTGTGGCGCCGTAACGACCGAACTTCGGTAAGGAAACGGGGAGAACGCGCATGAGCGCTGAAAAACAGACAACGCCCGTCGCCGCCGGCACTCTGGCGGTTGTGATCATCACCGGCCTGTCCGGTTCGGGAAAAACCACCGCGCTCAAAGTCTTTGAAGACATGGGCTTTTTCACGGTCGACGGTTTGCCGGTGGCGTTGGCCGTGCAGATGGTTTCCATGGTTGCCGGGGCGGGCTTGTCCCACTACAATGGTATTGCCCTGGGCATGGATCTGCGCGAAAGCGAATTTGTTCAGGACTATGAGAATTCGGTACGGGCTCTGCATGACCAGGGCTTTGTCCCGCGCATTCTTTTTTTTGAGGCCAGGGAAGATGTGCTCATCAAGCGCTACGCCACCACCCGACGCCCGCATCCTCTGGAAAAAGAAGGGCTCGGCCTTGAACAGGCCATTGAAATGGAGCGCTCGCGCATGAAGCGCCTCAGAAAGATGGCGGACATGGTGCTGGACACGTCAACGTATTCAATCCATGATCTACGGCGCGTCATACAGGGAAAATGGAAAAACCTGCGCCATCTGTCAAAGACCTTGCGCGTGCACATTATTACTTTTGGCTTCAAATACGGCATGCCGTCCGAAGCCGATATGGTTTTTGATCTGCGTTTTTTACCGAATCCCTATTTTATTCCGGAACTTAAACCTTTATCGGGGTGCGACGCGCCCGTGGCCGACTATGTGCTCGGCAAAAACCCCGGCAAGGAATATCTGGCCCGGCTGACGGATTTTCTTGACTATGTCCTGGAACAGTACGAGGCGGAAGGGCGCTTTCGTCTGACTATCGCCATTGGATGCACCGGCGGCAGACACCGGTCCGTGGCCGTGGCCGAGGCTCTGGCCAAAACGCTACGCGCCAAATATAACGCATTGACCATGGAGCACCGGCATCTGGAATTGGGCTGACGCGGAAATCCTGTTCCGATTCCACGCCCCTGTTGCCGCGAGCCGGAACGCCAAAAGAATGTACTTGCGATGTATCGTGATTCAAGGAGAAAAGCATGCCTTCAGAACAGGCGGGCGCCGACCAGACGGGTATCATCGTTGTCACCCATGTCGATTACGGAACAGCCCTGTTGCGCGCGGCGGAATTCATTCTTGGTCCTGTTCAGGACTGCACCTGCATTCAGGTCGACGTTTCCGTTGACGTAGAAACGACCGTCGGCCGCCTGAAAGAGGCGGTAGAGCGCCTTAATGCCGGCAACGGCGTCATGGTGCTCACGGACATGTTCGGCGGAACGCCCACCAACCTGAGCTTGTCCCTTCTTGGCGCAAGAGATGATGTGGAAGTGCTCACCGGCGTTAACCTGCCCATGCTCTTGCGCGTTCTTTCCAACAGAAAGCTGCCTTTGGCGGAGCAAGCGGAACTGGCCCTGAAAGCGGGATGCGACGGCATAATCGCCGCCGGCCAGGTGTTGCGCAGCAAAGGCAAAAGAGCGGCGGATGGCGTGGTTTCGGATTGATAACCGCCTTGTGCACGGTCAGGTGATCGAGGGCTGGCTTCCTTATTTGAACGCCGGTCACTTGATCGTGGTCAACGACGCCCTGGCTTCGGACGAATTGCAGCAGCAGATTATGCGTCTGGCCATACCGGGGCGCGTCTGGGTTTCCTTTGTGCCCGTGAATCTGACAAAGCCGATATACGACAAGCTTGAAGGCGAACGGCGCAGTTCTCTGTTTCTGCTTGCCACCTGTCAGGACGGCGTGCGCCTGGTGGAGCAGGGGGTTACCATCCCGCTTCTTAACGTCGGCAACATGCATTATGCGCACGGCAAACGCCAGCTTTGCGCTCATGTGGCCATTTCCGACGAGGACGCCGCCTGTCTGGAGTTTTTCAGGCGCAGAGGCACACTGCTGGACTTTCGCTGCGTGCCCACGGATGTTCCGGTTGTGGAAGGATGGTGATGGACGTGCCCGGCGACGCATACCATATGGTTCTTGCCGGGCTGCTTTTCATGGCCGCGGTCGCGGGGAGAAACATCTGCAATATCGGGTTCATCGAGCGGCCGCTGGTTATTGGTTTTATCTGGTGGCTCTGTACCGGCCAGTATTCGCCGGCATTGCCCCTGGCGCTTTTCTTTGAGCTTTTCTGGTTGGACCTTTTTCATATAGGCGGCTACATTCCGCCTATGGGGGCGTTTCCCTATCTGCTGCTGCTTCTCCTGTCGAGCCGGTTTGCCTGGGTAACCCCGGCGGCATTCACGTTTCCTCTTGCCATGCTGCTGCCTCTTGCGTATATATTTCCTTATATCGAATCGCGACAGCGCGATTATCAAAAAAACGCTTCCAGCCTGCTGCTCAGGCGAGCACGACGAAATGCCCCCTTGGGCGCTCTGCCGGCGCAACAGATAGCTATCTCCATAGTGCAACAACTTGTTATAGCCTTATCGTTCTTTATTGCCGCAACTGCTGTATGTTATACGGTGTTTTCACTCAATATGCTTGAGGAAAAAACAGGCGGTATTGTGTTGAATGTGGACTGGTCTGTGTTGTATGCGATTGCTGCCATAGGTTCCCTTCTGTCGCTGCGAATAAAACGTGCATATATCGTTTTTTCATTGTGTGCCGTTGTCATTATTGTATTCAAATTGGTGTAAAACATACAAAATTTACTGAATAAGGTAATATTTGACATGCAACATCAAAATAAGGTGTTCAGTCATTATAGGAATTGGCTCGGCTACTCAATAGGTCAAAATGAATTACAATTTACTGATTTTTTACAATTAACAAATGATAGGGCGCTTCAATATACGAAAGCAATGCATTTATGCATAATAGTACTATCTCTATTAGTACTTTCCATTCCCATTAATTATTTTGAAAATAATGTGGCGGTTATTGCCGCGCTTGGCGTTTCTTTCTCCATTGCTCTTATTCTCCTGCTTATTCTGTTTATTAGCAAGAACGGGAGTATTGCGCTTATTGGAAATAGCATCATGCTTATTTTTTTAGGCATGTTTCTACTCTGTTTCCAAGGCGCCCCCGATGACAGCAGCCTGTTCTGGTTCCTTTTACTTCCGCCTTTGTTGATGTTTTGCGTTGGTTTGTTGCCCGGAACAATACTCTTTTTTGGGTTTTATCTTCTGCTCATGGTTTTGCTGCTTACTCCGCTGGACTGCCTGCTGGCCCATGACATCTCAAAGCCGCTTCGCTGGCGCCTTTTGGCCTCAATGCTGGGCATCTTTATTTTTTCCTGGCTGGCGGAATATATACGCGCGCAAATGCGAAACGCTCTGATTCAATCCGTGAAAATGCTGGAACACTTCGCCTTGACTGATCCGCTGACGTCGCTGGGCAATCGTCGCGATTTCCAAAATTACTTTACGGTAAATCAGGCTCAATTAAAGCGGTCAAACCGGGTGTTTTCCATCGCCATGGTAGATCTTGATTTCTTCAAGCGGGTAAACGACTCGTTTGGTCATGCCGTCGGTGATCTGGTGCTTTGCCATGTGGGGTCGCTGCTGGCCGCGTATCTGCGGGCGTCGGATCGCATTTTTCGGTGGGGAGGAGAGGAGTTCGTCATTCTGATGCCCGACACCAAAGCCGCCGACGCGTTTTCCATTATGGAGCGCTTACGGCATGAAGTGGAAATTACCCCGTTCATCACTGAAGGCGGTCAATTGATCAACATGACCATCAGTATCGGGCTGCACAGCGGCGCTCTGTCGGATAATGTAGACAGCCTGATAACCGCGGCAGACAGGCAGCTTTATCTGGCAAAGCGCTTTGGCCGCAACCAGGTGAAGGGCGAAAAGGATTCGTAAAACGCTGCCTGCGGGTCTTGTTGTTGGCAATAATAATTTTCTCCCGACTAGTGCCTAGTTGCAAAAATTTTTAATAGAATTTGATAACTGCGCGCCTTTTATTTCTCGTTTTTTCCAAACAAAAGGCCGGGCCTTTTCGTTGTATGCTTTCTGAAACGCCTTGATATGTGCGCCAAGTTCCTGCGTGCTTGAAAAGCTTGTATTGGGTTTTGTCTCTCAGATTATCTAAGTAATACCATGTCCGAGCCGTCTTGTCGCCTCGGTCAATCGTGACCCAAAGGGAAAGGCCGCTGCCGATGGCCACGCGCTGGGTCTCGCCGGGGATGCCCACCAGCTTTCGCAGATAAGCATCGGTAATCTTGATGGGTTTCTTTTCCATACTTGTAGTCCTGACGGTTTGAGTACAACAAGTACAAACATCGGGCCGGTGAGTACAAACATCGGAATGTTTGTACTCATTTTTCGCGGATTATACGGGTCTACACCGTACTTCCCCGGAAAACAAGAGACCCGGAATCCTACTCTCTGTAGTCTTCCGGGGCCTTGCTGTCCTTTTCAGGACTGAAAAATGGTAGCAAGGGAGGGACTTGAACTCTCGACAACACGGGTATGAACCGTGCGCTCTAACCAACTGAGCTACCTTGCCACAAACGGGTGCCGCGCGTTCAAAACCGCATTCTGAACACAACGAACGCCGGTTGTTTTCTTTACCCAAGACAGGGTCGCTTGGCAAGCGCTTTTTTCAGTGCCCCGCTTTTTTCCTGGCACCGAAATTGCTTGCTCGCAGAGTGTGTGGAGAAGAGGGAAAAAACTGCACACAAGGAGCCACCGTGAGCATCGGCAACACCCATACCGTCCCGGCACCGCCGGCCGCAGCCCTTCCCGTTCTGCAGGAAGAGGATATAGGCGATCGTGAGGCCGCCGACGAAAGCCCCTTGTCCCGCGTGACCGGCAGCGCCGCGTTTTCCTCCATTCTGCCAAGGCTGCAAGCCGCCCTTGACCAGATGGATCAGCCCGGCGCGGCCATGATCGACGTTCTTACCGACAACATCACCCGCCTGCAGGACAGTTTCATGGAAAGCCTGTACGTCGGTTTGAAAGAAACGAACGCGGATCTGTCCGCCAAACTGACCCTGCGCCTGGACGAACAGGCCAACCTGACCATTGCCGGGGAACATCCCGATTGCGAGGTCATCAGCGCCCTGCTCTCCCGGCACCCGGAATTTTCTGCCGCGTTCACGGAAATAGCGGCCCAGTCGGCCGCCCTGCGCGATTTGCGCAGCCTGCGCACCATGGTGCTGTATGCGTCTTCCGCGCACAGCTATTCCGTGCTGGCCTCCGGACCGGGAGAAACCGTCTACCAGGTCAGTCTTAAGGGTGACATGAATCACTTCTATTTTACGCGATAAGGGGTAAACGCTGATTTTTTCCGTTTGGCAAGGCGCAAGGCATTTTTAAGCTGCGGATTTTTCTTATCGCCCCACCACCGTCCTGAAATAGGCGGATTTTTTCGCCAGGCAAGAAAGAGCGAGCCGTAAAAATCCCCCTTCCCTCTTCTTAGAGCAATTAACGCTTGAAAGAGTCGCTTAACGGCGGGCAAGGCCCGCCTACGCCTCTTTCGCGGCAAGGATTTGAGGACAAATCCTTGCAGAGCAATTCACTCATTTCATTCGTGAAATGCTCTAAAAAAGGGTGCAGGCAACACTCAAGAAACGCTGAGTTTTTTCGTCCGGCAAGGCGCAAGGCATTTTTAAAGGGGGGCTGGACTCTTCAGTCCTGCCCCCCTTTAAAAATGGCGCCGCAACGCCGCCAGACGGAAAAAATCAGCGTTTCTTAAGCCAGGGCATCATGGCGCGCAGTTCCTTGCCCACAGCTTCAATGGGGTGCTCGGCCTGAAGGCGGCGCATGGCCTTGAAGCCGGCCATGTTGGCCTTGTTTTCCAGAATAAAGTTGCGGGCAAACGTGCCTTGCTGGATATCCCGCAGCACGGCCTTCATCTCTTTCTTGGTCTCGTCGGTGATGATGCGCGGGCCAGTGACGTAATCGCCGTATTCGGCCGTATCGCTGATGGAGTTGCGCATGGTGCCCAGGCCGCCTTCGTAGATCAGGTCCACAATCAACTTTACTTCGTGCAGGCACTCGAAATAGGCCATTTCCGGGGCGTAGCCGGCGTCCACCAGCGTTTCGTAGCCGGCCTGGATCAGGGCGCAAAGGCCGCCGCAAAGCACGGCTTGCTCGCCAAAGAGGTCGGTTTCGGTTTCTTCGCGGAAGGTGGTTTCAATAACGCCGGAACGCGCGCCGCCCACGCCTTTGGCATACGCCAGGGCGATTTTGAGGGCGTTGCCGGTGGCGTCCTGATGCAGGGCCACCAGGCAGGGCACGCCGCCGCCTTCCACGTAGGTGCGGCGCACCAGGTGGCCGGGGCCTTTGGGCGCGATGAGGAACACGTCCACATCTTTCGGCGGAATGATCTGGTTGAAATGGATATTGAAGCCGTGGGCGAACAGCAGGGCCTTGCCGGCCTTGAGGTGCGGCTTGATGTCCTGCTCGTACACGGCCGCCTGGTGCTGGTCGGGCAGCAGGATCATGATCAGGTCGGCCTTGGCGGCCGCTTCGGCGGCGGACAAAGGCGCAAAACCATGTTCCTTGGCCAGATCGTAGTTGGCGCCGCCGGGACGCTGGCCAACCACCACGTCAAGGCCGGAGTCGCGCAGGTTCTGGGCATGGGCGTGCCCCTGGCTGCCGTAGCCGATGATGGCTATGGTTTTTCCCTTGAGCGCCGCCATATCCGCATCTTTGTCGTAATAAACCTTCATTGTCTCTCCTTGAGGGTACTCGCTTTATTGAAAACAAATATGGACAAAAGCGGCCGCACTGTGCCGGCCGCGCCGATTCCGATATATTTTCTCCCAAATGGGAAAATCCGTTATCAGAGCAAATTCATTTTGAAGTTGCCCAAGAGAATTATTGCCTCCGGCGGCCAAAGGGATTGAACCCCTTTGGAAACCCCATTTTATGAGGCAAGCCGTAATGAGTGATTTCAAAACCCGCTCTGAAAAAGAGATCAGCAAAACTAGGAAAACGCTGAGTTTTTTCGTTTGGCTAGGCGCGAGTCTTTTTTAAAAGGGGGCTGGCCTCTTCCGGCCTGCCCCCTTCTAAAAAAGGCGAGCAACGACGCCAAACGAAAAAAATCAGCGTTTTCCTAGTTATCGGGTTGCATGCTTCGTTTCATGGCCATAGTCCCGGTGCGGGTGAGTTCCTTGATGCCGAACCTGTTGAGCAGGTTGATGACGGCTTCGATTTTTTCATGGTTGCCGGTGGCTTCGAGGCTCAGGTCCATGAGGCTGACGTCCACGACCTTGCAGCGGAAGATCTCGGCAATGCGCAGAACTTCGCCGCGCCGGGAATCGTCGGCCTGGACCTTGATGAGCATCATTTCGCGCTCAACAGCGGCGATATCCTGGAAATCAACGACCTTGATGACGGTTATCAGCTTGCGCAGTTGCTTGACGATCTGCTCCATGATCTGCTCGTCGCCGGAGGTGACGATGGTCATGTGCGAGACGCCGGGCTCGAGCGTGGGGGCGACGTTCAGGGATTCGATGTTGAATCCGCGACCGCTGAAGAGTCCCACCACGCGGGCGAGCACGCCGGGTTCATTTTCCATAAGAACAGAAAGCGTATGTCGCATGGCGGACCTCCTACACCAAGAGCATTTCGTCCAGGCCTTTGCCGGCGGGGACCATGGGATACACGTTTTCCTCGCGGGCGACCTTGACGTCGATCACGGCCGGGTTCGGCGACTCCAGGGCCTTTTTCAAGGTGGAGGCGAGTTCCGACTCCTCGGTGATGCGGTAGCCTTCGGCTCCGTAGGCTTCGGCCAGCTTGACGAAATCCGGCTGGCCCTCCATGCAGGTGCACATGTAGTTCTGCTTGTAAAACAATTCCTGCCACTGCCGGACCATGCCCAGGTAGCAGTTGTTGAGTATGACCACCTTTACCGGCAGTTTGTTCTGCACGATGGTGGCCAGTTCCTGAATGTTCATCTGGATGGAGCCGTCGCCGGCAATGCCTATAACCAGCCTGTCGGGCATGCCCACCTGGGCGCCCATGGCCGCGGGCAGGCCGTAGCCCATGGTGCCGAGGCCGCCGGAGGACAGAAAGGTGCGCGGCTTGGTGTACTTGAAGAACTGGGTGGCCCACATCTGGTGCTGGCCCACTTCGGTGGTGATGATGGGGTATTTTTCCTTGGTCAGTTCGTAAAGCAACTCCACCACCTGCTGCGGCTTGATTTCCCCGTTCTTCACGTAAGTGAGGGGATATTCCTCCTTGCGGCGGGCGAGCAGTTCCAGCCATTCGGCGTGATCCTTTTCCCAGTCCTTTTCGTCGGCCCGGGCCGCGAGCACGTCGGAAAGGCCGATGATGGCCTGGCGGCAGTCGGAAACGACCGGCACGGAAACCCTGACGTTCTTGCGGATGGAAGTGGGGTCCACGTCAATATGGATAATGCTGGAATGGCTGGCAAAAGATGAGATTTTGCCGGTAACGCGGTCGGAAAAGCGCGTGCCCACGGCCACAAGCACGTCAGCCTCGCTGACGGCCCGGTTGGCGGCCACGGAACCGTGCATGCCTATCATGCCGGACCACAGGGGATGGGTGCCGGGAAAGCCGCCCAGGCCCATAAGGGTGGAGACCACGGGAATCTGGTAGCGCATGGCCAGGTCGGACAGCAGCTCCGAGGTATTGGAGCAGATGACGCCGCCGCCGGAAAGGATCAGGGGGCGCTTGGCCTTGATGATCAGATCCACGGCGCGGCGAAGCTGCACCAGGTTCGGCTTGTAGGTCGGGTTGTAGCTGCGCATGCGCACTTCTTCCGGCCATACGAAGTCGGTTTTCATGTTGATGATGTCTTTGGGCAGATCCACCAGCACGGGGCCGGGCCTTCCGGTCCTGGCCAGGTAGAAGGCCTGCCGCATGACGGTGGCCAGTTCCTTGACGCTTTTGACCAGGTAGTTGTGCTTGGTGCAGGAACGGGTGATGCCGACAATATCGACTTCCTGAAAGGCGTCGTTGCCGATCATCCGCGTGGGGACCTGCCCGGTGAGTACGACCATGGGGATGGAGTCGGAATACGCGGTGGCAATGCCGGTAACCGCGTTGGTGGCGCCGGGGCCCGAAGTGACCAGACAGACGCCAACCTTGCCCGAAGCGCGGGCGTAGCCGTCGGCGGCATGGACAGCGGCTTGTTCATGACGCACCAGAATGTGCCGTAGCGTATCCTCACGGCGCGACAGTTCGTCATAAATGTCGATAACAGCGCCGCCGGGGTAGCCGAAAATGGTGTCCACCCCTTCACGTCCGAGACATTCCATCAGTATTTGGGCCCCTGTGAGCTCCATGAATCCTACTCCTCCGTGGCGTATTTATGCAACATGGCCACAAGTTTGGTTTTTCCGTCCAGCTTCTGCTTTTTCAACTGGCGCATCTGGGTCTGCTCGTCGGGCGTCAGATAGGATTTGCCCTCAAGCTTTTCCAACTGCTTGTTGAAGAGAATGTGATCGTCCCACAGGGCTTTGACGTCGGGATGCGTCGGCGCCAGTTTTTCAAGCAGTTCCAACTCTTTTTTTTCCACAATGCACCTCCATCATATATGGTTATGGTCAGTGTGATGCTCGGATATATCCGAATTCGGATGCCAAATTCAAAACACTTTCCGTGTGGCGGCTTCGTATCCCATACCGGGGGGCTCCGCCCCCCGTGCCCCCCAAGTCCGCACCGGGCAGAGCCCGGCGGCGTCCTTTGCCGGGCCGGAGAACGCCCGAACCGAACGCCGCGTCATTCCGGGGTTGGGAAAGGGGACAGCCTGCTCCAGTCGGGCTCAACATCGGCCGCGATATGCAGCCGCTTTTCCCGCCCGGTTTCCCCGGAAAGAAGGGTCACTTTTGACCCTCTAAGACCCAGGGCCTTGGCCACGAAAGCCAGCAGCGCCCGGTTGGCCTTGTTTTCAACCGCCGGAGCGGCCAAACGCACGCGCAGCCTGCCGTCCATGATCCCGGAGAATTCCGATTTTTTCGCTCCGGGCTGCGCCCGCACCAGCATCTGCCATCCGCCTTCTTTGGCCGGCAGGACAAACGCCGGACGCGAAGCGTCCTTATTCATCGCCCCCTCTGTTTCCGTCCTTTTTTCCGCTCCGGGCATCGACGTCCGGGCGGCGGTTCAGAGCGGCGGTGGCGCGTTCCATACGGGCGTCCTCCATCTGCCCGAGTTCCAGCAGCTTCAGGTGGCCCTCGATGACCGAGCGCACCTTGAATTCAAACTGCGCTTTTAATTTACGCGCTTCTGAAATTTCATCAAGAATACGCGCCAGGCGCAGATTAGCTTGATTTGTTAAATTTTCCGCACGATTATGGGCAGACTCAATGATAAGCTGCGCTTCTTTTTGTGCCGAGGCCTTTATTTCCTCGGTCATTCTTTGGGAGGCGAGCAGGGTTTCGCGCAGGGCGTTTTCGCGCTCAAGGTGTTCAGCCAGGCGGTTTTCCAACTGGGTGACCAGGTTGCCCAGGCGCACGCGGTCATCGCCAAGGCGGGCCATGGCATCGGCCACGTCCTGCAAAAAACTGTCGACTTCCTCAGGAGCATAGCCGCGCAGGGCGCGAGAAAAAGTATGATTGAGCAGATCGATACGATTAACAGCCATGCGGGCCTCTGAACCAGTTGAAATTTCTGGATTCGTCCCCAGAGCAATTTCGCTTTGGGATTGTCGCTTAACGGCGGGCAAAGCACAGAACCTGTGTCCCCAACTCGCCTACGCCAATCTCGCGGGCCTTGCCGCACTGCGTTTCGCAAGGCCAGAGCATTGTAGCCGAATAGACAATTTCAATGTGAAAATGCTCTAAACTCGCCTGCAAGCATCCGTTTCGTTCACGTTCATGGCCGGAACGGATAACAAAGGCGCGCCGGGAAAAAGGGTTGCCGCGCCAGTATTTTATTATAGCAGATATATGGCCTGCATCAAGGATTTGACGACGATCATCCGTACCAGTTGGATGGCAAGAAGCAGAACCACCGGGGACAGATCAAGACCGCTGACGTAGGTAAACGGCAGGTATTTGCGGATGCGCCAGAGCACCGGTTCGGTCAGGTTGCGCAGGATGCGGACAATGGGGTTGTACGGATCGGGATTCACCCAAGAGATGAGGCAGGCCACGATTACCACAAAGGAGTAAATCGTCAGCAGTGTGTCCACGACATAAATTATAGCCTCAAGTATATTGGCAAAAACAAACATCCGTCCTCCAAGGGGAAAAAATATCCGGTTCGCAGGCGCTGTTACCGCATCCTTGTCATGTACATATAACTATTGCCGGCCTTCCACAAGAGGTGTGATCCAGGTAATCATTTTGAAAAAATCCGAAAAATGCAGGCGGGCGGTCAGTTCGTCATTCCGGAACGACCAAAACGGCACGCCGGCGCTTTTGGCCGCCTGCTCATCCACCCGCGAATCGCCGAGAAAGGCTATCTGGCGGGGCTCCACCCCCCATTGGCTTATGATGGACAGCAAGCCGCCCGGATGGGGCTTGGGCGGACTGTTGCCGGCGGTCATGACAGGCGAAAAGAACGCTTCCAACCCGAAATAGCGCAGCAGACCGTCAACGGAATTGGTGCGGTTGGTAAAAATGGCCAGACGCACGTTCCACTGCCGCAGCCAGTGCAGGGCTTCCAGCAATCCGGGCTCAACGGAAAGCATGGGCAGAATGCGCTCGTTGTAGTTTATGGTACGGCAGACCTCCAGGGCCCGGTCGCGGCATTCCGGCGGGATGATCCGCTCCAGAGCCTCATGCACCGAGGCCATGTGGCAGAACTCCTCGTCCTCGGCCGAAATGGGCGGCAACTGCACGGAACGGCGGATAAGGTTGTAATATTCGATATTGGAATGCCGGGAATCGAACATCACGCCGTCAACGTCAAATACCAGCCCTTTAAGGCCCCCCGAGAATTCCTGTTCCGCATCACTGTTAAGCGCGTCGGCCATTGCCCGCTTTCTCCTTGCATTGCTTGTGGAAAAGACTGCCCGGATTCAGGCGTCCGGGTCCGCCGCCAGCACATCGTATTCCCTGTCCAGCCAAGGACGGTCCGCGGGGCAGGAGCGCCTGCCCGCCAGTCGCCAGCCAGGCAGCCGGGCGTGCAGCAGCCCGGCCAGGCGTTCCGCGGGCCAGTCCGGCAAGCATGCGGCCGTATCGTCCGGAAGAGGCCGCAGCAGGCCCTCTTCCCGAAGTTCCTGAACCACGGCCGCGTCAGCCGTGAAAAGAAGCGCCCCGTCCGGCAAAAACGGGACCATGGCCTCGGTTATCAGCCGCCAGGATACCGGCACCTCCGGGGAAGCCGCGTCATCATCGGCAAAGGGCGCGCCGGCCCGGCCGGCCGCCTCGGCCTGGCCGGCCAATTCCCGCAGGTCTTCGGCGTCAGCCTCGCCAAGCGCGGCGTAAAGTGATTCTTCAACCAGCGAAACCCGGCTCTCCAGCCGCTCCAGTTCCAGCACGCGCTCCTCAAGGGAATGGGCCAGAAGCAGCAATTTCTGGCAATCCAGCAATCGCTGTTCCGGTGAAAACGCGGGCGAGTTTCTCCCGCCAGGAGCGTCCGCGCGGCCAGTGGCGGCAAAGGCGTCCAGGGCCGCGTTCTCCCCCGCTTTTTCCCCGCGCCGGGCATCGTCGGCAAGCCGCAGGGCCGAGACCTGGCGCAGAATTCCGGTATGAGCGTGATCTTCTCCCAGGCGCAAAAGTTCCTCAAGAACAGCGCGGGACTGGGCCGGCGAAAGCGGCAGAGCGCGACGCGCGGCCTCTTGCGCCTCGCGGGCGACCGGTCCGGGTGCGGATTCCCCATCAACCTCGGGCAAGCCGCAGGGTATGCCAAGCACCCGGCCGCGCGCCCAGGCGGGCGCGAATTCCGGATGCAGCCGGGGAAAATAAAAAATAGCCGGAGCAATCATGGAGCCTCACTTATAGTGCTAAACCGAAAAAAAACAGGAAGAGAAAGCGGTTTCCGACCCGGCTGCACCGGCCGAACTCCGCGTTGTTGTTGACCATACCAGGGAGAGAAGCGCAAAACAACCGCCGGCAGGGGCGTTCGCCGCTACCTCATTGCAGAGCAAATTAATAATGGGGTTTCCAAAGGGGTTCACACAGGGCCTGTGTTCCCGACCCCTTTGGCCGCACAGAGCCTGTGCCCCCGATCGGAGGCAGTACGACTCTTGGACCACTTCAAAATTGATTTGCTCTAAGCTCGCCCGCGCCGGCGATACCGCATGCACACCCCTTCGCATCCGGGAAGGGTCAACAGACAGGCGCCCTGCCACAGGTGCGGGCAGCCCAGAATCTGCCCTTCCTCATCAACGGGCGGCGCGTCGGCAAGGGCCGGAAAACGGGCCGGCGAAGGACATTCCTTGCGCCGCAGCACAAAACCGTCCATGCGGGCGTTCCAGATGCGGGCCGCTGTCTCCTCGGCAAGGCCGAAGGCTTCCGCCCGATCGAGAAAATCGTCCCAGCGCTCCAGCAGTTGCGCCAGGCGGACGCAACGATAGGCCGGATCGCGGCCGGGCCGGGCCGCCTCCGGGTGGAAGCAGACGCCCTGGATGTAAAAGGCGCAGGCATGGCCGGGCGGCAGCGGCATCAGAGCACCTCACTGGGTGTGGTGCGTGGCCACGAAACCCGAGGGAGCGGCGGGCGGCAGCGGCTCACCCAAAACCGCGTGGAAGAACGAAATCAGAAAGCGATCCCGCTGCCCGGCCACAGCTTCGCGCTGGTCGCCCACCAGCCGGCCGCAGGCCTCGCCCAGGTTGGCCATGGTATCTTTGGAACAGCGCGCGAAAAGCGAAAAATGGTCCACGCCGGCAAGGCTTATGTGGTCCGAGGGCGCGGGCAGGCGGCTGTAAAAGGGCTGGGCGTGCGCGCGCGGCGGATAGAGCGCATCCTGCCCGGCTTCCACCAGAGCCACGGGCATCTGTATGCCGGACAAGGCCTCGCGGGAAAACAGCATACCACCCGCCGGGGCCACCAGGGTTATGCCCCGTATCTTGCGAACGCCCGCAGGCCTTCTGTGGGCGAGGGGACCGGAGGACTTGGCGGAAAAAGCGTCCGGCGACAAAAGGACCCCGGATTCTTCCGCCACCGTCACCCGAAAATGGGGAGAATCCGACAGTGCGATATGCACGAACCGCTCGCCCGAATCAGTGCCGCCAAAGTCGGGTCCTCCCTGAAAATCCAGCACCGGGCCGTTGTTGGCGGCCGCGGCCGTGCTGTTGCCGACGGGCAGCGTGACCGCTCCGGTCTCTTCTCCTTCCGCATCCTCATCAACATCATCCTTGTCGACAAACAGACGCGACAGAAAGGAGCGTCCCTTGGCCTCCTGAACCGGCTTCTGCCGTTCCGGGGGCGCCGCCGCCACAGCCGCCACCGGCGGCGCGGGCGCCAGTTCCGGGGCATACAGGGCCAGGGGGGGGGTAAAAACCTGGCGGCCCTCCTTCTTTTCCATGGCCCGCATCTCAGGGGCAAGGAGGGCAAGACGACCCGCGGCCCAGGGAGCGCAAAAGGCGTCCGTGGCGACAGTGCCGGGGCAGTACCGCTCAAGCTGGGACGGATCGGGCACGGCCCCGGCAAGCTGGAGCACGGTGATGGTCCCAAAGCCCACCCCGATCAGGCCGATGCGCGACTCGTCCGCGTACAGGGCAAAATCCGGCGAATCAAGCACGGTTTCCAGGGCGCGCAGCAAATGGCGCGGCCGCGCCCGCAACAGGCGGGCCGTGTAGAGATCGGCGCTGTCGTTCTGGTTGTCCCCCATGTGGGTGGGGACGATGACGATAAACCCGCCGGCGGCCAGGGAGGAAGCCAGATCGTTATTGGCAAAGCGGCCGCTGGCCGTATCGTGGGACAGAAGAATAATCGGGTAAAACCCCGGTATGACGCGGCCGCGCCTGCCGGATTCGACAATCCAGCCTTCGCGCGTGCTTTCCGACTGCGAAGCGGTACCCGGATACCACACGGAAAAATCAAAGCGCTCGTGCGAATCCTGGGCCCAGACGCCAAAGGTGCGCATGGCCACCGGATATTCGGCGGCCGGTCCTGCCCAGGCCGACCGACCGCAAAGAAAACTCGCAAGCAAAATCAGGCTGACAACAGCACGGCGAGCCGCGATGGGCAAGTGCGGGAAGAAGCGGGAGGGTCGCGCGGCGGCAAAGAGTGAGGCAGTGCAAACGGACATGCCCTCTCATACAACAGGAGCGGCCGGCGGGCAAGAGAAAGACCGCCGGGCCAGGCCGCGGACGCGCTGACCCGATCCGCGAAAAAGTGATGTCCGGCGGACGCTTGCGCCATCCGCCGGACATGAGTCGTATCGCAAAGCTTGCGCGATTGGGGCTTACCGCCCCGGCAACGCGCCCAACCGCGAACTCTTATTAATCGACTTTATAAAACGCGCTGGCGGCCGCGTTACAGACGGGGCACTTGTCACTGTGCGGGCCTTCGTGGGTGTAGCCGCATACGCCGCAAATGTAGTAATCCACATCGGCCACTTTGCCCTTGGCGTCCAGGGCCTTCTGGTACAGTTTGGCGTGAACTTCTTCCACGGCGTTGACGAATTCCATGTATTTCTTAACCGCCCGCTTGTCTTCGGCATCGGCGTCCTTGATCATGTCCGGGTACATCTTGGTGAACTCGTAAGTTTCGCCGCTGATGGCGTCCTGCAGGTTGGCCATGGTGTCGCCGATTTTGCCGGCACTACGCAGGTGGGCGTGGGCGTGAATGGTTTCCGCCTCGGCAGCGGCGCGGAACAGCTTGGCCACCTGGGGAAAGCCTTCTTTTTCAGCTTGCTTGCCATAGGCGAGATATTTGCGGTTGGCCTGGGATTCGCCGGCAAAGGCGGACATGAGATTTTCCTGAGTCTTGGACATAACGATTCTCCTTGCGTCTTAATTAGGAATGATTCCTGTTTAAGGGAAAAGGCAAATATTGTAAAGAGCATTACTTTCTTTTCTACAAAAAAAATCCTTCAAATAGCAAGAAAGATTATCAGCGGGCGGGTTTTCGAGGGGCTGACCTCTTTCCCTCTTCTCTCTTAAATACAAAGGCAGCCGGCACAACCTGGAAAACGCTGAGTTTTTTCGTTTGGCAAGGCGCAAGCCAATTTTGAAGGGGGGCTGGACTCTTCAGTCCTGCCCCCCTTCAAAATTGGCGCCGCAACGACGCCAAACGGAAAAAATCAGCGTTTTCCTAATACATGCGGATGTATTCGTCCAGACTCTCGGCCGTGCAGTTGCGGCTGACCCAAAAAGCCGAAGACCAGACCATGATGGCCGTGGCCTGCGTGTCGTCCAGGCGTTTTATTTTCGCCTCCAAGGCGGTTTTGCTGGCCCCGTGCACTGCGTGCAGGTTGTTGGTCTCGCAGGCGTCCATGACGCGCAGGAGCAAATAGGTGGTTCTGGTGGTGTCGGGCAAAAGGCGTACGTCTTTATAGGCTTCCACGATGGTTTTCAACTCAGCGGGAGAAAACGACCCTTTCAGCGCGGTTATGGCCCGGAAGAACGTATCCACTGCCCAAGGCAGAATAAATTCGGCCCCGGCGCTTTTGGTGCGAAAGTAGTCTTTAAGCCAACGCTCCTGCTCATTGTTGATTCTGGCGGCTACCTGCGGCATGGCTCCTCCGTTACCATAGGGACGTTTCTTTTTGCATACCTGCAGTTAATGGGAAAATCAAGACTAAATCTAGAAAACGCGGAAATAAGCTGCATGGGCTATCGTTATCATATAGAGGCAGGCATGTGCAAAACCCGCCAAGCCTGTTTTTACCGGAACCGGCGGACCGGAACAGACATCACGGCAAACGTCGTTTGCGGTGAATGTCCCCCCTTCGCGTCCGAAAAAAGAATCCGCGTCGCGTCGCGACCCTTTTCAGACTAAAAATATTCGCGTAAAGTACGAAATCCGCAAGCGGAAAACGGAATCGCCGGCGCAAAACCGCCGGCCCGTCCCGCATTCAACGAATCAGGAGAACATCATGTGCGGCATTATCGGCTATACCGGACACCGTCCGGCCGTGCCCCTGGTTGTAGAGGGGCTTCGCCGGCTTGAATATCGCGGCTACGACTCTTCCGGCGTCTGCTTTGTGCAGAACAACGAGCTTGAAGTGGTGCGGGCCGAAGGCAAGCTCAAGCTGCTTGAGGACAAGCTGGCCGGCATGGAATGCTCGCTCGCCACCACGGCCATGGGCCACACCCGCTGGGCCACCCACGGCGCGCCCACCGAGGACAACGCCCACCCGCACCGTTCCTTCAAGGGCAAGCTCTGCCTGGTGCACAACGGCATCATTGAAAACTACCAGGAATGCAAAAGCGACCTGATAGCCAAAGGTTTCGAATTTTCCTCCGAAACTGACACCGAAGTGCTGGTGAACTGCATCGCCGACGAACGCGCCCCCGGCACTTCGCTGCTGGAAGCCTTTGCCAGAGCCCTGCGCAAGGCGCGCGGCGCTTACGCCGTGGCCCTCATTTCCCCGGAAGAGCCGGACACGGTATACGCGGCCCGGCACTCCGCCCCGCTGCTGCTGGGCATCGGCGCGGGCGAAAACTTCGTGGCCTCGGACATTCCCGCCTTTCTGCCCTACACGCGCGAGGTGGTGTTTCTCAAGGACGGGGAAATTGTGCGCATCACCCCGACCTCCTGGGAAGTGTTCTCAATCGAGGATCTCAAGCCCATCGACAAGCAGCCGCAGCGCATTGAGTGGGATTTGCAATCGGCCCAGAAAGGCGGATTCCGCCACTTCATGCTCAAGGAAATTTACGAACAGCCGCGCGCCATTACCGACTGCATGACCGGCCGGGTGGACGGAACTCGCCTTGAGGCGCGCGTGCCCGAGCTTGAAAGCCTGCCCGTGCCCGGCCGCCTGCGTATCGTGGCCTGCGGCACCTCATACCACGCCGGGCTGTGGTCCATGCCGCTGATGGAAACCTGGGCCGGCATTCCCACGGCCGTGGAAATCGCCTCGGAATTCCGCTACCGCGACGCCCTGCTCGCCCCGGACGAACTGCTGCTGGTCATCAGCCAGTCCGGCGAAACCGCCGACACCCTGGCCGCCTTGCGCATCGCCCAGGAAAAAGGCTGCAAGGCGCTTGGCCTGTGCAACGCCGTGGGCTCGTCCATCGCCCGCGAGGCCGACGCCGTGGTGTACACCCAGGCCGGGCCGGAAATCAGCGTGGCCTCGACCAAAGCCATGAGCAGCCAGATGATCGTGCTCCTGCTCATGGCCCTGCACTGGGGCAAGGCGCGCGGAACGCTTTCGCAGGATATCCGGCACCAGGCCATTCACGGCATGCTGGCCCTGCCCTCCCAGTTGGAAAGCATTCTGCCCAGCTTGCAGAGCGAGGCCCGCGCCTTTGCCACCCGCTACTGTTCCTGCCGCGGCATGTTTTTTCTCGGACGCGGCCAGTGCTACCCCCTGGCCATGGAAGGCGCGCTCAAGGTCAAGGAGCTGTCTTACATCCACGCCGAAGGCTACGCTTCCGGCGAGATGAAGCACGGCCCCATCGCCCTGATCGACCCGGAATTCCCGTCCTTTTTCCTGGCCCCGCACGACGAACTGTTCCCCAAGACCAAGTCCAACCTGGAAGAAGTGCAGGCCAGGCGCGGCCCGGTCATTGCCCTGACCAACCCGGCCAAGCCCGGCATGGAACTGCGCGCCGGCGACATGTGGGTGTTGCCCGAAGCCTGGGGGCCGCTGAACGGATTTCTGATGCTGCCCGCCCTTCAGCTCTTCAGCTACGAAGCCGCCACCCATCTCGGCAAGGACGTGGATCAGCCGCGTAACCTGGCCAAAAGCGTCACCGTGGAATAGGAATAGGGCGGCTTTTTTCGCCATGCGGCGTCAGGCTGCGGTTTTGGAAAGGGGGGGCGGGCAGAATGTGGCCGCCCCCCCTTGCAAAACCATTGGTGCATGACATGGGGAAAAATACGCCCAAATAAGC
>JAVBOI010000126.1:0-5970 GCA_031550695.1 Desulfovibrio sp. | reverse complement strand
GCCCTTGGCCGCGCGCATGGTGACGATGGTGCCGCGTATGCCCACGGTGGCCTCGGGGCTGGTCAGGGCAAAGCCTTCGGGGTTCTGCTCCACGATCCGTCCGGTGATGGCCCGGAGCAGACCCTTGCCCAGGTGCGCTTTCACCGTCGGCTTGCTTCCGCCGGGGCTGAACTCTTGCAGGGCCAGGGTGGTGTTGGGCCCGATGCTCATGGAGCTGTCGTCGGAAAAAAGCACCCGCACCCGGCCGGTGGCGTCGGTGGCCAGGGTGTCGCCGGCTTCCACAGGGCTTTTCAGTTCCAGGGGCAGGCGTTTGCCGGCCCGTTCCACGAACGCGCCCGGCGTGAGGGCCACCACTTTGCCGGCCTCGGGCGCGGCAAAGGCGGGGGCGAAGGAAAAGACGAGGCACAGGGCCGCTCCGATGGCGGTAAGGGAGAGGTGGCGTAAACTCATGGCCGCTCCTTTAGCGTATTTCGTATGACTGCCGGAGAGAAAACCGTTGGTTGCGATGAATTTGAAAGCGTCGGCGCGTTTTGCTCCGCCGCGTTTTATGCCCGCGCGGGATCGGCGGGGTCAGGCGAACTCGATCGCCGCGTGGGTCGGGGTGGCGAAAAGGCGGGAGAATAACGGGACGGAAAGAAAAACGGAATAACGACACATAAAGGGCTCCCCCTGTGGCCTGTTGCGGAAACTGCATCCCATGCCGAACACTTCATGTCTTATATTGATAAACCCTCTATCTTATTTTATAATTAATCGCAATGCTATAATAAGTTATGCATGCAATAAATAAGTTTTTATTTTTCAAGTGGTTATTTGTATCGTTGGGATATAGTAAATACACAATAATACGTAATAATTTGAAAAAGTATATCCATTTCGCGTCAGAAGCCAAAAACGAAAAAAGACCTCAACGCTACTATTTCCCGTGAAACGTGGGATATCGACAATACCTTACGCCGTCTCTTTCCCGTATTGACATCTGTTGAACAGACCTTGTACTTTCCGATACAGACAATTCCCGATGTTGCGCCGTTCGTTCCCGCAACCGTAACAAGGCATCCCCATGACAGGCGCGCCGCCCGCCGATTCCCCTCCCGCCGCTCCCCGCTCCGCCCCGTCCTCCGCCACGCCTTCCGGAAGACGGACGCCGGGCCGCCGCGCTCTGGGCCTTTTGCCCTGCCTGGGTACCGGGGTTGCGGCCTTTTTGCTCATTCTCGGCCTGTACCTCGTCCAGCCGGCCCTGCTCCAGCAGCTTGACCGCCAGAGCTACGACCTGTTCCTGCGCCTGACCGCCGGCGGCGAGCCCCCGCCGGGCATCGTGATTGTGGATATCGACGAGGCCAGCATCAAAAACTTCGGCCAGTGGCCCTGGCCGCGCTACCTGCTGGCCGCTCTGCTGGAAGGCCTGGACGAGGCCGGGGCCTCGGCCGTGGGCCTGGACATCCTCTTTTCCGAGGCCGACCGCACTTCCGTCATGCACGTGCAGGGCATGCTGGAGCGTTTTCTGGGCCTGAAAACCACAGTGGCCGGTCTGCCCGACGAACTGCGGGACAACGACGCCATCCTGGCCGACGCTCTGGCCGCCACGCCGTCCGTGCTCAGCATGTACCTGCGTTTTTCCGCCGACCGCCTGTCCGGCGGGGTCGGCCCGGCCGGAGCGCCCGCCGGAAACGGCGCGGTTTTTGCCCCAAGCTCCGGCCACGCGGAGGGCGCGCCTTTCGCAGCAGCCGCGCCTCCCACGGAGGCCGTTCCCCCGCCGCCGGGCCTGGCCGTGCGCGAGTTGGAGCCCCGCGATCCTCCGGGTCTCGAGCCCCTGTCCGGCCTGGCTCGCGCGGACGGCGGCACCTTTCCTCTGCCGCTTTTCGTCAAGGCCGCGCCCGTGGCCTTCTACAACGCCGGCATGGACCGGGACGGCCTGCTGCGCCGGGTTCCGCTGGTGCTGGCCTACCGGGACGACATCTACCCTTCCCTGGCCCTGCGCGCCCTGATGCGGGCCAGGGGCGTGGGCGCCCTGGTGCTGGAAACCGGGGCGGACGGGCTGGAGCGCCTTCGCCTGGGCGACCTGACCGTGCCGGTAAGCCACGACGGCGCCATGCCCGTGCTCTTTCGCGGCCCCGGCTTCAGTTACCCCTACGTCAGCGCGGGCGACATCCTGTCCGGCCGGGCGGACAAGGCCCTGTTCAAGGGAGCGGTGGTCTTTGTGGGCACCTCGGCCGTGGGCCTGCGCGACATCCGGGCCACGCCCTTTGACCGGCACATGGCCGGGGTGGAAATGCACGCGGCCGTGGTGGACGCCATCCTGTCCGGGCGCTTCGTGGATGTGCCGCCCTGGACGCCCGGCCTTCAGGCCGTGGGCATCGTGGCTGCCGGCCTTATCTGCTCCCTGGCTTTTGGCCGGGCCAGGGCGCTTGTTTACGCCCCCCTGGCCGCCGGCCTGACGGGCGGCGTGCTGTGGGGCGCCTCCCAGGCTTTTCTGGCCGGGTTGTTCATTTCGCCGGTCTACCTGGTCCTGACCGTGGCCGCGGAGGGCTTTGCCGTGCTTTCCCTGCGTTTCTGGCAGGAAGAACGCCAGAAACGCCATCTGCGCCAGGCCTTTTCACGCTATGTGGCCCCGGAAATAGTGGCCCGCATAGCCGAGGAGGAGCGGGACGTCCTGGCCGGCGAGGAACGGACCATCACCGTCCTGTTCAGCGACATCCGGGGCTTTACCTCCCTGTCCGAATCGCTCCGGCCGCCGCAACTGGTGCGGTTGCTGAACAGCTATTTCACGCCCATGACCGCTTTGGTGCGCAACCACAAGGGCACCCTGGACAAATTCATCGGCGACGCCCTGATGGCCTTCTGGAACGCCCCCCTGGACGTGGCGGACCACCCGGTCCTGGCCGTGGAAACGGCGCTGCGCATGCAGGAGATGCTGGATTCGCTCAACGTCGCTTTGGAGGCGCAAAGCGGGGCGCGCATCGCCATCGGCATCGGCCTGCACACGGGGCCGGCCTACGTGGGCAACATGGGCTCAGAGGAACTGCTGGACTACACGGCCCTGGGCGACGCCGTGAACCTGGGGTCGCGGCTGGAGGGGCTGTGCCCCATGTACAAGGTGGGCATTGCGGTCAGCGGCGACTGCGCGGCCCTGTGCGGCGGCCGCTTTGCCTTTCAACTGATGGATGTGGTAAGGGTCAAGGGAAAGCGGAACGCGGTGGAAGTGTACGCGCCCCTGCGGCCGGAACAGGCCGCCGAACGGAAGGCGGAACTGGAAATGTACACCGCCGCCCGTGCCCTTTATGTGGCCGGGGAGTTTCAGGCCGCTGCCGAGGCCTTTGCAACACTGGATGAAACCTGGAGCACGGGACTGTACGGCGTTTACAAAAACCGCTGCCGGGATATGGCGGCCGACCCGCCGCCGGACTGGGACGGGACATGGTCGCTGATCAGCAAATAGGGGCAAGCCCGAAGCGGCTGATTTCCTTTTTCGCCTATAGCAAATCAACTTTGAGATTGTTCACCCGGGCCAGACCCATAAAACGGGGTTTCCAAAGGGGTTCACACAGAGCCTGTGCCCCCGGCCCCCCCTTGGCCGCCGGAGGCAATACAACTCTTGGACAAATCAAAATTGATTTGCCCTAACTCTATCAAGCGGGGAACAACATGCGGATCACCATCTGGGGGACGCGCGGTTCAGTGCCAGTGGCCGGGCAGAGTTTTATCCATCACGGCGGCAACACCACCTGCATAGAAGTTCGGACCGAAGCCGGGGAACTGATCGTCATTGACGCGGGCACGGGCATTCGCACCCTGGGCCGCGAATTGCGTTTGCTGCCCAAAGAGCGGCGCCGCTGCACCCTGCTGCTCACCCACGCCCACTGGGATCACCTGCAGGGGCTGCCCCATTTCGCGCCGGTCTACGACCCGTCCTGGGCCATCACCGTATACGGCGCCGCCGACATGGGCCAGGGCGGGGTGGATGTGACCCTGCGCACCCTGTTCAACGGCCGCAATTTTCCCCTGAACCTGGAGCAGACCGCCTGCTCTCTGGGCATACGCAACTTCACGCCCGGCGACAGCTTCACCGTTGGCTCGGCCCGGATCGAAACCTGCCCCACCAGCCACCCCGGCGGCAACGTCGCCTATAAAATCACCGCCGACGGCTGGAGTTTCGTGTTCACCGGCGATCACGAATGCGGGCCCGCCCCTGACGACAACCCGGTCAACGAACAGCTGGCCGCCTTTATCCAGGGTGCGGAAGTGCTGGTCGCCGACGCCCAGTTCACCCAGGAGGAATACGCCACGCACGTGGGCTGGGGGCATTCGCCCATGGGCTTTTGGCCGAAACTGGCCGTCAGGGCCGGCGTTAAACGCCTGCTCCTCACCCACCACGACCCCGGACGCACCGACGATGATCTTGAACTTTTGCGCGAAGGATTGATCCAACATTCCAGCGGCTCCGGGCTGTTGATCGAATTCGCCAAGGAAGGGCTGCCCTTTTCCCGCTGGGACGAAGTCTTTCCCAAACCGCAGCACGATCCCATAAGCTGGTGGCTCTGCGATTTCTCGCGCGAACTCTCCCTCTTCACCGATGTGGGCATGATTCTGGACCGGATTTTGTCCGAAGCCAGAAAGCTCGGCCGGGCCGACGCCGGCACCGTCTACCTGGAGCAGGAAGGCAGGCTGGTATTCGCTTACACGCACAACGACACCCTGTTTCCCGGCTCCCTGGCCAACAAATACCTTTACGCCAACTCCAGCCTGCCCATAAACAAAAAATCCATTGCCGGCTGGGTGGCCCTGTACAAGGAATCGCTGAACATCGCCGACGTGCGCGAACTGCCGCCCAATACCCCCTACGGGTTCAACTCCAGCTTTGACGAAGCCTCGGGATACCAGACAATCTCCATGCTCTCCGCCCCTTTGCTCGGGCGCGACGACCGGGTGCTCGGCGTGCTCCAGATTATCAACGCCAAAGGCGCGCACGGTGTGGTTCCCTTTACCCCGGAGGTGGAAAGCCGGCTCAAGCTTCTCTGCACCATGGCCTCCCAATGCCTGGAGCGCGGGCTCATGGCCAAAAACCTGATCATGCGCATGTTGCGCACCGTCGCCCTGCGCGATCCGGGCGAAACCGCCGGGCACGTCGTGCGGGTGGGCACCTGCGCCGCGGAAATCTACCACCGCCTGGCGGAAAAGCAGGGGCTGGATATAGACATCCTTCACCAGGGCAAGGACAATATCCGCCTGGCCGCCATGCTCCACGATATGGGCAAGGTGGGCATAGCCGATGCCATTCTGAAAAAGCCCGGCCGCCTCGACCCGGAAGAACGGGCAATCATGGAGCAGCACTGCACCCTGGGCGCAAGCCTGTTCGACACCCGGGATCTGGAGTGGGACATGGACAGTATGGCCCGCGACATCGCCCTGAACCACCACCAGAAGTGGGACGGCACAGGCTATACCGGCAGTTCGGATGTTCCCGCCCTGGCGGGCGAAGCCATCCCCCTGCCCGCCCGCATCGTGGCCGTGGCGGACGTGTACGACGCCCTGCTCTCCAAGCGCTGCTACAAACCGGCCTGGACCGCGGATACGGCCGCGGCCGAAATCGCCAAAGGGGCCGGTACCGCCTTTGATCCCCAGGTAGTCGACGCCTTTCTGGAAATACGCGAGACCATAGACGCCATCTATGCCCGCTACCCGGATTGAGTTGGTACGAAAATGCCTCCGGCGGCCAGAGGGGGTGACCCCCTTTGGAAACCCCATATGGAGGCGACGTTTCGTGGCGGTAACTCCGTAGCGGGGACAACACCGTTATTCGGGGACTGCCTGTCCATCCCCAACTAAAAAGTTTTGAAGGAAGGGGATGGGGGTCTGGGGGAAGGGGAAGGAAACTTTTATAAAAGTTTCCTTCCCCTTCCCCCAGCCGCCGGAGGCATTCCCCTCCCCTTCACGCGCCCGCGGCCGTGGCGGCTTCGTCCCGGTCGAGGG
>JAVBOI010000049.1:0-22956 GCA_031550695.1 Desulfovibrio sp. | reverse complement strand
TTCAATCGAAAAATGATCGGCTTGTATTCTCAGTCGCGCGGCGCTAGCGCTTTTCACCATTTAATTGGTTTATTTGCTCTGCAAGTTTTTGTCCTCAAATCCTTGCCGCGAAAGAGGCTTAGGCGGGCCTTGCCCGCCTTTAAGCGACTCTTTCAAGCGTTAATTGCTCTAGATCGCGCATCCCCAGGCTCTGGACGTCTTCCCGCACAGGCGGGCTGGTGAAAGGGACGGCGGGCGCCCTTGCCCGGACGCCGTCCCCGTAAGGGTGACTTCTGTCTTTTTCGGCATCGGCACCAAAAGGAGCGACCGCATGACGCAAAGCGCCGACAACGGGCGGCCGGCGCGGCTTGGCCTGCTGGTCAGGCCCATCGGCAGACTGGGTTTTCTGCTCTGGCTGCCCGTGCTCTGGCTTCTGGGCTACGGGGCAGTGATGCTGAATCTGGCCACGGCCCTGCAATATCCCGGGCATGTGCCGGAGAATATCGGCTGGACCTACTTTGCCCAGTGGCTCATTTTCCTTGTGCCGGCGGTATTCGTCCAGGCCGGGCGGCTCAGATCCGTCGGTCTGCCGTTCTGGATCGCCTGGCCGCTGCCGGTGGCAATCCTTTTTATGGTGCTCCGCGTTGTCAGCCTTAATTTTGTCCCCTTTCTTGTGGTGACGGGCGCGTGGGTCGCTCTTTTGCTTCTGCTGCCGCCGGGCATGCTGCAGAAAAAGCGCGCCCGGGACGGGTAAGACCGTCCCAGGCGTTGCTTATTGCCGCCGCTCCTTCAAAAAACTTTCCAGCCTGTATTTTGTCCTTACTTCGTTCCGAGCAGCTTGTCGCCGGCGTCGCCGAGGCCGGGGAGGATATAGCCGTGCTCGTTGAGCCGTTCGTCCAGGGCGGCCACGTAGATGTCAATGTCGGGGTGGGCGTCAAGAACGCGTTTGATGCCTTCCGGGGCTGCCACGATGAAGAGGCCGATCACTTTGGCGCAGCCGGCCTTTTTGAGCAGGTCAATGGTGGCGACCAGGGTGCCGCCGGTGGCAAGCATGGGGTCAAGGACCACGGCCATGCGGCGGCTCATGTTTTTGGCCAGCTTGACGTAATACTGAACGGGTTTGAGGGTTTCCTCATCGCGGAACATGCCCACGATACCGACCTTGGCGCCGGGAATCATGTCCAGAAAGCCGTCGAGCATGCCGAGCCCGGCGCGCAGAATGGGAACCACGGTGATCTTTTTGCCTTTGATGCGGTGAACTTCCACCGGTCCGGCCCAGCCCTGCACGGTGGTCTTTTCCGTTTCCAGCTGTTTTGTGGCTTCGTAAGTCAGCAACCGGCACAGTTCGTTGGACACGGCCCGGAATTCGCGTACCGGCAGGTCGTGGCGGCGCAGGATGCCGAGTTTGTGTTTGACAAGCGGGTGATCTACAATATGAAGCGGCATGAAAAACTCCTGTCTGCGCGGTGGGGGCGCCGGAAGGTGCGGCGCAACGGGCATATTTTCCTGACTGAAATGTACTGAGCGGGAGCGAGAGGGTCAAGCGGAAATGGACGGGACGGCGAAGCGGGACGCGGGCGGGAGCGCATCTTCCGGTGAAAGCCACGCCTTTGTGGTCGGCCGGGGCGAGAGGCCCGGTCGTCTGGACCGTTTTCTTGCCGACAAACTGCGGCGGGACGGCCTGTCGCGCGAGAAGGTCAAGGAGCTTATCCGCGAAGGCCGGGTGACGGTGGACGGCCACCCGGAGGATTCGCCCCGGCGTGAGATTTTGCCCGGCAGCGAGGTGCGGGTGGACTTGCCGGCACGGGTTTCCGCCCTGGAGCCGGAAGAAGGGGAGTTGAGCGTTTTCTACAGGGATGCGGAGTTGGCGGTGCTGAACAAGCCGGCCGGTTTGACAGTGCATCCGGCGCCGGGGTTGGCTACGGGCACGCTGGCGCATCGACTGGTGGCCCATTTTTCGGAACTGGCCGCCCAGGAGGGCTTTCGCCCCGGCATCGTGCACCGGCTGGACAAGGACACCAGCGGTCTGATGCTGGCGGCCCTTACTGAACGCTGCCGCCTGGCCCTGGCGGACATGTTCGCCCATCACACGGTGTACAAGGAGTATCTGGCCCTGGTGCGCGGCGTGCCCAAGGGAGCCGGCGGCGTCATTGACGCTCCCATGGGCCGGCATCCGACACAGAAAACGAAGATGGCCGTGGTGGCCCGCGGCAAGGCGGCCAAAAGCGCCTGGCGGACGCTGTACGCGGATCCGCGCGGGCGTTTCGCTCTGGTGGCTGTGCGCATTTACAGCGGCCGCACGCATCAGGTGCGCGTGCATATGGCCCATATCGGCCACCCCTTGTGGGGCGATGCCGTTTACGGGGGCGGGGAGGCGGCGCTCGCGTCCCCCGCGTTCGGCGGTGGGCGGTCCCGAAAAGGAAGGGCAGGCGGCTCCGGAAAAGCAGCGCGGGCGGAAAAAGCGCTGGCAAACGCCCCTCGCGGTGTGCCAGGACCGCTCGAAACGGCGTTGCCGGAGGATTTTTCCGCCCGGCGCGAAGGGGATGCCGGTGACTACTCGCCCCCGGCTCGCCAGATGCTGCACGCCTGGAAGCTCGGGTTCGCCCATCCTTTTCCCGAAGCCATGGCCCATCCGGCGGTATTCGGTCCCGAGGCCCGGCGGATAGCCTGGCCCGAAGGCGAGGGCTTATTGTTTCGTTGTCCGCCGCCGCCGGACTTTGCGGAAGCGGCGCGCGTTCTGGGCCGTGAAACCCTGCGGGTGGCCGTTACCGGATCGCCTGGCTGCGGCAAATCTTCCCTGCTGGAAATCTGGCGGCGCATGGGCATGCCCGCGTTCAGCGCCGATGCCGAGGTGAGCCGGCTTTACGGAAAGGACGGCGACGGCCGGCGGCTTTTGCGCGCCCGTTTCGGCGCCCGTTTCGTGCCCGATGCGGCCGGCCCGGTGGACAAGGCCTCTCTCGGCGCGGCCATGCGGGACGATCCGCTCTTACGCCGTGAGGTGGAGGCCCTGATCCATCCGCTGGTGCGCCATGCGGTACGGGAGTTCTGGCGTGAGCAGGAAGCGCGGGGCCAGACCGTGGCTGTGGCCGAGATTCCTTTGTATCTGGAAACGGATTTCGGCCGGGTCGGAGGAACAAAGGCCGACAGCGCTTCTGACGAGGCCGCCCATGTGCTGGTGGGCGTACACTGCCCGTTCTCCCTTCGCCGGGAGCGTCTGATGCAACGACGCGGCTGGAGTGGGGAAACCATCGCTCTCATGGAGTCATGGCAGTGGCCGGAAGACAGGAAGATGGCCGCTTGCGACCGGGTAATCGATAACGCGGGCACGGAGGAGGATCTGGAACGGCGGGCCGGGGAATTGGCCGCGTGGCTGGTTGCCTTGCGCCGCGAGCGCGAATCCCTGGCGCTGGCCCGTCTGCGGGCAATATGGGATGCGGACGAGCGGGAAGTCCTTTTGTCATAAGATCTTTTCGCATAAAGCTTTCGGCGCGGGCTTGTAACATGCCTGTGATTCGTGTATTCAGAAAACACTCAGCATATTTGGAAAGGAGTTTTCCTACATGAACACGCCCCATTGTTCCCGCGTCGGGAATTTTGCCAGACGTTCCGCCTTCCTGCTTGCCCTTTGTCTGCTTTTTGCCCTGGGCGCCTGTGTCAAGGGCGGCTCCAAGGACGGCGGCGAGCCGACCAACCCCAACGAGAAGCGGCTGGCCTATGGCCTGAGCATGAACGTGCCTGCCGGCTGGACCGTGGTGAGCAGTGTCGGCCCCGAGGCCGGAACAAAAGAAGCCCTTGACGCGCGCAGAAAGAACGGCGACCGCGTCCTGCTGCTCGAAACGACCGGCACGGCCGGCGCCAGGGGCTTCCAGCCCTTTATTTCCGTTGTTCTTACGAATGAGGAAGGCGCTTTCCTTCCGCGCGAAGTGGCTGAAAAGCTTACACCGGAAGAGTTTGCCGCCATGTCCAAGAACATGATGGCGCGGGAAAAGGCCATGGCCAAAAAGAGCAAGACCAAAAGCGAATTGCTCGACATGCAGTTTTCCCGCGACAACCTGGGCGGCAATCTGGCCGTGATGCAGCGCTTGCTCCTGGCCGGTCCGGACGGCAAGCCCGTCCGCCTGATGGGCTGGGACATTTACCTGCCCAACGGTGCGGGCGTGATGATCCGGTCTGGCTGCGACCCGGAAATACCCAACGCGGAAGGGGAAATAATCAACATCGCCAAATCGTTCCGCGCCCGGTAGGAGCGACGAACAAAGACCGCTTGTTATCGAAAAACAGGGAAGGAAGCCGGACGCTTCCTTCCCTGTTTTTGTTCGCGGCAAACGTCTCGCTGAAAGCGCCCAAATGCGTGGCCAAGGAGGCCGGGTGTGGGCGGAGGGCAAAAAGGTGGTGCCACCTAAGAGCATCGCGCCAGCAAAATGGGGTTTCCAAAGGGGTTCAACCCCTTTGGCCGCACAGGGCCTGTGTCCGCGACCGGAGGCAATACGACTCTTGGGCAACTCCAAAATGAATCCGCTCTAAGGACTGACTACGATCAAGCGATCCGTCATGGTGGCGTGGGGCAGGCGGTTGAAGATGCTGATGGCGGCCATGCGCCAGCGGTAGGCCTTGGCCTTTTGCGGGCAGTAGGAAAAGGCGACGGTGCCGTTCTGGCGGTCAAAGCCGGCTTCGCCGGGAGAAAGTTCGGTTACTTCCTGCGGGACAAAGGGGCAGCCGGGGCAGTCTTCCGGCCCGTTCAGGCGGGCGACTTCCAGGCGGATGCCGTCAAAGTTCTGGTATTGGCCCTCAAAGGCGCCGGTAAAGGCCAGGCAGTCGCCCACGGGCTTGGCGTCAGACTCTTTCCAGCGAAAGCTTTTGGATTCGTCCTGAGGCTGCGGATAGCCTGTTTTGCCGCAGCCGGCCGGCCCGAGCAGGCACAGCAGGCCGAGGCAGGCGATCAGGGCGGTAAGGAAACGGTGGTGGCTGGTCATTGTTCTTCTCCTCCCCAGAGTGTCTTCCACTCGGTAATCAGGGCCAGGGCCCGCATGGGCGTGAGGTGGTCGGTATCGAGATCGCGTAAGGTCGTGAAAAGAGGATGGGATGTTTCCCGTTGCAGCGGAGGCAGCAGGGAAGCGTCTTTGGCGTCGTCCTGTTCCGGCATATCCAGCCCTGGCAGGGTCATGCGCCGGACCTGCTCCTTGGGGCCGCCGCCGGTGCGGGAGGCTTCCAGGTTTTCCAGGATTTTTTTGGCCCGCTGCACCACCGGGGCCGGCACGCCGGCCAGCTTGGCCACTTCGATGCCGTAGCTGCGGTCGGAAGGGCCGGGCACCAGGCGGCGCAGAAAAACGATTTCGCCGCTGTATTCGGTAATGGCGATGTTCATGTTGTGCACGCCGGGCAGGCGGCCTTCCAGAGCGGTCAGTTCATGGTAGTGGGTGGCGAACAGGGTGCGGATAAAGCCGCCCTCACGGCGCACCAGATCTTCCACCACGGCCCAGGCCAGTGAAAGGCCGTCAAAGGTGCTGGTGCCCCGGCCGATCTCATCCAGGATCACCAGGCTGCGGCGGCCGGCCTGGCGCAGGATGCGGGCGGTTTCCATCATTTCCACCATAAAGGTGCTCTGCCCCTGGGCCAGGTTGTCCGACGCGCCCACGCGGGAAAAAACCCTGTCGGCCAGGCCGATGCGCGCCTGCGCGGCCGGCACGAACGAACCGATCTGGGCCAGGATGACGATGATGGCGGCCTGCCTGAGCACGGTGGACTTGCCGGACATGTTGGGACCGGTGATCAGGAGCAGCCGGCGCTTGTCGTCCATGCGCAGATCGTTGGGAATAAAGCCGGCCGGGCCGGACATGGCTTCCACCACAGGGTGGCGGCCTTCGCGGATGGCGATGTCCGTGCCGTCGTGCAACTCCGGCCGGGTCCAGCGCCGTTTGGCCGCGACTTCGGCCAGCCCCTGCCAGTAATCCAGGGCGGCCAGGCTTTCGGCCATGAACAAAATGCGCGGCCTGGCCCTGGCGATGCTGGCGCGTAAATCCTGAAACAGTTTGAATTCCAACTGCTTTCTGCTCTCGCCCGCGGCCAGGATTTTGTCTTCCAGCTCTTTAAGTCCGGGGGTGATATAGCGCTCGGCGTTGGCCACGGTCTGCCGGCGGGAAAAGTGCTCCGGCACGGCATTGGCAAGATTTTTGGGCAGCTCGAAATAGTAGCCGAACACCCGGTTGTAGCCCAGTTTGAGCTTGGGCAGACCACACTGGCGTTGCTCCCGCGCGAGCAGTTCCTGCAGGCGGTTGTTGCCGTGCTCCACCAGATCCAGCAGTTCGTCCAGCTCGTTGTTGTAGCCGGAACGGAACAGGCCGCCTTCGGTGATGACCGGCGGGGGAGAGTCCACCAGGGCCGAAGCCAGCAAGGCGGTCACGTCTTCCAGGTTGTCCCAGTTGCGATAGAGCGCGTGCGCTTTGGCGGGCAGAGCGGCCAGGTCGGCGTCGCTGGCGTAGCCGCCGGGAGGGGGCGTTTCCAGGGCCCGTTTGACGTCGGTCAGGGCGGCCAGGCTTTGGCGCAGGGCGACAAAATCTTTGGGCACGGCCCGGCCCAGAAAGATGCGGGTGGACAGGCGCTCCAGATCGTAGACCGATTCCAGGGCGGCGCGCAGGGCGGAGCGAGTGTATTCCCGCTCAAAAAAGAAGGCCACGGCGTCGGCGCTGTCGCGGATGCGTTCGGCGTCGCGCCAGGGGTGGCGCAGGCGCTCCTCCAGCAGGCGCCCGCCCAGGGGCGTGAGGGTTTCGTCCAGCACCTGCCAGAGGGTGCCGGGGCCTTTTTTGCCGTCAAGACGCCGGAAAATTTCCAGATTGCGCTCGGTAATCTCGTCAATGACCAGGTGGCGGCCGAGATCCAGGGGAGTAAACGGCTTGAGGTGGGCCAAGTCCTGCTTTTGCGTTTGCAGCAGATAGCCGAGCACGGCCCCGCAGGCCCGGGTGAGTTCCTCTTTGCCGTTCAGGCCCGCGGCTCCCAGTTCCTGAACGCCCTGGGCGGCCAGGACGCGGCCGGTGGCGGCCTTAAGATCGAAGTAGCCGCGCACGGGCAGGCGCACGGGCGTGCTGTCGCCCAGAGAAAGACTTTGGGGCAGGCGGAAGTCCTCGGCCGGCAGATCCGGAATGAGCAGTTCGCGCGGCCGCATTTTCTGCACCCACTGCCAGAGATCCTGCTCGCGCCTGCTTTGCAGGCCGGACCATTCACCGGTGGAATATTCCAGCCAGGCAAAGCCGCCGCGCTCTTTTTCCCTGTCCCAGTAGAGGGCGCCAAGGTAGTTGTGGGCTTTGGAACTGAGGCTTACGTCTTCCACCGTGGTGCCGGGGGTGCGCACCATACTCACGCCCCGCTTGACCAGGCCCTTGGCCGCCCTGGGATCTTCCATCTGCTCGCAAATGGCGACCTTGAAGCCTTTTTCCAGAAGCTGGCCCAGGTAAATTTCGGCCGAGTGGTGCGGCACGCCGCACATGGGTATGGGGTTTTCCGCCTGGGAGTTGCGGCTGGTCAGGGCGATCTGCAGGGCTTTGGCGGCGACCACGGCATCGTCGAAAAACAGCTCGTAGAAATCGCCCATGCGGTAAAAGAGCAGGGCATCCTCATGGTCCTTCTTGATGGCCAGATACTGGGCGAACATGGGGGTGATCTGGCTCTCGGGAATATCCGGCGCCGGATGCAGGGGCGGGGTGAGGCGTGGGCTGTCCGTCATGGCGTGGTTGGTTTGGCGAAAAGCGCGCTCGTTAGAGTATTTTACCTTTGAAATGTTGTATTGGTTTGAGGTCACGTTTCTGAAAAAAGCTCAAAACACGAAGACTCTTTTCTCAGATGCGCAAAAGGGAAGCCCTTTTGCTAAAGGCACGCTGCGCTGCTCGCTTGCGGGCGTCGCTATCGCGCCGCCAGAGCAAATAAACCTTTTCAAAGTTTGTTTGCTCTGGAAAGCGCGTCAGTTGAGGTACAGTCTGAAGGCAACCGAGTGCCAGGCGCGGCAGCGGGGACAGGAGGAGAAAATGCTGTTCCGCCTCATGCCGCAAGATTTGCAGAAAAAACGCTTCGATTCCGCCGCCTTGCGGGTAAAAAACGCGATTTGCTGCGCCAGCAGGGGGGGCAGGGATTCCCGATCCCGCTCGGCGATAAGGGCCAGCAGCGCCAGCCGGGCCGCCCAGAAATCCTGTTCAATGACCAGGGCTTTGGTGAACCATTGTTCCGCCTCGTTCGCCTTTTTAAGACGCTGCATGAACAAGCCATTGTAATAACAAAGCATCAAGTCCGCTTCCCGGCCGGAGGCAAATTCGGCAATGGCCTGGAAAAGGTCGTGCAGGGCTGTTTCCGGAATGGCCGGGGCCGTCGGACCGGCAATAAAGGCGTGCAGACCCTCAAGCAGGATCAGCCGGCCCTGTTCCCCGGCTTTGGTCAGCCCGTTGGCAAAGCGCTCGCCCGCTTTACTTCCGTTGCCGGCCGCGAGGCTCATGCAGGCAAGGGCGAGCCAGGCTTCGGGGGAACCGGGGTAAACGTCGGTGGCGCGCCGGATAAGCTTCGCGGCTGTATCGTCGTTACCCGCGGCGGCCTGATCTTCCGCCTGTTTGACCAGAAAATAGGCTTCGGCCCGGGGATTGCCGATAACGGCGGATTCAGCGGCGGCGGCGGAAAAATCGCCGGAGTCGGCAAACAGATGGGCCAGTTCCTCGCTGACCGCGAGGCCCGGGTGTCCAAGCTTTCGCGCTTCCTTGTAAGCGGACAGGGCTCGATCCAACAGGCCGGCTTTTCTGTAGTCGCAGCCCAGTTCAAATAAAATCCTGGCCTTGAGAGGCGTACCGGCGTCCACTCGGGCCAGCAAGGCCTCGCGCAGCCTGACGGCGCGTTCCAGATCTCCCTGAGCCCGAAAAAGATTGCCGAGAATGATGGAAATGTCGGCCGCGTCCGTGGGGCAGGAGGAAGAAGAGGCGGGAGTTTCCTCAACCAGCAGACGCGACAATTCCCGAGTGGCCGCAAAAAGATCCTCGTCCCCGGCGGTTCTTTCCGGCAGGAGCCGGCGGGCGCCCTTTTGCCCGACACGGGAGAGGGCGCTTTGCAGCCACTCGAAAAACGACGCGAAGCGCATGCCTTATGCGGGCTTGGGCTCTGCCTGGGGCAGTTCCTTTTTCAGTGCCGAGCTTTGCACTTCGATAGGCGCGTTCTTTTCGGCCACGGCGCGCAGGCGGGCAACTTCTTTTTCCCTGGCGCGCAGGTCGTTCTTGTACTTGAGCAGGGTACAGCCCATACGGACGCGATCAAGAAGCAGATAGAGGGCGGAAAGCACTGCTCCGACCACAAAAGCCGCCAGCACTATGACGAAGAAGGGCAGGGGTTTGCCCGTCCAGGAAAGATCGCCGTAGTACAGGCTGAATTTCAGGGTGAGCGCGGTTTCCAGTTCTTTGCTGTTCTGGATGAAAAAGAGCAGACCGCAGGTAAAAATAACAATAAGCAGCAGAACTTTAATAAAGCGCATGGAATGCCTCCCTCTCAGGTGTTTTTTTCCGGGTCGAGCCCGGCAAAAAAAGGTTTCAGAGTCGCGTAAGTCGCGCGCAGATGCTCCGGAATCACTCGCACTTCATCCATAATGGCCATAAACGAGGAATCCCCGTTCCAGCGCGGCACAAGATGAAAGTGCATGTGCTCCCGAATGCCCGCTCCGGCCGCTTCGCCGAGATTCAATCCTATATTGACGCCTTGCGGAGAAAAACACTGTTGCAGAATGGACGTGCAGCTTTGCAGAAGCCGCATCAGTTCCGCCGCTTCTTCGGCGGGCAGATCGCAGAGGTTCATGATATGCCGATAGGGTGTGACCATGAGATGCCCGTTGTTGTATGGGTATTTGTTCATGACCACAAAATTCCACTTGCCGCGATACAGCACCAGCCGCTTTTCATCCTCATCCGTGTGGGTAGGCAGGCAAAAAACGCAGACATCGGGCTTGGGGCTCAGAATATAGTCCAGCCGCCACGGGCTCCACAACTGTTTCATGCGATTCCTGAGCAGTCGGTTCGTGTTTCAACGGACAACGGTGCGGTGGCCTTACGAAAGCGCTGCGCCATACGACCCTTTCCCGCCTTCAGGGGAACGGGTGACACCCCCGGCTCGGCCAAGAACCGGCGACGGCGTAACGGGCGTTCTTCGCGAGGTCGGACCGGCGGTCGCTATCCGGCTGATTTCTTCGTATGCCGCTGCTTTCTGTCTATACCGCCGATGGGATTAGGGCAAGTCTTTCGCGTGGCCTCGCTCGGGAATTTTTTCGTGACCGACGGTGTTGAGAAGTATTTGCCGTCAGTGGCGGCAAATGAGTTACAGCTGTCTTGACGGGAAATAGAGATCGGACTGAGAACCTAGGCGATTGAAGAAGAGAGGGAAAAGCCTTGGGGCGCAGTCCTTTGAGCCCTATCCTTTTTTCCCGTCCGCACCCGTGGGGCGCGCACTGAAAATAATTTTTGCCCCCGCATCCCGTCCGCCGCTTTGTCGCGCCGGGCGCGCTTGAGCCCGTTATGCCGCGGACGGTCTGACAGGTCTGCACAACAGACGGCGCTGCAACGAGTTTTTTGCCGAACTCGTCCGCGGGCAAAGGCGCAGGCTTTACCTGTTCCTGATGATCGACAGGGGCGACTTCAAGCGGATTACCGATGCCTACGGCCATACCCAATGCGACGATGCCCTTAAGGATGCGGCGGGCACTTTGATACAATCTGTCCGGCACAGGGATTTTGTGGCCCGGTACGGCGGGGGCAAGTTCCTGCTTGTGCTGGAGGACAACCCCCAAAGTTCAGGACGTGCAAGACCGGATCGCCCGGGAACTGGCCGCGTTCAACGCCTCCAACATCAGGCCCAACGCCTTGTTCATGGGTATTGGGCACGGCGGACCCGCGCTCGCCCCAGGAGTTTCTGGAGCATGTGGACCGCCAGATGTTCCTGCACAAACAGGAGCGGCGCATTGCTTTGCGAGCCGTGTCCAACAGGGCGCTCTGGCGTGGATGATCGGGAACACGGCGTCAGTACGGGGGATTTTTCCGGCGGGCCGCCATAAGGGACGATGGGCCGCCGGTTTTTTTCAGCGTGAAGGCGCGGCCAGGGCCAGGCGGATTACCTCCGCCGGCGGCATGTCCACGGTCACGGGCAGCAGCGCCAGCTTGCGGTAATCCTCGGGAGTGTCCACGTCCAGCGTTACTTCCGGGTGGCGCAGACTGGGGTCCGGCGGATCAAAAGTGCTGATGACGAAGCTTTGGGGGTTGTCCCAGATGTGGGAAAGGCAGTGCTCCCGATGGGCGGGAACGTCGACCGTCTCATCCAACAGGCGCAGCAGGGGCCAGGAGATCATCTCGGCCCCGAGTCCGTCCGGATAGAGGTTGTTACGGGGAATATGGTTATACGCGTACAATGTGTTTTCATCCGGCCGGCCGGGCGAGTCACCCGTGTCGAGACGTTCGAGCCGCTCCCGGTAGTGCCGGATCAGGTGGTCTATCTCGCCGCCCCAGATCAGTGGATTATCCGCGCAGATGCGCACGATATGGGTGGCCCTCGCGTTTTCCGCCGCCAGGCGGAAGCGTTTGAGCACGTCGTCCTCCGGCCCCCGGAAAACCTCAATGCCCCGCCGCTCCAGGTGCAGCGCCAGGGGATCGTTGATGGGCGCTTCGGATGTGGCCACCACAATTTGGTTCAGCAGGCGCGATACGGCCACGCGTCGGGTGACCCAGTCGATCAGGGGCAAGCCGTGCAGGCTGAGCATCATCTTGCAGGGCAGGCGGGTGGAGCCCAGCCGGGCCTGGATCAGGGCGACAACATTCATGAAGTGCTCTCCCGGCTCCGCAGCAGTTCGAGTATCCGGCCGACAATGCGGGCCTTGTTGGCGGAAAAGTCAAAGCGGCTCATGCGCCGGAACAGAACCGCCCGGCGCTCGCCGTCCAGCAGACTTGCAAAGGCCCGCCGCACTGCCTCGGCCCGGTAGTCCTTCATGATGCCCAGGTAGACGAAGCCGTTGCGCGGCCGGGCAAAGGTATGCATGTCCTCGCGGGCGTGATGGGCAAGCACGATGGCCGGAATGCGCATGTGGGCCAGTTCGTACACTGTGCGCCCGGCCGAGCACACGGCCAGATCGGCGTCTTCCATTTCCCTGGACATGACGTTGGTGGCGTGTGTGAAGGATATCAGGGGCGATTTGCCGTTCAGTTCGTCCACGCGCGCGGCCAGGGTTTCCTTGTGGGCGTAGCCCGGACCGGCCACCACGGTCATGCGGATGCCGCGCTCGCGGCACAGGGGAAAAATTGCGTCCAGGGTCTTGCGGGTAAAGTCCGAATCGTCGGTGCCGCCAAAGGTGACGAGCACCCGCCGCACTTCCGGCATAAACTCGTTGCGCCGGGCGGTGATGAACTCATCGCGCAGGCAGAAGTTTCGATAGCCGCACAAAAACCGCCCGTCCGCGTCGGCGCGTTTTTCATACAGGGCGTTGACCACCATATCCGCCAGGGCGGCGCCTTCGCCCTCATCCTCAAAGTTGGCCACGGCCGCGCCCGCCCGTTTCAGGGCCGAGACATAGTCTTTTTTCGTGTTCAGAATATCGTTGACCACCAGATCCGGCCGCAGTCGCAGTACCGCTTCGGCCAGGTCCTCGCCGTCGGCCTGCACCTTTGTCCGGTAGTCGCGGGCCGCGATGTTGGCTGCGGCCAGTTCGCTTTCTTGCGTGCACAAAAAAGTGACGCGGTGATCCGCTATTTCGTGCGCCAGCATCAGGGCGCGGAACACGTGGCCCATGCCGATGGCCGGATAGCCCGCCACCACAAACACGATGTGGCGGCTTTGCAGAATTTTTTCGCACACCCACCAGTCCAGGTAGCTGGTGATCTCTATACCCCGGTCATGCAGAAAGCAGGGCGTGGTCTTGAGCCCGTCGTGCCTGTCCAGGGCCTCGGCGCGCAGCATGAACAAAGCCCTGGTTTCCACGTAGGCGGTCCGCTCTTCCTCATTGAAGAGCAGGGCGTCTATGTCGCTGCCTTTTTCTTCCCACAGCCGGTATTTAAGGCTTTTGACCGTCACCAGACAGTCGCTCTTTTCGCGCACGAAACGGGCGTAGGCCTCCTCAATGTCCGGGGCCGTGACCAGGGGAGAACTGGCCCGGTAAATGACCAGGCGTTCGTATTCCCCGGCCAGGCGTTCCAGCACCGGCCGCAGGGCGGAAACAATGTCCAGCGACTTGATGGTGTGGGCCGGGTTATACTCGCAGCCCACCCCGGCCCGTTCGCAGATCAGGCGGATTTCGTCGCTGTCCGTAACCACCAGGATATCCCGGCCAGGCGCCACGGCCAGGGCCGTGTCCAGGGCGCGCTGGATAAGCGTTTTCCCGGCCAGCTTCTTGACCAGTTGGTCGGGAATGACCGCATTTTTCTTGATGGCCGGAATGACGACGCAGCGTTCCCGTAGCGCGTTCGTTTTGCCGGCCGTCTTTTTTCCCGCGCCGTCGGCCGCTTTTTTTCCCGTGCCGCTTGCCCCGGACATGCGGATTACTTCCCGGCCCTCTGCTGATCCAGCACCGTTTTCGCCGCTTTCAGCATGTGATCGAACTCCGCTTCCGTCAGGTTGTGCTGGAAGGGGAAGGAGATCATGTGGTCGAAGAATTCGTCGCCGTTGGGGCAGTCAGCCTGTCCGAATCCCAGTTTCTGATACAACGGGTAGCGGTTCAGCGGGCAATACTGGACCACGCATTTCACTCCGTGCTCGTAAAAGATACGGCGCATGAAGTCGTCCCGCCGCTCCACGCCGGCGTCCATGCGCGCCGCCAGCAGATGGTAGTTGTGGCGCGTGGTCTCCACCCGGTGAAAGACCAGCTCCGGATACCCGGCTAGCGCGTCAATGAACGCCAGCGCCCGCGTTCTTTTTTCCGCGTTGATTTCCGGCACCCGGTCAAGCTGCTTGGCGCCCAGGGCGCACTCCACCTCACCCAGGCAATAGTTGTTGGGCCACAGCCGCTCGCCGTCCAGTTCGGGAAAATCCACGTTGCCCATGGCCGGCTTCCAGTAATCCGGCCGCTCGCCCGGAAAGGCGCAGTGCCCGTTGTGTCTGAGCATGGGAATAATCGCGGCATAGCGATCGTCCTTGACCGTGATCATGCCGCCCTCGCCCAGCGTGGTCAGGTTTTTGTGCGAATGGAAGGAAAAAATCCCGAAGTCCGCGAAGTTCCCGGCCTTTACCCCGCCGATATCCGCGCCAATGGCCTGGCAGGCATCCTCTACCACCAGAATTCCCCTCTCGCCGGCCAGCTTCATGATCGCCGGCATGTCCGCTATATAGCCGTACAAATGCACGACAATGATCACCTTGGTCCGGGGGCTGAGCACGCGCTCGATGCAGCCGGCATCCAGCACCCGCGTGTCCCGGTTTATGTCCGCCCACACCAGCTTGGCACCAGTCCGGGCAAAGGGATAGGCCGACGAGGTGAAGGTGTGCGAGGGAATTACCACCTCGTCCCCTTGCTTCAGGCGGCACAGTTGCGCCGCCACTTCCAGGGCCGCCGTGCCGTTCATCATGGCGAAGGCGTGCTTCGCCCCGTTGAACTTCTTGAATTTTTCCTGAAAGGCGATCTGGTACGCGCCCTGCGTCAGCGGGTCCGCCTTGCGCAAGGCCTCAAGAACAACCGCAATCTCCTCTTCCGTATAATCCAAAGCCCGCCCGCTGAAGTTCACTTTAAGATCCATGGTATGCGCTCCTGTGGAGAGGGGAAGGGAGATGAAGAGTGTGGGGGAAAAGGGGAAGGAATCTTTTGAGGAAAGCCCGCTCGATCCGAGTGAAGCGAGGACGAGCCATTACGAAGAAAATTCCCCTTTCCCCCCACGCCCCCCTATCCCCATCCTTCAAACCTTTTTGATTTAGGGTTCGTGTCGTGCCGGCGACACGGAAGTTTTTCCCCGGCCGGAGTTCCCGAAACAGGGAATGGATGGGTTTTTTATCGTCAAAGCCGCACGGCCCGCGATGAGGCGTTAACTCTTTTTTGTCGCTGAAGGACGAAGCGTGCGTGCGGGAAAAGGTCCATTTGTTGCCGCAACCTCCACTTGCCCACCCCTCACCCCGGCCCTGCGACAGAAGAACCTCCAATCCACCGTACCCGTGGTACCCAAAATGGGGGTCAAGGGGGTGTGCCCCCTTGCGGGGTGTCCAGAGGGGCAGCGCCCCTCTGGCGGGGTCCGGGGTCGGGGACGCAGGCTCCGCGCAGAGCCCCGGCCGCCGGAGGCATATTCTTCACCGCTCTACATCGCCTTGAACATGGCGATGAGGCGGTCCTTGGTGAGAATTTGTTTGAAATCCGGACCAAGGGCGTTGGTCAGGGGTTTTTCGTGCACGATGGAGCCCTGGTAGAGGGCGTCGTACTGGTCGTCGGTCAGGTTGGCGCAGATGCCTTTGGGCAGCGTGACTTTCTGGCGGGCCAGCATTTCGGTGAACTGCTCGTATTCTTCGGGATAGATGTCCTTGAGCGCGGACATGGCGTAGCAGTTGGCCTTGCCGTGGGGCAGATGCAGGACGATGGAGAGGCCGGCGGAAACGGGGTGGACGACGCCCACGTTGCCGGCGGCCATGCCGCCGATGTAGGAGGCCACGACCATTTTTTCCAGGTTTTCCTCGTCCATCATGTCTTTGGGGCCGAGGAAGATGTCTTTGCACATGCCGATGGCGGTCTGGGACAGGGTATCGACAATGATGTTGCGGTAGCTGCCACGCCAGGATTCGAAACAGTGCATGAAGGTGTCCATGCCGGTGAAGAAATATTGGTCGCGGGGCACGGTGCGGGTGAGAGCAGGATCGAGCACGAGTTGGTCGTAGACGGTGAAGTCGCTGTTCATGCCCAGCTTGAGCTTGCGGCGCATGTTGGTGAGCACGCAGGTGCGGGAAACTTCGGCTCCGGTGCCGGCCAGGGTAGGCACGCCGATTTTATAGACGGCCGGATTTTTGACCAGTTCCCAGCCCTGGTAGTCTTCGGCCTTGCCGGGGTTGGTGAGCAGGTTGGCGACAGCCTTGGCCGTATCGAGCGCGGCGCCGCCGCCTATGCCCACGACGCAGCAGGGCAGACCGCCGTTGAGGGTGGCTTTGGCGCCGTCGGCCAGGCTGTCCATGTATTCGACCGTGGGTTCGCTGCTGGTGTCCACAAAGTAGACCTTGTCCCCGGATTTGACCGGAAGTTTTTTGGCCAGGTCCTTGTTCTGGAAATAGTGGTCCACGTAGAAGACGGCCGGGCCGCCCGCGGCCCGTCTGGCGTCGACCAGTTCGCCCAGTTGGGAAAACGCGCCGAAGCCGAGCAGATAGTAGGGAACGTTTTTGGTGTTGCGGGTGATGGACATAGCAGCTCCTTGGCCGTGCATGTGTCGGGGCGGAAATATTCCGCGCTATGTGGTCACATAGGGAATGCCCACAGGAAAGTCAATGGGGAGCGGGGGCGGGAAGCGTGTTTGAGCGCCGGCGCGGCGGAAAACTTTTAACAGTCACGACCATTCCTCAATAATGCGGCGTAACCGCGGGATGTCGAGATGACTTTCGATCATGTCGGCCAGGCGGTCGTATTCCCGGTGGCGCAAGCCGGTGTAACTCGGGGGGGCCGTGTCAGGGGCGGGATGGTTGCCGGCCGGGCGCAGATTGTCGAGCAGGGCGCGGGTAAAGGCGAGGTTGTCGAACAATCCGTGCAGGTAGGCGCCGAAAACGCTGCCAGCAGCGTTGACCGCGCCTTCGGGGCGCCCTTCGGGGGACAACCCCAGGGCGGAAGCTCCGTTGACGTGAAAATCGTGCGCGGGCTCGCTTTGTCCCATGTGGATTTCATAACCGGGCAGAACCATGCCTTGCGATCCGCGCAAAATGCCCCTGTCCGCGCTGACTGTAAGGCTGGTTTGCACGGTGCGTTTTTCGGCCGAGAAGACGGTATCCAGAGGCAGCAGGCCGAGTCCGCGAATATGGCCGTGAGCGCTTTCCACGCCCAGGGGGTCGTAAAGGGTCCGGCCCAGCATCTGAAACCCGCCGCAGATGCCGATGATGGGAGTGCCGCCGGCATGCAGGTCAAGAATGGCGGGGGCCAGACCGCTTTGCTCGAGAAAACGCATGTCATCCAGGGTGTTTTTGCTGCCGGGAATGATGAGCATATCCGGGGCGCCCAAGGCGGCCGGATGATCGACGTAGCGCAAGCTAACGTCCGGCAGACTGTCGAACAAGGCGAAATCCGTGAAGTTGGACAGGCGCGGCAGGCGGACGACCGCGATGTCCAGGCGGTCGGAATTGCCGGCCGGGGCGGAATTCGGGCCGTTGCCGAGGCGGTCGGTAAGGCTGTCCTCCTCGTCGATGAGAAAGCGCTGGTACGGCAGCACGCCCAGCACGGGCAGGCCGAGCAGGCCTTCCAGCTGGCGCAGGCCCGGCTCAAGAATGCCGACATCGCCCCGGAACTTGTTGACGATCAGGCCGCGCACGCGGCCCTGCTCATGCGGTTCCAGCAGTTTGACCGTGCCGTAGAGAGAGGCGAACACGCCGCCCCGGTCGATGTCGCCCGTCAGCAGCACGGGGGCACCGGCCAGTGCCGCCATGCCCATGTTGGCGAGATCGTTTTCGCGCAGATTGATTTCCGCCGGGCTGCCCGCGCCCTCGATGATGATGAGATCGTGTCGCGCGGCCAAAGTATTAAAGGAGTGCATGACCTCGTCACGCAGGCTGTGGCGGAAGGCGTAATATTCCCTGGCCGACATGACGGCCCGCACGCGGCCGTTGACAATCACCTGGCTTACATGGTCGGCCGAAGGCTTGAGCAGCACCGGATTCATGAGGGCCGAGGGTTCAATGCCGGCCGCTTCGGCCTGGACAGCCTGGGCCCGACCCATTTCATGGCCTTCGTGAGTGACGAAGGAGTTCAGGGACATGTTCTGGGATTTGAACGGGGCCACGCTCAATCCCTGGCGGTTGAACAGGCGGCACAGGCCGGCCGTGATCAGGCTTTTGCCCACGGAAGAACCCGTGCCTTGGATCATCAGGGTTCTGGCCCTCATGCCGGCGCCCCCTTTTGCAGCCGGTACTGCCGGCAGAGCCCGACAAAGCGGGCCGCCGCTTCCGGGCAGGCGTGGAAATGCAGGTGCGGGAACATGGCCAGAACGTTGCGCCTGAGCAGGCCGCCGTCCCAGGATCTGCCGTCGGCCTTGGCGGCGGTAAAGACGGGAGAAGCGGATTCCGCGGGGACTTCCGGCCCGATCAGGCGGGCGTAATGGAATTCGTGGGCGGGCAGGCGGGTTCCGGCCGGTCCGAGGGGGCAGTCCTGGCGCAGGGTCAGGGTAACGTAGCCGAAAGGCTGCAAACGGCCGGTCATTTCCGCCTGCTCGGGAAAAAAGCCGACCATGGCGAAGCGCCGAACCGGAGCATCACTATTTTTCGCCGGAAGAGCCAGAGAGGCGCACAGGTAGAGCATGCCGCCGCATTCGGCATAGGCGGGCAAGCCGGATTCCAGGGCAACGGCGATTTCCGACCGCAAACTCCGGTTGGACTCAAGTTCGCCGGCAAAGACCTCCGGGAACCCCCCGCCCAGATACAAGCCGTCCAGATTGTCGGGCAGACGGGTGTCGCGCAGGGGGCTGAAAGGCACGAGGTCCGCGCCCAGTTTCTCCAGCAACTCCAGGTTGTCCTGGTAATAGAAGGAAAAGGCCTCGTCGCGGGCCAGGCCGATGCGCGGCCGGCCGGCCGGAATCGGGGGCGTGCCGGGGAGTACGAAGGAGAGCGCCGGCTCGGCCGGCAGCGGATCGGCCAGGGGCGGGGCGCTCCGGGCCAGATCGAGCAAGCCATCAAGGTCCAGATACTGCTCGGCCGCGTCAGCCAGAACGGTCAGGTATTCGACCAGGCGGTCCGTTTCCTGGGCCGGGATTAGGCCGAGGTGGCGGCCGGGCAGGGACGGAAAAGCGTTTTTCGGCAGCCAGCCCAAGCAGGGCACGGCGGCGGATTCTTCCACGCACCGGCGCAACAGCGCGTAATGGGCCGGGCCGGACAGGCGGTTGATCAGCGCCCCGGCCAGGCGCAGATCCTTCAGACGGGGATGGGGCCGGAAATTGGCGTAGCCCGAAATCAAGGCGGCCGCGCTCAGGGAAATGCCCTCGCCGTTGATGAGCAGGATGACCGGGGCCTTGAGCAGGGCGGCCACGTGGGCGGTGCTGCCCAGGCTGTCCGCACCCTGGCCGTCGAACAGGCCCATGACGCCTTCGATGATCGCCACCGGCTCGCCTTGCGCTTCCAACTCCGGATGGAACAGGCGGACCAGCGCTTCCGGCGGCAGCAGCCAGGCGTCCAGGTTGCGGGAAAACCGTCCGGCGGCGGCCCGGTGAAAGGAGGGATCGATGTAGTCTGGCCCGACCTTATACGGGTGGACGGCAAAGCCGCGCCGGGCCAGAGCGGCCATGACGGCCAGGGAAAAGGTGGTCTTGCCCGCGCCGCTGTGGGCGCCGGCCACGACCAGCCGGGGAAAGTTCATGCGGAATGTCCGTCCTTGCGCAAAAGAGGGCACTGCCCGGCAGCGTTTGCAAAATTCGGAAGTTTTCGCGGGCAGAGGCAACACCTATCGTGAACGGCGAAGAAAATAAAGAAAAAATGCGGCCGGATACCGAACGGGCGCAAGGAGAAAGCGGGAGCGACGCGCTTTTTTCCGTTTTTTTTTGTTGCCCAAAGGTGAACTCGGGCTTATGTAACAGGCGACGGATAATTCACAACGTTATACTGGGGTATTCGACGTGGCAACCACGCCGCCCCCATGACAAGGAGAACGCCATGAGCGAAATCAAAAAGCAAGTTCCCGGTCCCTTCGAGTCTCAACAGCCGCATCCTCACCATCCGGACGGCAGACGCTGCTGCGGTCGCCTGCTGTCGGAAAAATGCTCGCCCGAGGAAGAAGCGGTCAACACGGACAAGGAAAGCGGCAAGAAAACGTGCTGCCGGGACGGCCATCACTAAGAGCAAGTCAATTTTGAAGTTGCCTAAGAGAATTATTGCCTCCGGCGGCCAAAGGGGGTGACCCCCTTTGGGAACCCCATTTGAGCGGCAGACTCATAGTGGACAGTCTTAAAGGTAACGCTTCCTCATTTGTCCTTGGTCTTGCCATTGAACCACAAGGCCAGACCCATGATGACAAAGACGATGGCCAGCATGATCGAGGCCTGGATATTGCTGCCCTCGCGGTAGGCCCCGAAGGCGAACATCAAAACTCCGCCGCACAGGGCTATGAGCACGCCCATTCTCATGGCGGCAACCTCCTGTTGATAATGCGGCCGTCGGCGGGGGCAAAACAATGCCGCCGCTTCTGGCGCGCTGGATTTTTCCAGCTTACTTTATAGACGTTTCGAAGCGAAAAAACAAGAAGGCCTGAAGGATGCGAACGCGCGTCCTTCAGGCCTTCTTGTTTTTATGGTCGGCTTACGAACCGGCGGCTTATACTTCCTGCTTGGCTACCGACTTCTTCATGGTCAGGCCGATGCCCTCAAAGAGTTCGAAAATGGCGAATCCGTACCACATGGTGTAAACCACGTAAAAGATAAGGAATCCGGCCACCAGAGGGATGTTGTCGCTCACCTTGAGGGGAGAGATGCCGTAGAAGTTGTAGCTGGGCTCAATGGCTTTGCTGATAATGGTGGCCGTAACCGCGGCTTCGTCCACCTGTCCGGCCTTCTGCATGGGCTTGATCATGCTGGTGAGCAACTGCCACCAGGCTTTCATGACGGCGCGGCCGTCGGCGTTGTGTTTTTTGCCCACTTCGTCAAGCTTGTTTTCATAGGTGAGCAGAGAATCGGCCAGCACGGTCTGGAACAGGGGATACAGTTCGCCCTTAATGTGCAGTTTACCCTCGGCCGGAGTTACGTCGAAGTTGTTCTCCTTCAGCAGGTTCGCCGCCAGTTCCTGCTGGGCGGCGTCCTTGAAGGGAATATCCAGATCCACGCTCTTGCCCTGCGCCTTGGTGGCGGTTTTGTTCACGCTGTCGTTGCGTTCCAGGCCGGGGTCGAAGAAGTTGGCCGAGCCCTTGGACAGGGTGTTGAACAGGTGGTCGGCGTAAACAAGGCCGTTGGTTTTTCCGCCTCCGTCCTGGCCCGGGAAGACGGGCAGGAAAAAGACGATGAATACCGCCACGAACGAGGCCATGAGCAACAGGCCGCGGGTAAAGGCTTTTCCGTTGCGTATCAGCATGTTAGGCCTCCGCTCTCAGTTTGCCGATGTTAAAGAGGAATTTGCTGATCACCCAGGCCCCGAAAATGACGACAACCACCCAGAAGACGATGTTGCCTACATATTCTATGGTACCCACCACCTCTTTGGAGAGGTTGAGAACCTCCAGTTCGACCAGTTTCTTGGGCAGGGTGGCGGCCCGGTTGATGAAGCCGGCCAGAATGGACACGGCGTAGAAGCCGCGGATGTGGATGCCCTTGACCACCTTGGTGGTCAGCGCGCCCAACTGGATGCCGAGCAGGGAGCCGATCAGCATGCCCATGGCCAGGGTGTAGAACACGTAACCGTAAATGGCGTAGCCGCTGATGGCCGCGTAGCCGGCGGTGAAGATGATTTGCAGGATGTCGGTGCCCACCGTGGTCATGGAAGACACGCCGAATACGTATACGAACATGGGGAAGGTAACAAAGCCGCCGCCCACGCCCATGATGGCCGCCAACAGACCCACGAACACGCCGCCGCAGGCGATGATCCAGCCGGAAAGGCGGCGGCCGCCGGGCACGAGGTCTTGGTCAAAGGTGATCATGGGCGGCAGGTTCACGCCCTGCAGACGCATGGCTATGCCGGTGCTGCCGGCCGGGCCGCCGTGGGCGTCGCCGCCCGCGCCGCCGCGGCTGGACTTGATGAAGTCAAACAGGGCGTAAAAACCCAGAAAACCCAGCAGCACGGCGTAAATGGAGCTGATGAAAACTTCGGAGAGCAGGGGGCTCAGGCGGAACAGGGCCATGTTGATCCAGCCGCCCACGGTTGCGCCGATGATGGAGCCGACCAGAAAGGCCACGGCCAGGGAGCCGGACACGTTGCCGAGCTTTTTGTGCACCGTGGTGCCCATGATGGCCTTGGCGAAAATGTGGAACAGGTCCGTGCCCACGGCCAGAATGCCCTTGATGCCGGCGGCCATCAGGGCGGGCGTGATGATAAAGCCGCCGCCCGCGCCGATGCAGCCCGTGATCAGGCCGGCAATCAGGCCGATGAAAATGGAAACCACGAAAATGCCGGGGGAATAGAAGGCCGGGGCGTAGGCCTGCTTGCCGCCCAGCATGTCCACGCCGGCCGCCTGGCTCAAGCTGACCACCAGAATGGGCAGCACAAGCAGGGCGATGATCAGCAGACGCTTTCTGCTGTGGATGATGCTGGTCGAGACTTCTATGTCCCATTTGGCGTGCGCCACGCTCGCCGCTTTCAGAAATTCATATACCTGCCTTGCAGCTCCCATGATTTCTCCGTGACGTAAGGGGTTTCAGGGGTGTTTTCAGAATCCTCCGGGCTCGCGGCCGCGCCGGCAAGGCGATTCCGTGGGGCCGGAGAATTCTGAAGGCCATGCTCGCCGGGCGCTGTGTCCGGCGGATATGACAACCGGCGGGGGCGCGCGACGACGCGCACCGCCTTATGCAAATGCCGAACCAACGCGCGTTTATGAAATCGCCAGAATTTTCAAGGTGGCATAAGGGCGGGTGCCGGCTTTTTTAGCCGGCGGGTGTCAGCTTTTTTTACAAGTGAAAAGAAAGCTGTCACAAGACAGCCTTGCGGCGGGTAAAACAACGCGGACGAAAACGGAGCGCCGGCTGGCGCGAGTTAGCCTTGCCCCTGGCCGTTCTGGGGGGAAAAACCCTTTGACTTTAAGGCCAAATCCCTCTAGAGAAATAGAAGGGAAGGGCAAAACCGGTATGCGTTCGTGTACGCATCCGCAAGTTGCGTCCTTTTATCCGATTGAATCGGCGCGTCCCATAATCGCAGAGAGTT
>JAVBOI010000075.1:0-29521 GCA_031550695.1 Desulfovibrio sp. | reverse complement strand
CGCGGCCCGCGACGTCAGCTAAAATGGGGTTTCCAAAGGGGTTCAACCCCTTTGGCCGCCGGAGGCAATAGTACTCTTGGGCGACTGCAAAATGAATGTGCTCTAAAACTCGAAAAGGGGGAAGCCGTGTTGCAACGGCTTCCCCCTTTTCAATTGCTGTCAGGCTGATGCTTACTTCTTGAGAATAGCCTTCAGAGCGTCCACAACCTTGGTCACGTTTTCCGGCTTGGCGCCTTGGCCCATAAGGCCGATACGCCATACTTTGCCGGCCAGCGCGCCAAGACCGGCGCCGATTTCGATGCCGTATTCCTTCAGCAGGCGGCTGCGTACTTCCGCGTCGTTCACGCCGTCGGGAATGGAAACCACGTTCACCTGGGGCAGGCGATAGGGTTCAGCCACGGTCAGCTTCACGCCCAGTTCGCCAAGGCCCTTGACCAGCATCTTGTGCGCGTCCAGGTGGCGGGCAAAGACTTTGGCTTCGCCTTCGTTCAGGAACTCGCGCAGGCCCGCGTACAGGGCATAGTACATGTTGCTGGGCGCGGTGTGGTGGTAAGCGCGGGCGGCGCCGTCCCAGTAGGTGTTCAGCGCGGCCATGTCCATGTAGAAGTTATGTACCTTGTTCTTGCGGCCTTTGACTCTGGCCATGGCTTTGGCCGAGAAGGTGACCGGCGCCAGACCCGGAGGGCAGGAAAGACCCTTCTGGGAGCAGGAATACACGCCGTCGGCCTGCCAGCCGTCCACATCTACGGGGATGCAGCCGAGGCTGGTGACGCAGTCGACGATCAGATAGGCGCCGTGTTCTTTCACCAGTTTGGCGATTTCGCCCACCGGGTTCATCACGCCGGTGGAGGTTTCGGCGTGCACCAGGGAAACCACGTCATACTTCTTGCTGGCGAGCTTTTCCTTCACAGCGGCGGGCAGAATCGGCTCGCCCCAGGTGATGTCCAGCACGTCCACCTGTCCGCCCACGCGGGTGGCCACGTCTTCCTGACGCTTGCCGAACACGCCGTTGGCCAGCACCAGCACCTTGTCGCCCGGCTCCACCAGGTTGACAAAGCAGGTTTCCATGCCCGAGGAACCGGTGCCGGAAATGGTGAGGGTCATGTCATTTTTGGTATGGAAAACCTGGCGCAGCTGTTCCTTGATCCCATCCATGATCTTGATGAAATACGGATCCAGGTGGCCCAGAGTGGGTTTGCCGAGGGCAGCGTAAGCGGCCGGGCACACGGGGGAGGGACCGGGGCCCATGAGCAGGATAGGCTGTATATTCTGCAAAAGATCTTCGGACATAACGACTCCTTGATAAGTTAGCGGGCCGACGCCCGCAGGGGAAAACAAAACAGCGTTGCCGCCAAACCGCGCCGGTTCGGCGTCAACCGAATCATCCGTGAATTCTCCAAAACCCGGTTTCGGCAGCGCTTGGGGGCGACTCGCAACCCCGCGCAAAAAACCGCCGCGCTTTGGATTTTAGCGGCAAGTATCACGCCGCGCAACCTCTGTCCATAGAGAAAAAGCAAAGAAAGACGGAAACCCGAATCCATGAAACGGACCCGGGCGCCCCTCTGTCGCGATTTCCCGCCCCTGCGGGCGTGGACGCGCGGCATTGCGCGGCTTGTTGCTTTTTCAGCAGACTGATGGCTTACGTATATCCTACGGAGGGAAAAGTGTAAACGTTTTTATGCATGTAAAAAACAGAGTGTTTTATTTGGATATTATTTTATTACGATATCCCAAACTGGATAAAAACATCTGCTATCCGGCGGCGCGATTTAGGGAACTAAAAAACGCGGATAACGCATTATGGCAAGCAACGCTATATTGACAATGCGAAAGGATCAGGAATATCATCGATCTTTAAAGGGGAGCAAGGGGGTCGGCTTTGCCGTCCGCAAGGACGTTCATTCTGTATCGCGGAGTATAGCCATCAAGCGAGACGGAAAAAGAACGCACTTTCTTGGCAAGCTCCATGTACAGGCTGTATCATAAAGTCGATTGTCCGGCGGCTGGCCTGCAAGCGGCCCGCGCGACGGCACGTTTTCGGGGCGGCGTCGGCCGAAACGGGAACAACGAACGGCCTCGCTGTGCCAATCTCTGCAACGTGAAAGTGAACATTAAGGGAGTACCCATGTTAAAACGCTCCGGCGACCCGAATTACCCACAGGAAACCGCCCAGATGGATCAGGTGCGTGAACTGCTGTTCGGGGCGCAACTCAAAGATATGGAGATTCGCTTAAAACGCCAGGAGGAGCGCTTTCTTCGCGAAATCGGCGACTGCCGCGACGACTTGAAAAAGCGGATGGATTCGCTCGAAAATTTCATGAAGAGCGAAATCGGCTCGGTCCTGCACCGGCTTAAGGAAGAACAGGGCGAGCGCGAAGAAGCCCTGAAAATCGAACAGCGCGAACGCGGCGACAGCCTGAAGGCAGAGCAGCGCGAGCGTGTGGAGTCCTTGCGAAACGAGCAGCGCGAGCGCATGGAAGCCATAGCCCTTTTGAGCAAGGAACTGGCCACCGCCTCTGAAACGCTTGATCGGAAAATCGCCAAGGTGTCGGGTACCCTCGATACTACCGAACGCGAACTGCGCCAGCTTCTTCTTGCGGAGAGCGGCAGCCTTTCCAGCAAGATCGAGGAAAAGTACCAGAGCGCTCTGGATGTGCTGGCCAACACGGCCGCGCAGATCCGCCATGACATGGTATACCGCTCCGCCCTTTCCGGCATGCTGACGGAAGTGGCTGTCAAGTTGAGCGGCCAATGGGCGCCGGAACCTTCCTCTCTGCTCGCTATCCACGACACGCGCCCGGGAGCCGGACAGGAAGAGGGCGAGTCGACGGGCGAAAGCGGATCCGAGGATGCCTGATCGGGATTTCCATGGGGAAAGCTCCGAGTTGAGCCGCCCGTCCGGGCTTTCCCCGGCGGAAGAAGGCGTTGCGCCCCACGGGCAGGATTCGCCTTTTCATGAGCCCGGCGTCGATGCGGAAACAAGCCCGCCCGACTTGGACGGCGAAAGCGCCGATGCCCTGGAAATGGACGCCGAAGGTCTTGCTTCCGCCGAGCCCGCCGGGGAGGCGGATGCCTCCGCTGTTGTCACCGCCGAGGCTGCGATAGTCGAACTGCCCCCGGCGCCGGACGATCCGGATCTTGTGGCCCTGCGCCAACTCATGTTTCAGCGCGAACTCGCTCTGTTGGAGCAGCTCAACGCCCGCCTGGACGATCCCAACCTGCACGCCAGGGACGTGAGCAATGTGGTGGCCGAGGCCCTTTTGCTGCGCGCCCACAAGGACGATAAGCTGGCGCGCGTGCTTGAGCCGCTTGTAGGGAAAATTTTCAAGCACTCGCTCGGCAAAGATCGCTATTCCTTCGCCAATGTTCTGTTTCCCATCATGGGTCCGGCCATTAGGCGCTCTATCGCGGAAACCTTCCGCAGCATGCTGGAAAGCTTGAATAAAAGCGTGGAGATGTCCCTCTCCTGGAAAGGGCTGCGCTGGCGGATCGAAGCCTGGCGCACGGGCAAGCCGTTCAGCGAGGTGGTGCTGCTGCACACCCTGGTCTACCGGGTGGAGCAGATTTTCTTTATCCACGGCGCCACCGGACTCGTGCTGGCCCACGTCGTCGATGACGGAGTGCCCTCTCAGGACGCGGACATGGTTTCGGCCATGCTCACGGCCATACAGGATTTTGTCCGCGACTGCTTCACGGGCGACAAGGACAGTTCCCTGGAGCAACTCCAGCTTGAAGAATTCACCATCCTGGTGGAAAAAAGCCCGCTGGCCTATCTGGCCTGCGTGGTGCGCGGCACCCCGCCCGTGGAATTTCGGCAGAAGTTGCGCTCCACCCTCGAACTGCTGCTGGTGGACTGTGGCGACGCCCTGGACGACTACAACGGCGACAGCACGCCTTTTCTGCCCGCCCGCCAGTTGCTTGAAGACTGCCTGGAATCCCGCTTTGTTGAGGAAGATCAGGCGCTGCCTTTCTGGATCAAGGCCCTGCCGGTGGGGGGCGTTCTGGTTATCGCCCTCGGGCTGGGGCTGTGGTTTTATGCAAAGCACGAGAGCGCTCTGACCGAGGAAAGAGCCCGCCAGATCGAAGAAGAAAGAACGCTTGCCCAGAAACAGGCGCGCGAGGCCGTTGTCAACGCCCTGCGCAGAGAACCCGGCATACTGGTAATGGACGTTGCCGCCAAAAAAGATCAGCCCTGGGGACTTATCTGCCTGCGCGACGAACTGGCCCGGCCGTTCGCCACGGTCATCCAGGAAGCCGGGGGGCGCCTGGAGGATTTTACTGTCTCCTCCGCGCCGTATGTCTCTTTTGAACCGGAAATAGTCACCCTGCGGGTCAAGCGGGAACTTGTTCCGCCGGAAGGCGTGCGCGTGGAATACCAGGACAACGGCATTCTCAGGCTCTCGGGAGAGGCGCCCCTGCAATGGATCCTGCGGGCCAAGCAGGAGGGGCGGATCGTGGCCGGCATCAAAAAGGTCGTTATTGATGACCTTAACGATCCCCGCCTGGCCGACCTGCTCGCCATGGTAAACGAGGTGGAATCCACCATCATGGAATTCCCCCTGGGCAGAGAGATTCCCGTGCCGGCGGACTTGCCAAAACTGGAAAAAGCGGTAGAAGCTTTGACCAAGATAGAAACTCTGGCGCGCCGGATGGGTATTACCGTCGGTCTGGCCGTTTACGGCTATGCTGATGCTTCGGGCAGGGACAAACGCAATTTCGAACTGAGCCAGGGCCGGGCCCGCACTTTGGCGGCCATGCTGTATGCCAGGGGGTCGAAGCTGCGGATTTCCGTTTACGGCATGTCAGCCGAATATGCCCAGCGGTTCCGGAGCAATTTGCCGGGAGATCTGCCCGACCGGCGGATTGAATTGCAGATTCACCTTGAGCCGCAGAATCCCGACGTCCTCGAACGGCTCAAAACAGACTGACGCATTCGCCATGCTCCGGAACAAGGGGATGCTCCGGCAATCGTCCCGCAGCCTGGACTACTTCATGGCCCTACATAACAGCCTGTTGGCACCTTTCTAAAAACGGACACAGCATGCTCAATAAAAAAGTCTGTATGCTCGGCTCCTATGCCGTGGGAAAAACCGCTCTCGTGCAGCGATACGTGCATTCCATTTTTGCGGATCGCTATCTTTCCACAGTTGGGGTGAAGATCAGCAAGAAAGTTGTTTCGCTGGGCGAGCGGGAAATGATTCTTGTTCTCTGGGATCTGGAAGGCAAGGACGACTATGTGGACGTGAAGATCAATTACCTGCGCGGGTCCATGGGTTTTTTTGTGGTTGCTGACGGCACGCGCAGAGAAACTCTGGATATAGCCTTAAGTCTGCGCTCGCTGGCCCTTGATCTTATTGGTCCCGTGCCCCATGCTCTGCTGGTGAACAAAGTGGATCTTCAGCCTTCCTGGGAGATATCGGAGCTGGATTTGCAGCGTGTGGAACAACAGGGCGTCCAGGTATTCAAGACAAGCGCCAAGCTGGGGCTTGCCGTGGACGAAGCCTTTACCGCCCTGGCAGGGGCCATGCTGGAGAGCGGATAGCGCCGCTTTTTGCCGGTCGCCTTCTGTCGGGTGGCCGAGCCATTTTTGGCGGAAGCGTGTTTTTTTCCGCAGATCTCGCAGAAATCACCGAAACAGCCCGCGCCGCGGCACGCAGCAGGAGTCCATGTGCTTACATCGCCAACCCTCGCTCAGTCCGTGCTCCATGCCCTGGATACTGTCATTCTGCGTCGCGTCGGCGAGCGCACGTACGAAATCTACGGCAGCGTCCCCGAATTTTACCTGAGACTTTTTCCCAGCCACGATGGCCTTCCCTGCGTAACTCCATGGAAATATTCAGATATGCTGGATTTCTTCCTTGATGATGTGGAGGTCTTTTTTGAGCGGAACAACACCGGTTCCCTGACTTCAGGCATATGGCAGGAAGAAGGCATACAAACGGACAAGCAGGCCCTTATGGCTGTGGCCATAAACCTGGAAGGCGAGCAGGTGCTTATCTTGCGCCTTTTGAGCGACGACTTTATCGATCGAAGCCGCATTCTGCAAAAAGCCAGGGAACAATTGCTTGAACGCCGGGTGCTCAGCAATGACCTGGAAATATACAAGCACAAGGCCCAGTTTGACGCCCTGACCACTCTGTATAACCGGGCCACGTTCATGGAGGTGCTGCAGGAGGAAATCGCCCGCATGAGCCGCACCAGCGGGGAGATGTCCCTGTTACTCATGGACATTGATGATTTCAAGAGCATCAACGACATATATGGACACCTGGCCGGCGACGCAGTACTCTCTTCATTAGGGCAGCTTCTGCGTTCTCTTCTGCGCGGCGAGGACATGGCGGCGCGCTATGGCGGCGAGGAATTCGCCATTCTGGCCGCCTACACCACCGCCCACCAGGCCGTGGCCATAGCGGAAAAGGCGCGCAAAAGCATTGCCTCGCACAATTTCGGCAGTCTGCCGCCCATCACCGTCAGCATCGGCTGCGCTACGTACCGCCTGGGAGAGCGGATGGAAAGCCTTATCCAGCGCGCCGATCTGGCCCTTTACGACGCCAAGAACAATGGCAAAAACAAAGTGAGCGTGCGTTAACCCACTGGCATCCCACTTTCCTCCCGCCGGGATGCGGAGTCCGCCTTGGGACGGCGCCGCTTCAGGAGGCGGAATATGAAAAACGAACGGAAATACGAATTTAACTGGGCCAATGCCATCGGCGATATGGCCCTTGCCCGCCCCAGCCTTGGACCCACCACCAGGGTGGAAGTTTACAGGCTCTTCCAGTTTTCCCTGCGCGACGTCATTGAGCGCCACCATGGCACCGAACACTGCGATGCCCTTTTCCGCGAAGCCGGAGTACTTGCCGGCAAGAGTTTTTACCAACAGTACTGCAAAGAGGTAGACAACCTCAACGATTTGGTGCGAACCCTTCAGGAGCATTTCAAAGCCATGGGCATCGGGCTCCTGCGCGTGGAAAAGGCCGATACCGAAAAGCTGCACTTTGTCCTGACCGTGGGCGAAGACCTTGACTGCTCGGGCATGCCCGATACGGACGACGTCATCTGCGTTTACGACGAAGGCCTGATCCAGGGCATTTTGCAGTCGTTTACCGGCAAAGAGTTCCAGGTTCGGGAAATAGACTGCTGGTGCACCGGCGAACGCACCTGCCGCTTTGCCGCCGAGTTGGCGGCGGAATAGAGACAAAGAAGTTGGGGAAAGGTGAAAGGATTCTTTTACGAAAAGTTTCCCTTCGCCTTCCCCCAAGTCTATTTTGGAGGGTCAAGGCCGCCTTCCGCAAAGGAACCCCATGATCAATTTTCGCCACGCCTATGGAGCCCTGCTATATTCCCTGGCCGGACTGCGCCGGGCCTGGAACAACGAGCAGGCGTTCCGGCACGAGGTTCTGCTGCTGCCGGTCATAATTGTCATTCTGGCTGTCGTCCGGCCGGGCATCGGCTGGATCGCCGGCCTCATTGCCGCCTGGCTGTTCGTCCTGGCCCTGGAACTCCTTAATTCCGCCATAGAGGAAGCCTTTAATCTCATCAGCCCCGACTACAACGTTCACGTTAAATTCGGCAAGGACCTGGCCTCGGCCGCCATTTTCATGTCCCTGCTCGCCAATGGGTTTCTCTGGCTCTGCATGCTTTTTTCCCGGTTTGCCTGACAGCTTTGAAAAGGGCGCGCAAAGGAGTCGCCGTCCTCTCTGTTCGGTGTTCCAACAACGTAAAAACCGCCTTGCACACGCGTGGCGGTTTTTACGTTGTTGGATGCGGAGTGTGGCGGGCGGGGCTTTTCCCCTGTCGTTGCTCCGGCCGTATTTTTACGGCAACAGGGTGATTACGGTCGGTTCGATGGGGGTGCCAAAGACGGTCCCTCCACCGGGGCCGCCGGGGGTACGCAACAGGGCGGCGATTTCGCCGTCAACGGGCACGGTCATGGTGGACATGCCGATAACTTCGCGGTCGGCGGTGCGGACCAGACGGATGTTGAAGCGCACGTGCTTGGGCGTGACGGTGTAGGTTCCGGCGACAATGGCGGTACTGTTCACGACGGTGGTGCCGAGCATAAGTTCCTTGCGGGTAAGGAGCATTTCCCCGGTGGTCGGCTCAAAAAGAATATCCGCGCCCTTGCGGATTTCCTGCACGTCGTAGCCGGCCTGGACGAACCAGCGGGCCACTTCTTCCTGCATCTGGCGGGCAAGGGGGTTGGAGGTATCCAGGTCGTTGTTGTCCACCGGGGTGGTGATGCACAGAGAAACGCCCTGCGCCGGGGATTCGCCCTGTCCCAGGCGTTCTACAACCTGGCGATCGATTTCCCGTCCGATGGCGGAGGCCACCTGGGGCACGCTGGCTGCCAGGGCGGTTTGGGCGAACAGTACGGCCGTGAGGAGGAACAGGCCGCCGAGCAGGCGGCGGGCGGCGGAATTGCGTTTGGATATCGAGTAATGCATGGCCCACCTCAGCGTTGGGTTTGGATCATCATGTCAACGGCTTTCAATTCCTTGGTGGCCACATCTCTGCCTTCGCCGTCGTCGCAGGCGGCCACGGCCATGAGGTACTGTTCCTTGGCCAGTTCGTACCGCTCCTGGGCCGCATAGCCCCGCCCCTGCTTCAGGTGCCAGAGGCAGTTGGGGCTCTGGGACGCCACGGTTGTGCGCTCGTTGGAGACGTAGGAGCCGAGTCCGCATCCTCCGGTCAGCAGAAGCAGGCATGGCAGGGCGAGCACAGCGAATCGTTTCATTCTCGTAATCCTTTTGTGGCGGCGTTGGCCGGCTGGCAAAGCGGCCGCGTTATGCTCATCGTTTCAGGCGGCGGACGGTTGGTCGCGGCGCGTCAGTGGATGTCTTCGCCCCGGTCAAAGGGGCTTGTGCCGGGGGGGGCGTTCAGGGGCTTGGTCGCCTCCGTATAGTCGCGAATGCGCATTTCCCCGCCTTCGATTTTTCTGCCGGTGTTCCGCATCAGGCGGCTGGTCAGGGGGTTGCCTTCAAGAACCAGGTTGGCGGTGCGCAGTACTCTTCCGTCGCTGGGGCGCACCAGGCGGGCGTTGATGAACAGGGCCTGCCTGTCGCCGGAATAGGTGCCCACGATGACCACGGAGCCGGGCGAATGAACCGACAGGTCGCCAAGCTCGCGCGAAAGGGAGAATTCGCCTTCCTTGGGCCGGACGCGGATGGAGTCCGCTATGCGGTATTCGCGGATGGGAAAGCCGCGCTGGTTAAATTCGTAGAAAAGCTGCTCGGAAATAAGGCGGCCTAGGGATGAGCTCTCGTTAAAATTGTCCAGGTTCACAAAGGCCGTAGGCAGGGCCACGGTGCCTTGCAGCGAGCAGTCGCGGATATCGGCGATGAGCTGTTCGCCCAGTTCGCGTATTTTCAGTTTGAATTCGCGGGCGTCAACGTAGCCGCGCTTGCGGGACTGGTGTTTTTCGCCGGGAATGACCACCAGGCCGCCGTCGCTGTCGGAAAGCACCAGGCCGTTGTCTATTTCGCCCCGGATGGTGGAAACGTTTTTCCCCTTATACGTGGCGCGCGGCCCGTAGGAGCCCGTGACGGCAGTGGCGGAAAGCTTTTCCGAATCATGCTCCATGCTTGGCGGCATGTCCGGCATGGTGCTTTTGGGACCGTCCGAGGCGCAGGCTCCGAGAAGCAGCGCGGACGCGGCCAGGAAGCAGGCCAGACAGCGTAAGGGGTGTGCTCGCATTGAAATCTCCTTGCCGTACACGGGGTGCCGCCGCAACCGGCGAATATTGCCGGCGGTTCGGGTTGCGACCGCTGTTCGGCTTATCGGCAGGCGGGCCGCAAAGATTAACGCCACGGTCCATCTGCATTCATCAGTCTTACTTATCAACGATTTTTTGCTTCGGCAGCGCCGGGGAGAACGCGGAAAACATTTCCCGTCCGCCTGGTCTCGGGCGCTGTTATGCCAAATATATGCAAGAAGCACGCCAGGGGAGCGTGCTTCTTGGAGGCGAAAGAGGGCCGGGGTGCTTAGGGCATTTCAAAATTGAAAGTACTCATGCCTTTCGGCCAACAAAACGGGGTTTCCAAAGGGGGCACACAGGGCCTGTGTCCCCGACCCCCTTTGGCCGCCGGAGGCAATACTACTTTTGGGCAACTTCACAATGAATTTGCTCTAATGCTTGTGCAGGTCCGAGAAAACGCTCATGGCGGCCACGGCCCCGGCACCGACGGCGGTGACGATCTGCTGCGGCCCGCCGCAAACGTCGCCGGCCGCATAAACGCCCGGCAGGGAAGTGCGCCAGGCAGCATCCACCCGAATCGCCCCCGAAGGTTCCAGCGCGGCTCCCAGTTTGGCCGCCAGTTCCGAATTGGGCTTCTGCCCCACGGCCACGAAAACTCCGTTCACCGGCAGCACGCTTTCCTCCCCGCTCACGACGTTTTTCAGGCGCAGCCCGTCCACGGCGTCCTTGCCCGTTATTTCAAGGGGCACGCTGTTCCAGACGATCGCTATGCCTTCGCGTTCCACGGCTTTTTGCAGGGCTTCCTCGGCCCTGAAGGCATCCCGGCGGTGAACGATGGTCACGGTCACGCCAAGATTTTTCAAATGCAGGGCGTCGGTCAGGGCGGTGTTGCCGCCGCCGACCACGGCCACGGTTCTGCCCTTGAAGAGAAAACCGTCGCAGGTGGCGCAGTAGACCAGCCCCTTGCCGCGCAGGCGCTCCTCTCCCGGAACGTCGAGATTCCGTCGCTCGGCCCCGGTGGCGAACAACAGGGCCTTGGTTTTATAGGAGCGGGTGGAGGTGAGCACGGTTATGCCCGTATCGTCGCGGCTGATGTCGAGCAATTCCGTGCTATCCAACAACGGCACGTACTGCCGGGCGTGGGAAGCCAGTATTTCCGACAAATGCGCTCCTGATATGGAGGGATGGCTGGGGTAGTTTTCCACCACCGGGGTCAGCAGCACTTGGCCGCCAAGGGGACCGCGATCCAGCAGGACGGTTTTCAGACCGGCCCTGGCCGCGTAAATGGCCGCCGACAGCCCGGCCGGCCCGCCGCCCAGGATCACCAAATCCAACTCGCCTTCGGGAATGTCCGTGTTTTCGGCGGCTCCGGCGGCATAGGAAGCCGAGGCCGCACTGAGATCCAGGCCGGCGGCCCATCCGGCGGCCGCGCTTTCCGGCGGGCCGCCGGTCTTGCCCGAACGCGAAGCTCCGGTCAGTTCCCCTATAAAAAGTGATTCCGGCATCTGCCCCACGCCGGCGTAGTCTTCCGTAAACTGGGTGTGCGGCACCGAACCCACCCCGTACTTGCGGGCCAGTTCCGGAAACTCCTCGGTGACGATGCACTCGGCCCGGACAAGATCCGGCCGTTCCATCGCCGCTTTAAAGGCGTTAAGGGTCTGGGCCGGGCAATAGGGGCAGCCGGGAGAGGTGAAAACCCGAATATGGCGTGGCCCGTCAAGCGTGGCCAGGGCCTGCTTCGAAGCGTCGGACAGCCCGCTGCCGCCGCTGCCCAGCAGCATGATGGCCTGCACCAGTACCTTGGCTTCCTCGCCCAGGGGCGCGCCGGTCAGGCGCAGCAAGGGCAACTCCGTTCCCGCGGCTCGCACGAGCACCGAGGGAAAAAGCTCCACTGCCTCACCCAGTTCGACCTTTTCCGGCTTGTCCGGCGGGGCGTGCGGTCCCACGTGCTCCACATGGCGGACCCGGGGCGAACACTCGGCCAGAGCGCGGCAGAAGCTCAGGGTAAAATGCTCGAACAGCAGTTTTTCGTTCGCCGCTTTGGCTTCCGGCTTCGGCTCGCCCCCGTTCCCTTTTCCGGACGGGGCCGGAGAGACGGACTCGGCCGCCTGCCGGCTGACAAAAGAGTGGATTTCAACATCCCCTCGCATTGCGGAAAAACGCTCCGTGAGAAATTTTTGGGTTTCCTCGTCGAGCAAAGACTTGGGCTGGGCGGTGGCCATGGCATCCTCCTGGCGGGCAATACCCGTTCGCGACAGACATTTCATCGTCACCATAGCACAGGCCGGCAAGTAAAAGAAAGAGAAAAGCTGCTATGGAAAGAGAATGCGAACAAGCCCGGCGGCTGCGAAACTAAGGATATTCGGTCAACCGGGCCGAAATACGAAGCAAGAGAGATAATTATGGCGTGCGGGCGTTCTTGGGCAACTGCGGCGGCTCTTGATCCGGAGCCGGAATCGTCCGGCCGGAAGCGCCGCTTATGTCGTGGCTTGAGTAGACGAGCAACTGGTCCGTTTTTTCCGTTAGCCTGAGGCTGGGGTTGGCGTCCAGATCGCGCAGAATCGGGCTCACGTCGTCATAGGGAAAGGTGGAAAGCTGAGGGGCCACGAAGACCATGCTGGAGGTGAACGGCAATTTCGCGCGTTCCGGCGTGATGAAATAGCGCCGCTCCCGCAAAGCGAGACGCGGCCCGACGCCGGAAGTGGCGAAAACGGAAATTTCCGCGGGAATATCCGCGTAGCGCGCCATATCCCGGTTCAGTCTGACCACGGCTGGAGAACGTTCCATGGTCAGGACGACGAGCGGCGGAATGTGCAGCAACCCGGTGGAAGCGGAGGCGACGATGCCGGCCGCCGCCGCTGCCGCCGGCGCGTATTTGGGCAGCCGCGCAAACCAGGCCCGGCCCGTCAGCCACAACAGGCCGTGCGCCGCCGAGGCCAGAAAAAACACCGTGGGCAAATCCTGATAGTGGTGGCCGAACCTGTACATGGACTCCCTGTTGGAGACAAGCCCCAGGCCCAGCACGGGCAGGGCGCAGCAGGCGACGAAAGCGGCTTTTTTGCCGCACAGGGGAAGCAGCAGCCAGTAGAGGACAAAAAGGGCCAGAAACCAGACTTTGGCTGGCAGATCAACAAAAGGGCGGATGGAGCCGGAGTATATGTAGCTGCCCGAACCAGGCTGAAAAGAGGGAATGACCAGCTTTACCGCCAGAATAAAGTACAGGGTGGAAAATAGGCACAGCAGAACCCCGGCCCGGATGTTCCGTGTAATGCCCATGGCATAAAGGCCGATGCCGAATACGGCCACCGAGGCCCTTTCCTGGGCCAGGGCGACAATGACCGCGCAGCATACGGCCCAGAGAAGTTTTTGCCTGTGCAGGGCTATCAGGGCCATGAGCGTGACGGGCATGACCAGAGTGGTCATGTGGGCCTGAAAACGCCAGGCGCCGTTGAATCCCTTGAAAACCGCGAGCACGAGCAGCAGAAACATGGCCGCCCGTTCGTAGTCGCGCCGGCCGGCGGTGCGCCATATCTCCCGAACCAGAAGCGGGGCAAGAAAATAGGTGGCGGAAAAGGCCAGGCCGTGGAGGACGGAAAGCGTATAGGGGCTGGAAAACAGAGCGAATATCGGAGACAGAAACGGCACGAGCAGGGCCAGATGGTCCGCCAGAAAATTCACCTGGGGCAGCCCCGTATAGAGGGACATAAGCCAGCCGTTGCCGTGGGCGAAGTTCCAGAGCAGGTTGGAAAAAATCCCGTAATCCCAGTCATTGGGAGCGAAAATATACACCCTGTGCAGAGCGCCGATTACGGCGCACAGCGACAGCAGCAGGGGAATAATCCCATGAACGGCGATAGTGAGCGCGGAAGCCTTCCTCATCATTATTCCCCGTAAAGGTATAGCTGCCCCGCACATTCCCCTTCGGCGGGGCGACGGTCTCGTTTTCTCCTGTCGCGCGGTGCGGTCGCAAGCTATCAGCGGATTGGCTCCGTGTCCAGACACGCGCGAGCGCAACGACGTCGGACCGTTGTCGCGATGAACGTCAGTCCGCCCGGAATTTTGAGGAAAACGTATTGCGAGTCTTCGTATTTTTGCAATCCGAAAAAAGTATATTCTACGATGGCAACTCACAGTTATTATTTATGCTTTTGCTTTCTCATATATATTCACAGCCAATGCGCATCGTTGCAGCATTCCCTTGTCCTGCCGGAATACCGCGTTTTGACCGCTGGTAAGACGGCGCGTAATGGTATATCATACACCCGTTGTTGCGGCGGGGTGGCCGCATTTCGAAAGTTCTCCGTCAGTCTCTCCCCTTCTCTCGGCAGGAAAAGATGATAAAAAACGCTGTCAGGTCGTTTTTTTTCACAGTGTTTCTCGTTTGTTGCTTCGGCCCGGCGGTCGCCGCCGACAGCGGCACCCACGAGAAGCATACGCTCGTCTATGCCGCGGACTTTGGCTTCAGCCCCTACCGCATCAGGATTGGTGAAGAATACGGCGGCTTTGAGGTGGACGTCACGCGGGCCATATTCAAAGATTCGCGATACGAAATTTTTTACCAGGAGCGGGACTGGAAGATAAACCAGATTCCCAGCCAACTCCGTGACAAGAGTTGGGACATCATAGGCTGGCGGATCATCGATCCCATAGTCTCGGCGGAATATATCTTCAGCGATCCTGTTTTCGAATACCATTGGGGTGCCTTTACCCTGCCTGGCGTGGGCAAGCTTGATATCGCCGGACTGAGCAAATACAAAGTGGGCATCGTGGGTTACAAGTTTCCCGCGGCCATGCTCAGGCAGCGGGGCTATGTCGAAAACCGGGATTTTACCGTGTATGGCAGCCAGGAAAGCGCCATGCGGGCCCTGATGTCCGGAGAAATAGACATCTGGCTGGACGAGCGGCTCGCGGCCAGTTCCGTGCTGATCAAGGCCAACGCGCTTTCTGAAACCGTGTATCACGAAGAGCTGGAAATTGTTAAACCCGTGGGTTACGCCATGCGGCCCATGTCCGAACATATCGAACTGAAGGAGTTCATCGACCGGCGGATCAGGGAAATAAAGTCCGACGGCCAGTTCGAGTCTCTCTACCGATCGTATTTCGGTTCCAACAGCGCGGAATATCTTCGCAAACAGCAAAAGAGCACCGTTATGGTCCTTGCCGGCATGGTGATGGGCCTGCTGGTGCTGGCGATTTTTTCCGCTGTGCTGGTCAGCCTGCTGCGCAAGCATTCCCGACTCAGCCGCGAACTGCGGCAGACCGTGGCCAAGCTGGATACCAGCAGGGAACAGTACCAGATGGCCGTGGAAGGCGCCGATGACGGCATCATTTATTACGATGACGCCACGGGAGTTCTGTTTCTCTCGCCCAGGTTCTTCGCCATCCTGGATCTGGATGCCTCGCTTGATCACGACCTGAACGCACTGCTGTTCTCGATTACCTCCGCCGCCGTCCCCGAGGATCGCGATGGCCTCCTCGCCCTGCGGGAGGCCATCACTAAGAGGCAACCCATTGCCTTTTCAACGGAAATACGAATCAAATACGGCGAGGGGGTGCGCTGGGTGCTCCTGCGTCTCAAGTCACACGTGGAAAGGGGGCGCTTTGTCCTGGGGGGCACGCTTTCGGACATCACCACGCGCAAGGAGCACGAGTCGGTGATCGTTTTCTATGCCGACTGCGATCCGCTCACGGGCATTTATAACCGCCGCAAGATGGACCGGCTGGGAAAAGAGCTGGTGGCGGCCTGCCAGGAGCAGCGCAAGAGCCTGTCCCTCGTCTTTATGGACCTGGATAACTTCAAGCGTATCAACGATACCCTGGGGCACCAGCAAGGTGATTTGGTTCTGACGAGCTTCGTTAACGAAACCAAGCGGCTGCTGCCCAAAGACGCTGTTTTTGGCCGAGTGGGCGGCGATGAGTTCATCGTGCTTTTGCCGCACAGATACCGGGCCGTGGCCATCATGCAGGGCATTCTGGCCAGCCTGAACACGCTCGAAACATCGCCGGCCCCGATCAGCTCCAGCATAGGCGTGGCCTTTTACCCGCAGCACGGCCGGGATCTGGAAGAACTGACCCGAAGTGCCGACGCCGCTTCCGGCCTTGCCAAGGCCAGAGGCAAAAATCGCATTGAAGTTTTTGACGGCGATGGGGTTGAACAGGCCGGCGCTTGGTCGTATGCTCCGCAAAACGACGTCCCGCCCGCGCCGGCCGCCATGCGGCACGAGGCTGAAGACAAAGCCGAAAGCGGGCCGGACAGCCCGGAACCGCACCCCGAGGAGCCGCGAACATGACCGACGCCATACTGCCCTTTCTGGCCGCTACCGTTCTTTTTGTCATGGCGCCGGGGCCGGACGTTTTTTACGTGGTCACCCGCACCATCGCCCAGGGGCGCATGGTCGGGTTCGCCTCCAGCCTGGGGGTTTCCACCGGGGCGGCCATCCATATCCTGGCGGCGGCCTTCGGTTTTTCCGTTGTCATACAGACCTCGGCCACGGCGTATGCCCTGCTGAAATACGCCGGCGCCGCCGCCGGAATGGTGCCGCTCCGGGTTTGCCCACGCGCGGGCGACTTTTCTTTTAGGGCAATTAACGCTTGAAAAAAGTCGCTTACCGGCGGGCAAGGCACAGGGCCTGTGTCCGCGAGCCGCCTACGCCTCTTTCGCGGCAAGGATTTGAGGACAAATCCTTGCAGAGCAATTCACTCATTTCATTCGTGAAATGCTCTAGTTCCCGGCGCTCGTCAGGGCCACGACGGCCGCGAACACTCCCTGAACCACCTTGGCCATACGCTTGTAATCCAGCGTGTCCGCCGTGTCTTCGCTCTCGTGGTAGTGAACGTTCCGGTAAAAGGCGGTGTCTGTGATCATCACGGCTTCGTGGCCATACGGCCAGTAGTTGCGGTGGTCGGAATAATCAATGCCCGGCACAAGGGGCGGGGCGTTTATGGAAAAGACAGGCAGATCCGAGGCCCCAAGCATGGCCGCCTTGACCGTTCGCGTCAGGCCCATGTCCTGAAACCGGCCGACAACGCCGATAAAATTCCCGTTGTCCGGGTATAGAAGCTTCATGATCGCGGCTGGATAGGTCTGCGAGCCCGGCGCGTCGGAAAAATATCCCACCATTTCCAGTGAAATCATGCCGATGATCGGAACGCGGTCCCGGTTGAGCCGAGCCGCGTGCGCGGCGCTGCCCATTTTGCCCGTTCCGAAAAAAGGCGGCTCTTCCAGGCAGTAGGCAACAAGCTGCACCCGTTTCGCCGGCGGATGCCGGCCCAGCAGATCGGCCAGGGCCAGCAGGGCGGCCGTGCCGCTGGCGTTGTCGTCCGCGCCGGGGGTATAGTGGGGCGGTTCCAGATGCGTTTCGCCCTCGGAATCATAGTGGGCGCCCACAATAAGCGCCGGCCCGTCTTTTGGGCCGAACTCCGCGACAACGTTACTGTATTCCAACTCGTCAACGGGAAACTTCTGTACTTGCGTCCGCCCGCCGGCAGCGGCGAAATGCCGTTCGATATACCGGGCGGTCGCCTCAAGATTGTCCGGGTGATCATAGCAACGCGGGTGCAGCATTTCCGACAGCACCCGCACGTGGGTTTCAAGGATGGCCGGGTCCACGGCCGGAGAGGGCGCCTGGGCCGACGGCCGGAAAACCGGCTGTGTGATCAATCCCGTCATCACGGCAGCCGTCAGCAGGAGCGCGAGGCAGAGGGCGATCACATATTTTTTCAACATGCGTTCTGTCCGGTTGTGCGTTGCCGCGTGGAAAAACGCGCCTTCAGACACGTTGACGGCGACCAGGGCACCCGGTCGCCGTCAGGCGAAACACGCCGAAAAAACATTCTTATACTATTCCTTTCAAAAGGCCAGATCGCGGAACGATGGAACCCTTTCGCTCATGCCGTTGCGCGCGCGCGTTTTTTGGCGCAGCCGCAACGCGGTTTTTTGGCGGAGGCCAGCCAGCCGGGCAGGGGAAAACGGCGTCTGTGGCTGTAAAGATGCCCGGCGCAGGCAAGCAGAAACAGACCGCCGGCCGCCAGATGCAAACGCTTGTTCACCACGCCGCCAAGCATGGTGAACGCCAGCGAACCGGCCAACAGGGCCATTTCCGCCTTGGGGTTCATGAGCTGGACCAGCTTTTTCCCCTCTTCTTTTGTGTCCGGCGCGAGATCGAGTTCCTGTTCCAGAAGCTCGGCGGCCATGAGCAGGTTTTCCTTGGGCACGCGCGTAGGATCGTATTCCACCAGCAGGCTGCCGGTTCTGGGGTTGGCAAGGGTGCTCAGCACCCCGTCGTGGGCTTTGACCGCGTCTTCCAACTGTTTCAGCTTTTCCGGATTCTTGAGGGCATCGGCCCGCAACCGGACGCGGCCTTCTATGAAACTGGCGATCATGATTATCTCCTTGTGATGAGGGATTATGCTTTGCCGCCGGCGCTGGATAATTCCGTGGGTTCGTGCAGGACCGGCAAAAAGGGGCGGACGCTGTTCACGGCGATTGCCGCCGTGGTGGCGTTGTGCAGCAGGGCGGACAACCCCGGCCTGAGCAGCCCCAGCAGGCCGCCGGCAAGAAAGAGGCTGTTCCAGAGCAGCGAGGTGTGGAAATTGGAACGCACGCGCGAAAGGGCCAGACGCGACAGCCGCCGGGCCAGCAGCAGACCCTCGAGCCGGCCGTTCACCAGCACCACGTCGGCCACTTCGCGGGCCATGTCCGCGCCTTCGGCCATGGCCACGCCGACATGGGACGCGGACAGAGCCGGCGAATCGTTGATGCCGTCGCCCACCATCATCACCTTGTAGCCCTGCTTTTTCAGCAAGGCCACAAAGGCGGCCTTGGCCTCGGGCAGCAGGCGGGCGCGGTATTCGTCAATGCCGGCCCTGGCGGCAATGTTGGCGGCGGTGAGCTCGCCGTCGCCGGTGAGCATGATCACCCGCTTGACGCCGTCCTGACGCAGGGCCTCGACAACGGGACGGGTTTCCTCCCGTATGCTGTCCTCGATCAGCAACAGGCCGGCCAGGGCTTCGCCAATGGCCAGATAGAGCACGGAGCGGCCGCGCGCGGACTCGGCCTCCACCACGGCCTGCTGTTCAGGAGTGATGGGAATGCCTTCATCTTCCAGCACAAAGTGATCGCTGCCGATAATCACCCGCTGATCGCGCCAGCGCGAGGCAATGCCGTGGGCCACGATAAATTCCACTTGGGTGTGTTCTTCCCGGTGTTTCAAGCCTTCGGCCTCGGCGGCGCGCACCACGGCCTGGCCCACGGGGTGGACAAAGTGCTCCTCAAGGCAGGCGGCCAGACGCAGCACGCAGGAGCGGCTGTGCTCGCCAAAGGGGACAACTTCCGCCACCACCGGGCGGGCCTCGGTCAGGGTGCCGGTTTTGTCAAACACCACCACGTCGGCTTCGGCCAGGGCTTCCATGAATTTGCCGCCCTTGATCAGCACGCCATGTTCGGCCGCTTCGCGCATGGCCGTGAAAATGGCCAGGGGCGTGGCCAGGCGGATGGCGCAGGAGTAATCGACCAGCAGCACGGAGCCGGCCCGCATAGGATCGCGGGTGGCGGCGTAAACCGCGCCGCTGAGCAAAAAATTATAGGGCACAATGGCGTCGGCCACGCGCTCGTATTTGCCCTGGATAGAAGCCTTGACGCTTTCCGACTCCTCTATGGTCCGCAGGATGGACGTTACGCGGGTGTTAGCGCCGACGCCGGAGGCCGTGATCGCCAGTTCGCCTTCCTCCAGCACGGTGCCGGCGTAAACGGTGGCGCCTTTGGTCCGGTGCACGGGCATGGCTTCGCCGGTCATGGAGGACTGGTTCACCATGCCGTCGCCGTCAAGTACCGTGCCGTCCACGGGCAGCACTGTGCCGGCCCGGACCACCACCACGTCGCCCACCTCCACTTCGGCCAGGGGCACCTGGCGTTCCAGATCGCCCACGCGCACCCAGACCTGATCGATATTCAAGGCCAGGCTTTCCGCCAGGCTGGCCCGCGACTTCTTTTTGGTCCAGTCGGCCAGGTATTCGCCAAGGGCGAAAAAGAAGACGATGGAACTTAAGGAGCGAAAATCCCGCCGGAGTATGCAGACAAGAAGGGCGGACGCGTCCAGAACCTCAAGGTCCAGCCGGCCGCGCAGCAGGGCTTTCAGCCCGGTGAACAGATAGGGCAGGGCGCGCAGAATGGCGATGGCGCCGCTGACGAGCCGGGGAAAAAAGAAACTGAGCGTCTTGAACGGAACGGGGTTTCTCACCTCTGGCTCGGCATCCCCGGACTGGCGCGCGCGGGCCGCGTTTGTGGCCGGGGCCACGCGCAGCGCGGAAGCGGTTTCTCCGGGTGCTGATGCGGGCGCGGGGAAAGCCAGGCGTTTCCCTTTCGGGGAGGGCAGCGCCGGCTGAAGCGTTTTCAGGTCGAACAGTCTGATGATTCTTCCCCTGGCCTCCTGCCCGTCGTAATGGATAAGCAGGCTGCCGGTGCGCGGGGAAAGGGTGACGTCCGCGCCGGCCAGGGCGTGGGTCAGGTTTCGGAGGGAGACTTCCAACGCCCGCGTCTCGGGCCTAAAGCCCCACGGGCGCAGGCGCATGCGGCCGGGCAGTTCGTGAACCAGCGCAAAACGCGCCTGCCGCAGCAGGGCAAGGGCCGACGCTTCCGACCGCTGCCGTCGGATGGCGGTTGCCGCCGCCGCTGTATTCTGAGCCGCCACCGGGCTTGAGCCGCTTGGGAACGGGACGATTCCTTTGCGGGCGGAGTCGGAGCGGTGAAGACGGAGGGAGGTTTCGCCGGAAAAGGATTGTTGGCTCATGGTATATTCTCAAAACTTTTTTCAGCATGACACTTCGGCGGAGGCCGTGCCGTGCCTGATTGATAAAGGCATTTCTTATTGTGGTGTCGCGCGGCCGGGCCGTTTGCCGGGGCACGGCCGCGCAGCAGGAAAAGAAAGGCGGCTTACGACTTGCCTTCTTCCTTGCGGGTTTCGCTCACCTGGCGCGCTTCGGCGGCCAGATCGTCCATGTTTTCCTTGGCCGTTTCCACAAGGGTGGACGCTTTGTCCTTAAGGTCCATACCGTGGCTGAGAACCGTGGCCATGGCTTTTTTCAGATCAATGGAACCGCGCGACAAAAGGGTCGCGCCCAGCGCGCCAAGGGCAATGCCCGCGCCGAGGGTGAGGCCGTATTTCCAGTAATTGTTTTGCATGACAAGCTCCTTGTTGCGCCCGTTACCGGGAAAAAATGATGGTGTGGGTAGAATATCGCTATTTTTTACTCGTGCCCGTGCCCAAGCGGATTTTGCGCGAAGCCCACGCCCGTTTTGGCGCGCTTCGCCTGAATCGCGCATGAACAGTAGAGCGTAAAATTCTTGCTGTGAAACAGCTTTGGGAAAAAAAGCCCGGCGCGCCGCTTTCCGGTAACCGGCCAGACATGAAAGGCGATTCGCCAACCGAGAAGCGTACGTTCGGTGGGGTAGAAGTACGCTAAATCGGTTTTGATTGTCAATTTCATTTTCAATTGAAAATGAAATTTTTTATCTCTCTCAAATAAGACGCGCCGACGGGATTGAAAATAATCCGCCAGCGCGAAAACCGCTTCGTACGCCTTTGCTCACCCGCGTTCTTGCTGGAAGAAAAAGCGGAGTAGCGGCATGACGGCATTGCCGGACCGCGCTGCAATGCCTTTGCCTCACGGGCGGGTTCGGCAGCAAGCGGTCTTTGCAGCCAGGGAAGGGAACGGCTGCGCGGCTCTATTCCCGGTTTTTTTCCTCGCTGCCGCTTTGTTCCTGTTCCGGGGTTTCACCCGGGGTTTGGCGCGACGCCGGGGAGATTTGTCGCCAGTTGGTCAGCTCCTTGCCGCTCACCCGTCTGGGGCCGTCGCCGCCGCCAGGCCGGGTCGGAAAACCCCGCCGCGCCGGCCCGGCCGCGCTTCTGGTCGGCATCAGGAGCAGAACGAGCAGGTAGGCCAGACCGGCCAGTCCCAATACTTTTCCGACAGCTTCCGGCATGTCCGGGCGTATGATATCCAGCAGGGCCATAACCGCGGCAATCCAGGGAAAGGCGCCCATGCTGCGCAGGCGTTTGGCGTCCCGCAAAACGGCCACAATGGCCACGGGCAGCGGGGCAAGACGCAGCACCCCCCCGGAGCGGAGCACCTGGAGTACGTATTCCGCATCCAGGGCCACCCCTTCGGGCGGCGGGAAAAAGACATGCGCGCAAAACATGCCCAGCAGGAACATATACACAGTCGCCAGGATCCAGGTGCACAACAGCGCGCCGGCATAGGGCACCCGATCGATCGTGCCGTTCCATTTGAAAAGAGCCCAGAGCAGCCAGGGGAAAAAGCCGTTTTCAGAAATGCGCATCAGTACCTCCAAAAGAAAAAATACACACTCGGATTGATGACAAACTCTGGAATGCCCCAAATGCGCGGGCCAAGGGGGCCGCTGCCCCCTTGCGGGGCGTGGGGCAGCGCCCCACTTCGATCAAGCTGGCTTCGACAAATATGGCTTTGTCAACAGTCGGCGGCATTCCCGTCGCCGCTCGGTTTCAGGCCGTGGTCTCGCGGCGGATTTCGCCTTTGCTGACGCTGTAAAAAGCCGGGGCCGGCCCGGCGGCGTTCATGCCGGCGGCCGCCTGAAGCAGCATATCCGCGGCGCCGGGATGACAGGTAAAAAAGAGCACCTGGTTGTCACGGGCGAATTCCGCCAGCACTTTTGCGGTGTTGGCGGCCCGGACCGGATCGAAGTTCACCAGGATATCGTCCATGACGACCGGCAAGGGTTCGGCCTTGGCCGCATGGTTCTTGACATAAGCAAGGCGCAGGGCCAGGTAGAGCTGCTCGCGCGTGCCCTGGCTGAGTTGCCGTTCCGGATCGCGCCGGTCGCCGGAGCGGTGCACAGCCATAAAGGCGTCACCGTCCAGGCTGGCGGCCACGCCGGCGTATTCCCCGTCCGTGATGGCCGCGAACAGGTCGCCGGCAAAGCGGATCACGCCCTGCTGCCCTTCTTCCTCAAAGCGGGTTTTGGCCGCAAGCAGAAAATCCCTGGCCAGGGCCAGCACGCTCCACTGACGGGAAAAACGGCGCAAATCCTCGCGCAGCACGGCTTCGCGCAGCCGTAGCGCTCCGCTGCCTTCACTCCCGGCCATGGCGTCGCGGCGTTCAAGCAGATGGCCGCGCTCCACGGAAAGCTCCCGCGTTTCCCGCTCCATGGCGGCCAATGCCTCGCCGAGCCGTTCCTCTTCTTCGCGCAGGTCGGCCAGACTGCTCCGCTCAAGGTCGGCCAGCAGGTCGGCCACGCCCGTGCCCTCTTCCGCCGCCAGGCCGCGCATGCCCGCGAGCAGGGAGCGGTCCCTGGAGCGCAGGTTTTCCAGGCGTTGGAAACGGGCAAAAGCGGTCCGGAAATGCTCGGGGGCCGAAACCCCGGCGCCGCCCAGCAATTCGGCCACAGCGTCCCGGTTGAGTTCCAGGGCGGTCTTTGCCCGCGCATGCTCGCCCAAGCGGCCGGCAAGCTGTTCCTCTTTTGCCAGCAGGCGGTTGCGCGCCTGGGCAGCGGTTTCCGTCACGGCCGACAGGGCGTCAAGCACATGCAGGGCCGCCGGGACAAGTGACAGGATCGGCTGCTTGGCAATGAAACAAACGCATTGATCGGAACTTTCGCCGTATTCGGGGGTATTTTCTGCGGAAGGTTCCTTTCGCCCGTCGGCAACCGCCTGTGCCGGCGCCGCCGCATCTTCCGGGGAGCACGGCTCCACCCGCGTCCCGGCGGGCGGGGCAAGGCCGGCCCGGTGCGCCAGCAGGGCCGTTTCGCGCACAAAGTCTTCCAGATCTCGCATCGCGGCCGCCCGTGCGGCCTGTCCGGCCCGGAGTTCTTTTTCGCGGGCGATAAAGGCCAGCATGGCCTCAAGGGCCTCGGCCGCGCCGCGCGGGCTCAAGCCGGCGGCAAAGCCGAAACCGGCCAGCCAGTCGGCCCAGCCGGTCCGCGTTTTTTCCAGGGCGCTCCCGGCCGTTGCCAGCGATTCTTCGGCCCTGGCCAGGCGCTGCTCCGCGCGCGCGCGATTTTCCGCCCGTTCGTTCAGGACCGAGAGCAGCCCGCGCCGTTCCTGTTCGGCTGCCTCTGCCTGCCGGCAGGTGGACAGAGCCCGCTCAAGAGCCGCCAGAACTCGTCGTAAAGCCGGTATATCTTCCTGGCGCGCGCCGGAATCCGGATTCGGCCGTCCGCCGGATGCCGGAAGATCTTCTGAACCGGCATCCAGAAACGCGGCGAAAAAGGGAATCCCGCCGGCTTCCCGCAGGCAGGCGGCAATACTTTCCACGGCCAGGGTTTCAGCCGTTTCCGCCTCCAGGGCCACAGCGGCGCGGGCTCTGGCCGCGGCCACGCGGTCAAATATTCCGGCCGCCGCTTCCGGCCGCGCAGCCGGAGAGAGCTTCGCGGATTCCAGGTGCTCCCGCCAGGCTTCCAAGGCCGAAGCCAGAGCGTTGTCCGCGTTCCGCTCCTCTTCGGCGGCGCGTTCATGTCGATCCCGGGCCGAGGCAAGGGCGCGCCGGGCGCTGAAAAGTTCCTGTTGCTCCCGTTCCAGCAGGGCCAGTTTCTGCCCCTGGTTTTCCAGAAGGCGCAAGGCCCGCTCGATGTCCGCCTCGCCCGGTTCGCCGGGGGAAGCGGCGTTCAGCCAGGGCGAAGCATTGGCCGACAGCCCGGCCAGAGCCCTGGCCAGAAGTTGCCGCCGCGACTCGGCCAGGGAATGGGCGTAGCGCAGCGAGGCGGCATCGGCCCGGTCCGGATTCCGCCCGGAAAATCCGCCGGCGCAGCAGAACAGGCAGGCGACAAACGCCAGCGCCGACAAGCCCGCCCCGACGTAAAGAAAAATTGCCGCTTCGGCCAGAGCCAACGCGCCGACAAAACCCAGGCCGGCCAAAAACAGCAGGGCGCAGGCAAGGGCAAAAGGGTTGCGCGCCAGAGCAGCCAGGCGTTGTATGCCGCCTGCCCGCAAAGAGGCCTCGTGCTCGCTCACGGCCCGGCCGGCGGATTCGCAATCGCGGCGGGCCGCCGCCAGTTCAATGGACAGGCGTTCGATTTGCCGGAGCAGGCCGTAGCGCGCTTCCAGGGCCAGACTGTCGGGCAGATCTCCATACTGGGCGCACCGCTGTTCCTGTACCGCCGTTTTGTCTTCAGCCAGGGAGGCCGCTTCCTCGGCCAGGCGCAGGGAGCGGCGGGCCTCGGCGCAACGGGCCTCGGCCCCGGCGATGGCGTCCCCGAGCCCGGCCAGATTTTGGCGGGCGCTCAGAGAGGTGTCAAATCGTTCGAGGTCGGCCGCTGTCCAGGCGGGATCGATATCGCCACGGGCGCGATCGGCTTCGGCCCGCGCCTGGGCGGCCCGTTCGCGCAGCCGGGGCAGTTCGGCCAGGGCGGCGCGGGCCTGGACCAGGCCGGCCATGACGCCGTCCACCGTCGTTTTTTCCGGCAGGGAATGCTCCGGCCGGGCAAGCGATTGCACGGCCCGGCGGGCCGCGTCTTCCTGACGTTGGCACTCGGCAAGCTCTTCGCCAAGGCGGGCCTTTTCCTGCTCCGCCCGCGCCACAGCCGCTTCCCGCTCGGCCAGGGCGGCGCCGTGGCGGGCCACGGTCTCCTGGCTGAACACCGATGTGTCGGCGGCGAAAACCCGTTCCGCGTTCCAGCCCGGACCAAGGCGGGCCAGGGTCTGCTCCTGAAGCAGGGTCAGGCCGGCGCATTCCTGTTCCAGGGCCGGCAGTTGTCCGGCCTCGTCCCGGCATCGGCCCTTCCGCTCGCGCAGGCTCTGCGTTGCCGGATGCAGATCGGCCAGGACGCTCGAGGCGGCCAGAATTTCCATGTCCGCCCGCAGCAGGGCGCAGGCCCGTTCGGCCTCCCGCTCGGCCACAAGGCGCTCTTCCTGTTGGGCGAGCAGGGCGTCAAGGCGCTGCACCGCGTCCGGGGCGAAAACAGCCTCATTTTCCGATCCGCCGGCGGGCGCGCCATCTTTTTCGGGCTCTGCCCCGGCGATTTTCGTATCGTTGGCGCCGACGCCCGGCATGTAAGCCGGTCGGCCGCCCAATCCGGCCAGTTCCTCCCGGACGCGCCGCACTTCCTCCCACTGTTCCCACCCGGCCAGAAGCCGGCGCACCCGCCGCAGTTCGCCTTCTTTGGGAGCGCGGGCAGCGTGCAGGCCGCCCAGGGTTGTTTCAAGGCTGTCCAGGCGCTTCTGAAGTTCGTTGTAGGCGTCCATGTCCGGGGTACGGGCGCGTAACTCTTCACGCAGGTCGGCAAGTTCGCGGGCGGCGTTGTTGATGGCGGCCGAGGCCGAAACGGAGTCGCGCTTGAGCAGGGCGCTCATGCGGTCCTCAAGTTCCTTGAGCACCTGGGCCGGCGAGCGCAGGCCCAGGCCAAAGGCGGCGCCGTGCAGGGCGTGGCGCACGCTGTCGCCCTTGAGGGTCGACAAATCCATGAGATTTTTCAGGCTGAAGGCAAAAATATTGTCGAACACCTCAACGGTCAGGCCGCCGAGCAGGCGTTGCAGCAGCCCTTCGTCCAGGGTTCGGCCGAATTCGTCGCTTATGCTCGCAATGCCGCCGTGGCTGCCGGGCCGCCGGGCGAGCGTGATCAGCCCCTGTTCCCTGGCGCGCAGAAATAAAGAGCCGCCGGCCAGATTCCGGCCGCGTTGTTCCGTCATGGGATCAAGGGTGCGGTTGCCGCGTCTGTAGCCGAACAGCATGCTGCGGAAAAAATTCAGGCAGGTGCTTTTGCCGGCCTCGTTCCGGCCCAGAAACAGGCAGAGGCCGGGCGACAGGCCCGCGACCTCCTGATCGTGCAGAATGCCGAAGCGATCTATGTGCAGGCGTTCGATGAACACTACTCGCCCTCCAGCAGGTCCAGGCAGAGCAGGGCCGCTTCCTCGGCCAGGCGGGGCAGTTCCTCGTCGTCGGGCAGGGACAGGAGTTTACGCAGTTTCGGCCGCTGGAACAGGGGGGCCAGGCTTTGCTCAGCGACCTGGGCCAGGGCTTGCGGATCGTTTTGCAGGCTGAAGGCCCGGCGCAGGGTTTCGCCCGCCAGATCCGGTCTCTCCCTGCTGGCCTCGATATCCGCCAGGGGACGGGTATCGACGATCACGTCGCGCAACCACAGGCCGGCGCTTTCCAGTTCCGCATTCAGGTGTTCGCTCAGGGCTTGGGCCGCTCCGCCCGCGCGCAGTTCGTGATCAAGGCCGGAGCGCCCGGCCAGGGCAAGGCGGACGATAACGGCTTCAGGCGGGTAACGGCGCGGGGCGTCATGCTCCGCCTGTTCCCGCGTCCCGGCGGGTTCGGCCTCGCTTTCCGGGCCGTTGCCGCCAAAGGCCTCCGCCCGCCTGGGCGAAAGCCCGGCCAGCCTTTCCAGCAGCAGGGCTTCCAGGGCGGGAATATCGGAAACGTCCTGGGGGACTTCCAGGCGCAGGGATTCCCATTGCACCGGGGCCAGGGGCACGGCTTCGGCCTTCAGGCCGCCACGGCCGTCCGCCTTGAGCCGCAGGCAGCCGTGCGGGCCGGTTTCGTTGACGTGCAGGCCCTGCAAACTGCCGGGATAAGCGGCAAAAGGCCGGGCCAAAGGCGCTTCCCGCCCGGCATCGGTAAAATAGCCGGGCAGCGTCCCGCCCCCGCGCTCCAGCACATGGCAGGCGTGCACATGGCCCAGGGCCCAGTAGTCCATATCCGCTTCGAGCAGATCGCCGAACGTGCAGGGGGCGTATGGCGCGTGCGCCCCGGACATGTCCGTGAGGGCGCAGTGCAGCAGACCGATCTGAAGGGCTTCCCCGCCGGCCGCGAGAGCGGGCGAGCGCTTGAAAAGCTTTGCCAGATTTTTGCTCTCGCGCGGGCCGACGTGGCTGACGCCGTGAACCAGGGCCAGGGTGTAGCCCCGGCGCGTGACCGGATGGGTTTCCGGCCGGCGGCCGAACACGGTGACGTTGCCGGGCCAGGGAATGGCCGAAGTCGCTTCGGACAGGGGATCGTGGTTGCCGTGGGCCAGAAGAACGCGCACGCCCCCGGCTTCAAGGCGGACAAAGGCGTCGCGCAGGGCCAGGCGGGCGCGCAGGCTGCTGTCCGCGCTGTTGTAAACGTCGCCGGCCAGGAGAAGGAAATCCGCCCGCTCGCGCAGGCAAAGATCCGTCAGCCGTTGCAGGGCGATGAACGTGCCTTCGCGCAGCAGTCGCGCCAGACGTTCGGAGGCCCTGGACCGGCCGCCGGCGGAAGCCAGCAGCATGTCGCTCACCCCGCGGAACGGGGCGTCCAGATGCAGATCCGCCGCGTGGACAAAGGTGAATTCCGCCATGTTCCTCGCTACTCCGCTCGCGTTGGCAGCTGTTGTATTCCGTATCCCATCAGCCTGCCGGGGAACGGTTTTCGCCGGTATCTTTTCTCCCGAGGCCTCAACCGTGCAGGGCTTTTTTCAGGCCGTCGGCAGCGCGGCGGATAACGGCTTCGTCCACGCAGAAAGCCAGGCGGAAATGGCCCGGACCGCCGAAACCCGAGCCAGGCACGGCCAGGATCAGGTGGCGCATGAGTTTGTCCGCAAAAGCCACATCGTCTCCGCCCGGCGCCTTGGGGAAGAAGTAGAACGCGCCCTTGGGCATAAAAAACTGGTAGCCCGCCGCGCTGAGCACCTCGGCCATGGCGTCCCGGCGGCGCTGATAGATGCCGGCGTCCACCTGAGAGCCCAGGGCGGCCAGCATGAGGTGCTGGCCCACGACCGGCGGGTTGACGTAGCCGAGAACGCGGTTGCAGTAGATAAGCCCGTTTATCAGGACATTTCTCTCCGGCATGCGCGGGGAAAGGGCCAGATAGCCCACGCGCTCGCCCGGCATGGACATGTTTTTGGAAAAGGAACTGGCCACCACGGCAAAGTCGTAGAGGGACAGCAGCGAAGGCACTTCTACCCCGTCATAGGCCAGAAAGCGGTAAGGCTCGTCAGCCACCAGGAAGATGGGCCGGCCGGCGGCGCGCGATTTGGCCGTCAGCAGGGCGGCCACGGCGGTAAGTTCCCCGAGGCTGTAAATCTGGCCGGTGGGGTTGTTGGGGGAGTTGATGATCAAAGCGCGCGTTTTCGGCGTGATGGCGGCTTCCAGCAGGCCGAGATCGATGGAAAAGCTGTCGGGCCGCGTGGGCACGGCGCGAAACGATCCGTTGTGGTTGGCGACATAGGCGCCGTATTCCACAAAATAGGGGGCCAGGCCCAACACTTCGTCGCCGGGATTCAGGATGGACTTGAACAGGGCGTTCAGGCCGCCGGCCGCACCGCAGGTGAGGATCACGTCGTCGGCTGTCAGGGGCACACCCTGCTCCTTGGACAGGTGTTCGACCAGGGCCGCCCTGGCCCAGGGGTAGCCGCCGTTGGGCATGTACCCGAGGGAAAATGGGCGATCAAGCGTTTCGGCCAGCTTGCGCATGCCGGCGGCCACGGCCGGGGGCGGCGGCAGATCCGGGTTGCCCAGGCTGAAGTCGCAGACTGCGTCTTCGCCGTGCTCTTTCTTCAGGGCGATGCCGGCCTCGAACATCCGGCGTATCCAGGAACCTTTGCCGATGCTGTCCGCAATGGAATCAGAGAGAAGTGTCATCATGCTGCTCGCTTGTTTGGCTGGCTGAAAAAATTTCGTCTCGCGCCGGGCGCGGGTAAACGGAAGGCGCGCCGTTCCGTTTTTCGCGAACGGCGCATGTTCTCGCGGGCACAGCCTAGGCTCAGCCCTCATTACTACGCCTGCTGCACAGCCGCCTTTTCCCGTGTGGCGGCGTTGCAAGGCAAAAGTTGACCTCGCGGTATGTCGATACAGCTTCGCCCAACTTTTGCCTTGCGCCTTGCCACCCGAAAAAATT